>NZ_JBGVOG010000061.1:0-5741 GCF_045126245.1 Methanobrevibacter sp. | reverse complement strand
CAGTATTAATATCACTAATACCAATTGATATATTATAATGAAATACGGAAATATATATAATAAATATTTTCCATAAATACAGAAAGTAGTATAAATATATCTTATACCACTAATACTCAAGTAATATTTAGAAAATGATGTATATCAACAGCTTGATATATATCAAGCTAGTTATATACACTAATTTCATTAAATTTTGTTGTTTTTTATTAAATTTTATGAAATTTAATAAATTTTAGTTCATTCTAAATCTTAAATTTCTTACAACAGCCAACGCAATTAAGAAAATTCCCGCTAAAAAGGTCAAAAAGACCTTCAGAGACATATAATTAAAGAGGTTAAACTCGCCAAAGATAGATGTATCATTGTGAACCTCTTCAAATTCAACAGTGCCGACCTTTAGATATTTAGGGGCTATAGGAATCTTACTTGCATTAATGACAGTAGAACCATTGAAATAAACACTATCCGCAAGTCCTCCTGTTGACATTCCATGCATTGATCCATCATCGTTTGAGAGATAAATATCAGTGATGTTTCCTTCAAATGTGTCGTTGGTGCCGTTATGGAAGTGGAAAGTGGTGATATCCCTTCTGGTAAGGCCAAACAGGTCTGATGCAGCCAATTCCATCATTGTTGATACTTTATCTGTAGTGTTTAAAGAAATGGAACCTGTTCTGAGGAACTGATATCTATTAGGTATGGAGACATACTCTCCAGGTTCCAAATGACCTGTTTCATGGGTTGTAGCAGTAGCCAAACCATAATTTCCATTAGGAGCTTTGATAAGAAGATGTCCTAGACCGTAATTAGCTTTTATTGCCTGTACTTTAGTTAAAATGTCTTCTGAAATTGTATTGTTTTCATTAATCATTTCTGAGGTAATGTTTTCAATTCTTTCATTGTCTTTACCGTCGTCGATTCCCCCGAATCCAATCATCCAGCCGTCATCAGTAACAACAGCTTGACAGAAGTATCCTCCATCAGTTTTATATTGTTTTATAGCCCTATGGCCATGCCAGTCAGTAGTATTTATAATAAATATGTCTGCACCGAAACTCGCATCTCTTCTGAATGCAAACATACTGTCGTTTCCTTCAAGCTGCAACATGACAGAGCAACAGCCAATCATTTCCGATTCATCCGTATTGGCTAGAATAGCCTTCAATTCATTTATATCCTGTTGATAATCAGAAGCGCAAACTCCTATTATCGAAACCAGCATTAAGGTAACACTTAATAATAAAATAATCTTTTTTGAAATCATGTAATAAATCCTTAATTTAAATTGTAAAATAGTAATACTATAATAATATTCTACAATATACTATTTAAAATCTTCTAAAACTTTAAAAAAATGATGAAATTTAATAAATCACATATTAAACTTCATATTATTAGCTTTTAATTTTTGCTTCATTTGTTCTCTGTCAACATGGATATATTTGTCGGTAGTTTGGCTGTTGGAGTGGCCTGCTATTGTTTGAACCTCTGCAACCGTCAAAATCTCGGCATAATGGCTTAAAGCGGTGTGTCTGAGAATGTGAACGCTTACATTTTTTCCATATTCGACAGGACAGTCGATGTTTTCGTTTTCTATTCTCTCATCACTTAAATGAGCATATTTTTTTACGATATCCTGAACTCCACGTTTACCTATTCTGTTTCCTTTGATATTGGTAAACAGTTCTTCACGATTAACTTCCTCTAAAGCTTTGTTTCTTTGAATTACGGGTCTGTAAACATCATTAGTATTTTTACGAAGTTTTGTGATTCTATCATAGATCATATCATTTAAGCTCACAAGAGTATCGTAGGTTATAAAGGTTGTACGGTCCTTCAGCTCTCCCTTAGTTGTTTCAGCACGAAGAAACACTTCAATAAATTCATTGGTGTCATTTGGCAAGATGTAAAATCCCTTTTCATCAATCTGAACCTGGATATCGGATTTGTTCAACAATACCAATTCCTTTAGCCTCATTCCAGAATCAATGAAAGTTCTGCAAATTGCATAATCCCTTTTATTTCCGCTCTGTTGAATTGTATCCAGAAAGAATGCACTTTGCGGCCTTGTTAAGCTAATCTTTTCAATTCTTTTTTTAGCAGTTTCAGGATCTTCAGCCTTTACTTCAATGATATCCTTCATTTTGATGGTATCATGCTGTATTTCTTCCTGAACGTCTTCAGAGTTGATGAATTCCAGAATGTTCATCATATATGTCTTGACGGTAGTCCTTTTGTTGCCGCGCTGTTTTAGACAGTGCCTACGATAATGTCTCAATTGCTTTTTGACATTGTCGCTGTTCAGCTCATCGATTCCTTCATTTTCAAGATATTCTATGAATTTGGATATATTGAAGGTTTGTTTTTTTATTGTTTCCTGAGTTAAGTTTTTTACCTCTTGCTTTTCTTCCAAGTATTCATCTAGGTAGTCGGTTAGCTCATCAACCTCAATCATAAGCATTTTGCCTCCTAAATTTCTATACTCAAACCCTTGATATAATATTATTTTTTTAAGTATATAAAGACTTCGTATCTTTTCATTTTTACTGTATATTATTACATAAAATATACGTTTTCTTTATATATAAAATTTGCATAATTTGGAGTTTTTCCTAGAAGTGTTGAAAGTATAGTAAGACACCTACATCAAGCGGTTGAAATATGGTGATTTTGTTAATTTTTGAATTTGTAATAAAAAATTAGTGGGAAGTAATAATTGAATTTTTAAAAAAATATAAAAAATTAGGAAATAGAAAAAATTGAAAATTTTTCTTGGTACAATTGCTATCAATTTTTATTGAATTTCCTGTCATTAACTTTTCCATTCCAATAATCACCCTATCCTCAAAAACTTTTTTCACATGTGAAAATATTGTGACGATAAAAAAAAATCAAATTATCACATTAATTATTCTACCCCATTAATTGTATTCTAATTTCCTAACTTCAATTATCATCTTATCAAAATCTGATTGATAATCCCTATCCTGAACTATTCTGAATTCCTTATACTCATTGATGGCATGAATCCTTGCATCATCTGATGAAATTTTACCCTTATTCTCCAATTGGGGTAAGCTGATTAAGGAGATATAGTCATCAAGCAGGGCTTTCCATTCCTTCATGAAAGTTGGCTGATTGCTCATAGCCCTTGTTTCGGCCAATGTTAAAAAGCCATCAACGAGAGTGTTTAATAATGATAATTCATCATGATTCAAGTAATTTTTAGAAATGACAACATCACTCTGAAGTATTTTTCCGTTTGGAGAATCTTTCCATGTTGTTAATCCCATATGGGGCTTATTTTTATCACTTCGAGACATGATTATTTCAGCAGCAGTTTGCCTTGAAACCGCAAAAATTAATGTGTTTTGGACAGTTGCAAAAAAATCCCTTGTCAGTTGAGCTTCAGGGTTATAATCATAGCTTGTGGCATAGATATCAGTAAGTTTTTGATTGAAAAGTCTTTCTGAAGATCTGATTTCTCTGATTTTTTCAAGCAAATCTGGAAAATAACTTACTCCAAAACGACCATTATTTTTCAGCAATTCCTCATCTAGAACAAATCCCTTTATCATATACTCTTTAAGAATCCTAGTAGACCATCTGCGGAAGTGTGTTGCCTGTTTTGAGTTAACACGATATCCGACAGAGATAATGGCATCAAGATGATAAATATTGGTATTATACTTTTTTCCATCAGAAGCAGTAGTTGCAAATTTTGCAACAACTGAATTACTATCTAATTCTCCATCTTCAAAAATATTTTTTTAATGTCTACTTATGGTTGATTTTGTTACTTTAAACAATTCGGCTATTGTTTTTTGAGTAGCCCACATAGAGTTGTCTTCATGATTAATAAGCATTGTAATGCTTTCTGTTCCTTCTTCACCAGTATACAATATCGTATCAACTAATTCATAATTCATTTTATCACTCTCAATATTTTCTTTAATTTGAATTTAAACTACATAAATTCCTTTTTAATTATAAATTTTTATTTTTCTTATCCTATTTAAATTTTATCCAATTATAATAGCTTAAAAATATTGTTATAGTCTTGTAAAATAGATTTAAAAAAAACATAGTATTTATAGCTTTCTTTATGTAAAAATAAGACTAATAAACATTCAATAATATAAATTATTTTATGTATATGATGGCAAGTTTCGATTGCAAGTTCAAAGGCAATCAGGAAAATATTGAAAAGGTACTTCAGCATTTCGGACTTAGAAAAATCCAACCGACATTATATGTAGGGGAACTTGAAAACAATGAGCGTGAAGAGCTTGAGAAAAATATCGATGAAATCATCAGACAGAACGACAACCTCCTGATATTTCCAATCTGTCAAAACTGCTTTTCAAAAATGGGATTGAACGGGCGCGAGATCAAATTCAAAAGCGACTTGTACAGGGTGTATTGAATGAAGATAGTCATAGACGGATACGGAAAATCCATACATAAGAAAGACAACCAGATTGTCATACATGAAAAGGATGAAATATTGGATTCAATTAAAGCAAGTTTGATTACTGACATAACCGTTGTTGGAAAAGGTCATGTTACCTTTGATGCACTTGATTTAATGGCCGCAAATAACATTAAACTGATATCTATCAATCCGCGAGGGCAGCTGACATATACCCTTGAATCACCTGACTGGAGAAATGTGAAGTTGAAAAAGCAACAGTACAGGCTAAGTGAAAATAAAGCTGGTCTTGAAATATCCAAAGAATTGATTAAATCAAAGATGAAAAATCAAAAGGCTACATTAACGACTTTAAACAAGAAAAAACAATTGAAAAGGGTTTATAATCATAGGTCAAAGATTGATGAATGCATAAGCCAGCTTGAAGAGTTGAGATTGAAAGGAGGCAATGAGGATGTAAGAATGAAAATAATGGGATTGGAAGGAAAGGCCTCAAATGAATATTGGAGCGGTGTGAAGTACTTCATCCCAACTGAAATCGGTTTTGAATCTAGAACAAAAAAGCCGACAGATTTACTGAATTCAATGCTTAACTATGGCTATGCGATTCTTGCAAGCGAAATTACAAAAAGTATACTTGTTAATGGACTGGATCCATACTGCGGTTTTCTGCATTTTGATATGTATGGTCGCACAAGCTTAACCTTTGATTTGATAGAGCCCTTTAGGCAACAGATAGTAGATAAAACTGTGATTGGGCTGATCAACAGAAAACAGGTTACAGCTGATGATTTGGATAAGCGCAACAATATCATAAAATTGGAAGCAAGAAAATTGATTGTTGAAAAGATTTTAGCTAAAATTTACTCGACAATAACCTACTGTGATGAAAGTGTAAGCTACTTCGATTTGATTGAAAGACAAAGTGAAAATTTAGTAAATGTGCTTTTAGAAGGCAGTAAATTTGAAGGGTTTTATCTCAGATGGTGAGGAAACCTGAGTGTTTTATGGATGAAAAAATCATCTCCTCAAAATCAGGTGAAATAACTGCCGATATTTTGGTAAATCATTAAGATTTTGAGGAAACCTCCCCTGAAAATTGAGGTGAAAATGATGTCCTCACAACATTTTTAAAAGAAGAAATATAAAGTAGTTAAATAAGTATTTTAAGGAATATTTTATAGTGTTTGTAGAGAATGTTTTTAATAGAAATATTCAAAACGCAATCTGCATTGAGGTGGTGTCTTTCTTCATAGATGTGTTTCTGGTACCATGGTCTTTTTTTGAAATCTTCATCTGTATGTTC
>NZ_JBGVOG010000060.1:0-35280 GCF_045126245.1 Methanobrevibacter sp. | reverse complement strand
ATTGAGGAATTATTGAATAAAATCCGAACCAGTACAATTAAATTAGATTCTGAAACAATTGACAAATGTGCTGTTTTAATTAACAAGTATTCCGCCGATTGTTCTTTAGAAATAATTTAATTTTTCTTTTTTTATTTTTTGAATATATCTTAAATAGTGGAAAAAAGCTGTTTTAATAATCTTAAAATGAATAATGGCAGTTAAATTACACGAAAATACTCTTTTAGAAAATAATGTTAGTTTTAATGGAATGGAAATTCAAGAATTGGCTAACTAAGAAATATGGCATATTCCATATTAAATAAGAAAAATCCATTAAATTAAAATATTAAAAAAATGATAAAACTCTATATAAAAATTTGGAGATTACAAAATGGCTGACATTACAATAAATTTTGAAAAATGCGATGACTGCGGGGATTGTACAGATGTTTGTCCAATGGAAGTATTAATTCTTAAGGATGGCAAATTGACCATTACCGATCCAGAAGAATGCAGTTATTGTGAAACATGTGTTGACATGTGTCCGAATGAGTGCATTAAAATTGATTAAGGGCTATAATGCCTTTAATTTAATTTATTTATTTTTTATCGATTTCGTTAATAATCAACACCCAAGAATAAATAAGAGTTGTGCAGAAGCAAAGGAAGAAGAAATTAACTCTTCAAGACCATACCATAATAGAAATTAAGCACCAATTATTCAAACATTTGAAAATCGATTAATGTATCTTCACAAATATCTACTTTTGCAGTTTTTCCAACAATATTATCCATTTCAGCCGGAGAAATGCCAGTTCCGGGTCTTTTGAATGTAATATCTGCAGAGGAAATAGTTTCCCCTTTTTTAATATTTCTTTTAGCGACAATAGATCTTCTTGTTTCCCTTCTTGCAGAAGATTCGCAGATTAACGGTTGTTTATTTGAACTTCCATTAATTTTTGATAAAAATTCAACATTCTTTCTAAATTTAGAAACATCACCTGAATCCATCGAGTGACAATGGTCATTACCATGCAATGTTTTATCTAATGTGAAATGCTTTTCTAAAATATTGGCTCCGAAATTATAAGCTGTTGTTAAAACCATCATATTTTCATCAGGTTTTGTATGGTCGGAATATCCTATTTCATAATTTGGGAAGTGTTTAGCCAAATCTTTAATCATCAACAAGTTTGCATCTTCATAAGCTGTAGGATAAGATAAAACACAATGCATTACTGCAACATCCACTGTTGATATCTCTTCAATTGCATTTACAGCATCTTTAATCTCTTTCATTGTAGCCGCACCAGTTGAAAGTAGAATAGGCTTATTTTTACTTGCAATGTATTTGATAAATGGAATGTTGGTTAAATCAGAAGAAGAAATTGTATAAACGTCCATAAATTCATCCAAGTAGTCTGCAGAATCAAAATCAAATGGTGTGGACAAAAACATTATCCCCACTTCCCTACAATAATTCGCCAACTCGCGATATTCCTCTACACCGAATTTATCGAATTTTTTAAATAGCTCAAATTGAGATTCGGCAGACTCTTCAGACAAATCCCAATAAGCAGGAGAATTACGGGATGCAATATTTTCCGCCTTATATGATTGAAACTTAACTGCATCAACACCGCATGACTTTGCTTCATCAATCATTAGTTTTACAGCATCAATATCAGATATACCTTCTTTTTTAGCAATATCATAAAAATTAACACCGATTTCGGCAATTAAAAATGGTTTTTTACTGAATATATTCAAAATAAACACCTTATAACTTTTTATTCAATTCAAATTTCCTGTATTCCTCTTTAATAACAGCCCAGATATTTTCAAAACCATTTTTCAAATCGACAGCCAGCATTTTTTGGTTCATTTCTATTCTTTTATCGAAATCGTCAACCAATTCAACAAACTGATTTATGATGTCAACATCATCAACATTTACACCCAAACCCATGTTAATAAATCCATTAGTGCTGCTGCAGAATACATGAGTCAATTCCCTTTCATCCTGACATAAGCAAATTGTAGGAACTCCCAAAGAACATATTTCATACATTTTCTTGCCGGCAGATGTGAAAATTATATCTGCTTTAAACATGAATTCACTAATGTTTGACACATCGGTGTAAACTTGAATAGCAGTATTTGACTCAATTCTAGAAATTAGACCCTCCTTATCAGGATAGCCCACTCCCAAAATTACATTGATGCGCCCTTCATAATTTGTTTTAGTGATTGCATTAATGACCCTTTCTGTGAAATTATTAGGGTCGTTTCCACCAAATGCGATTAGGACATTATCTACGTTTTGAGTGATTATTTTTTCAGGCTGGAAATAAAATTCGTCCTTCAAAATATAATATCTGCGGCCGCTGAAAGTGTGGGCTTCAGACAAATCATGTTCATATAATGAATCGAAAATCACATCAGCAAACTCAGTGCCTGTTCCCAGATCTTCAAAGTTTACAACGAAATAACCTTTAGTCTTCAATTTAAGGACATATTCTACTGAAGTATCTAAAATATCATTAATAACAATTTGAGGCATGTATTGGCCTAACTTATCAAATAAATCATCAGAACCATTATAAACCTCATATGGATAATTATAGCCGCTTACTATGTCAATCCCTAATTTATGAGATTCATCAAGCAATAACAATACATCATGGAAAACCAATTTTGAAGCGATGGACAAACATCTATAAAGATGGTCCTTTCCAATTTCATTGTTAGCGTTTACCACAATAGCTATTCTTTTCTTTTGAAGATAATTTTCAGCCAACCACCACTCTTCATAACTGTCAATATCGATACTTTCTTCTTTTGAAAGTTCAATTAAATCAATATTATCTCCAAGACGTGAAGTTTCATGAACAAAAGCCCGTCTTGTAGCTAAAATGGCACCTGTTTCTTTAAATGATTTTGGCAAATCCTGCTTGCCACTCCTTTCTGAATAAAGTGGGAAGTATCTCTTGCCGCCATCATCATAGCCCCACTTTAAATGCCTATCTTCAACTACAGAAATAACACTGTCAATCGAGAAATCCTCAAATTTTTCAATAGCCCTGTCCAATGTTTCAGGCTTAAGCAATGGAGAAGTAGGTTGGAGAGTGATAACCAAATCATATTCATCAAAAGCCAATTTTTCTTTTTGAATCATTGCATTATAAACAACAGGAGCGAGCGGGACTTCATCACTGGCCAATTCTGAAGAACGCCTAACAACACTTGCTCCGAATTTTTCGGATATCAATGCAATTTCGGAATCGTCAGTAGTTACAACAACATCATCAACATATTTGGATGCCCTAGCAGCACCAATAGAATAAGAAATCAAAGGCCTGTTATTAAGTAACCTAATATTCTTTCGAGGAATCCCTTTAGAACCTCCTCTTGCAGGAATAACTACTAAAATTTTATTATTATTAAACATAACAATCCCTAAAAAATTACAATAAAATTTAATTAATCCAATATTAAATATATTTATAATATAATATTAAATCTTCGGTGTTAAAATGAAAAACATGTCAAAAGAATTATTGGATAGAATAAATAGATTAGCTACACCCGTAAAAATAATGCACGTTTGTGGCTCCCACGAGCATACCATAATGGAAAATGGGATTAGAAGCCTGCTTCCTGACGAAGTGGAAATTGTTGCAGGACCAGGATGTCCAGTATGTGTAGTTCCTTCCCGTGAAATTGATGAAGCATTGGAACTTATCGACAAAGGAGTTACAATAACCACCTTTGGAGATATGTTGAGAGTTCCGGGTTCACATTCTTCACTAGCAGACGCTAAAGCGGAAGGAGGGGATGTTAGAGTAGTTTATGGAATTAATAGGGCTATTGAAATTGCTGAAAAAGAGGACAATGATGTAGTATTTATCGCTGCAGGATTTGAAACTACAGCACCTACAACAGCCGCAGAATTATTGTCCACACCTCCTGAAAACTTCTCAGTACTTTCATGCCACAGACTGATTCCCCCAGCAATTGATTTCTTAATCAATTCCGGCCAAACAAATTTAAATGCATTGATTCAACCGGGACATGTCTGCACAATTATTGGAACAAAACCGTTTGAATATTTCTCAACTGACTTCGGAATACCTCAAGCAGTAGCAGGATTTAACCCATTAGACATATTAATGTCCGTTTACATGATTTTAAGACAAATCCATAACGAAACACCGAAAATAGACAATGAATATAACCGAGCAGTTCGTGAAGAAGGAAACGTCATTGCACAGGACATGATCGATCAGGTATTTGACATAACATCCAGGGAATGGAGAGGATTTCCAAAAATACCAAATTCCATCCTGGAAATTAAAGATGAATTCAGTGAATTCAATGCCCGTGAAAAATATGACATTGAAGTTAAAGATGTCAATGAAGCACCTAAAGGATGTATTTGCGGACCTATATTAAGAGGCCTTGCCCGTCCAGAGGATTGTAAGCTGTTCAGAAATGAATGCAATCCGCTCCACCCAATCGGAGCATGCATGGTAAGTAAAGAAGGAACCTGCAACATAGCACACAGATACTCAAAAAGATAGTGATAAAATGACAATAGAAGCAATTGCTGTTGACATTGACGGAACAATAACCGATGAAAAAAGGCAAATATGCATATCCGCTATTGAAGCCTTAAGAAAAGCGGAAGATGCTGGAATCCCAACAATAATTGTTACAGGAAATGTTGTAAATTATGCCTACGCAACAGAAGTGCTCATCGGATGTAGTGGTGGCCTTGTAGCGGAAAATGGAGGTGTCGTTTTCAAGGAAGGTGAAAACAACAATGCTGTTGAGACATTGGTTGAAAGAGATTTTGTTACATCCGCCGAAAAGCACCTGAAGGAAAAACTAGGTGAAAAATTTGACATGCACGCTTCTCATGACAACATGTACAGATTAACTGAAACCGTATTCTATAAGACAATAGCGCGTGAAGAACTGGAAGATGCTTTAAAAGATTTTGAATACCTGAACGAACTGGAAATTTATGACAGCGGATTTGCACTCCATATAACCGATAAACGAGTGAATAAAGGAACATCACTCAAATATTTATGTGAAAGAAATGGAATAAATATGGAAAATGTGATGGCTATCGGCGACAGTCAGAACGATGAAGATTTCCTAAAGCAAGCTGGTTATAGGATAGCCGTTGGAAATGCTGAAGACAAATTAAAAGAGATTAGTACTTATACCTGCGAAAAGTT
Source organism: Methanobrevibacter sp. (assembly GCF_045126245.1). Lineage (GTDB taxonomy): Archaea > Methanobacteriota > Methanobacteria > Methanobacteriales > Methanobacteriaceae > Methanocatella. The sequence goes on along the minus strand of NZ_JBGVOG010000060.1, from coordinate 30,049 downwards.
CTTTGGGGACGGAGTAGCAGAAGCAATTGAAAAATTTGCATTATAGTGATAATATGTTATATGAAATAGCTGAAACTGCAAAAAAAGAAGTTGAAAATATTTGTGATGCTTACGAAATCTATGTTGATGATGGAAAATCAATTGAACTCGATTCTAGAAAAGAAGAATTAAACTTTGCAAAAGAAGAGATTGAAAAAGGAATTGGAATTCGAGTAATTAAAGATAATAAGGTTGGTTTTGCATTTACTTCAAACCTAGACAAAATATCCCAAACCGCACAACAAGCAGTTGAGAACACTAAATTGAATAAAGTTGATGAAAACTATGCTTTTTCAGAACCAGAAAGCGTAACTGAAGTTAAAAAAGTTTACGACAAGAGATTCAATGACCTGAGCATTGAGGAATATGTTGAAATATTGAAAAATGTTATTTCCAAAGCAAGCGACAGCGGATGTGAAGTGACCGGATCAGGATTCTCCGCAAGTGCTGGAAAATCATTAATCATGAATTCGAATGGAGTTTCCATAGAAAATGAGGGTACTGGATTCGGCATTGGTTTATCAGTAACAATTCAAAAAGAAGGGCAAATCGCAACCGCATATAACTCAACATCTTCAAGATTTTATGACTTGGATGGAGACAAATTAGCTGATGAAGTATGCAATTTAGCTAAAAGTTCTCTTGATACAAAACCTATTGAAACAAATAACTATGATGTGGTTTTAGATTATTACGCTTCCACAGGACTTCTTCAAACATTCTTAAATGCATTTGATGGGGAGAATGTAAGAAGAGGAAGGTCCATTTTAAAAGATAAGATAGGCAGCCAAATAGCCAATCAGACACTTTCAGTCATTGACAATCCACTGCTTGAAAAAGGGATGCATTCAACAAAATGTGATGGCGAAGGAAGCGTTTCCAAATCAACCGATTTAATAAAAGATGGAACCTTAAATTCATTTATTTATGATATCTACACTGCAAACAAAGAAGGAGTGAAAACAACATCCAACGGATACAGAGGAAGCTATTTAACAACACCAATGATTTCACCTTCAAATCTTGAGTTTAAATTCAGCGAAATGAGGGATTTGTCTGAAATCAATAAAGGAGTATTAACAACCAGCGTTTTGGGAGCCCATACTGCAAATCCAATTTCAGGTGACTTTTCAGTAGAAGCAAGCAATGCATTTAAAATAGAAAATGGAGAACTCACCGAACCAATCAATAAGGCAATGATATCCGGAAATATATTTGAGATAATGAAAAAAGTAGAAGGTCTAAACTCCGAAATAAAACAATATGGTTCCTTTATTATTCCAAAATTATTGGTGCATGATTTAAGGGTAATCGGTCAAAATTAAAAAAAGAGAGAAAACATTAAATTTTCTTTAATTTTTCTCTATATCTTTCAATAGAAGATTCACTATAATCTATAGTCAAATAATCTTCCATTAACCTTTTGTTACTTTCAAAATTTTTAATTTTTCTTTTAACAAGATCATCAATGTCCTTATCCAATTTTCTTATTTGATTTTCAAAAGCATATTCTGATTTTCTCATATTGATAGTGGATTTGCGAGAAAGCTTTTTAATTTCTTCATCAATATCAAATTCCTTTTCAGACATGATTTCACCTTACATTTCTATTATAGGTAATTGAATTTCAGTTACGAAATCCTTTTCATCATCACAGTTATGGAAATTCTTTACTAGAACTTCCTTAGGAGAACCGATGATATGATAATTATTCTTTTGAGCAACATCAACCAATTCGGCATAAGTGTCTAAAATATTATCTGTTGGGCCAAAGTGTGTTCCTGATAAAACCTTATTTTCTATCATGTCAACAACACGAATCATATCTTTTTCAGCTGCATCCTCCTTAATTACGATGCTGACATCATATACGGCATCCCCCTGATTCACTTCATGCCTTGGGGAAAAATAAACAACAAAAGGTTCACCTTCATATTCTATTTCTTCAGCATCTACCCAACCCATTATTTTAGAAACTAAAATGCCCAAATCGTCGATTGGACCTTTATAATTAATAACTCCTAATTTTTGTTCCGGAATTACTTTTACTTCATAATCCATAATTACACCTTACATAAACTATAATCTTAATTGAATAAATAAACTTCTACTTCTTCATCCTCTTCCAGCAATTCCACCAATTTAGGAATTTTCACATAACCGTCAGCTGTTGAAAGTGAGAAAATTGCCCCGGAATCCTTAAATATCGGATGAACCTCATTGCCCTCAACTTTTACAAGTTGATACTGCATTCTTCCAACCTGCGAATGAATCCTGCGAGTCATCCTGCCCTTAACTGTTTTTAACTCAAAGTCTTTTTCAATACCTGCAAGTTTAGATAAAGGTTGGGAAACAAATGCGTTGAATATCATTAAAGCAGATACAGGATTTCCCGGAAGACCAATGACCAATTTACCGTCAATTACACCCACTATTGTCGGTTTTCCCGGTTGGACTGAAATTCCATGAATATGAACTTCACCCAATTCATCCAAAACATGTTTTAAGACATCACCAAGTCCGGCAGAAGTTCCGCCTGAACAGAACAATATGTCCACTTCCTTTAAGGATTCGATGATTTTTTCCTTAACTTCATCATAGTTATCCCTCATAACCCCCAGGAATTTGGCGTCGGCACCGCAGGAAATGGCATCGTTTTTAATCATCCCTCCGTTTACATCATAGATTTTTCCATATTCCAGTTCTTCGCCTTGAAGAGTGATTTCATTTCCGGAAGAGACTATACCGGCAGTGGGTTTCTTGTAAACTTCAATTGTTTCGAATCCCTGTGAGAGCAAAACACCAATTTTACCAGGATTTAAAAAGTCTCCTTTTTTAAGTATCAATTTACCTTCTTCGATGTCAGAACCTTTTTTAGCCACATCCTGTGATGGGGTGGCAGTAGTCAATAGATTAACCTTATCATCAAATTTTTCGGCATACTCAACCATCACAACAGCTTCCGCACCTTCAGGCATTGCCGCACCTGTACTTATTTCGATGCATTTTCCTTTTTCAACTTTTTTATCGGTAGTTGATCCGGCTTCCAAAAAGTCAATAACCTCCAAAGTATTTGGAGACTCTTCGGAAGCACCAAAACTATCACTTGAAAGAATGGCAAAGCCATCTTTTAGTGCCTTGTCAAATGGTGGGAAGTCCATTCTTGAGTAAACGTCTTCAAATAGTATTCTTCCGTAAGATTCACTGACATCAATCTCTTCACTTTGAGGTTTTAGATTATCATCGAATAATTTTTGAATAATATCAATTGCTTCATCGCATTCTTTAATTTTTAAAAATTCAGTTCCCATAATACCCCTTTTATATAAAATCCAATAAATTAATATATAATATATCAATAAATATATAAATAATTTAATCTTATGGAGAAAAGTATTATTATTTTGGAGGAGAGTATTTGTCTAAGCCTAATCAAAACCAACAACAAGAGTATAGAAGGGTGAGAACTCCTAAAAAAGGAGAAATACCTGGAGTGGTTGAACAAATTATGGGGCACGGAAAATTAAAAGTTCGTTGTGCTGATGGAAATATTAGAATGACCAGAATCCCTGGAAAAATGAAAAAACGTATTTGGATTCGTGAGGGGGACGTTATCCTTGTAAAACCTTGGGATTTCCAAGCTGATGAGAAAGCCGATGTAATTTGGAGATACACAAAAACAGAATCCAATTGGCTTGAAAGAAAAGGCTACCTTAAAATGTAAGCCTTTCATAACTTATTTTTTTGATTTAAATGGATAGAAAAGTAGCTAAAGCAGATGCAAAATACCAAAAATTACATTCACAAAAAAGAAAAAAGGACAGCTCCGATAGAAAGGTCGGGAATGAAATTTTTGATAAATTAACTTTAGAAACTTTATATAAACTTGCTAATCAAGGCTACATTGATATCCTAAATGGAGCAATAAGTACCGGTAAAGAAGCCAATGTGCTTACCGGAATTACCGATGATAAAAAATTTGTAGCTGTTAAAATCTATAGAATAGCTACTTCTGATTTTAAAAAAATGGACTATTACCTTAAAGGAGATCCGAGATTTAACATTAAAACTAAAAACAAAAGAAAAATCATCTATTCCTGGGTTACAAAAGAGTTTAAAAACTTAACTAGATTAAAAACTGCAGGAGTCAATGTTCCTAAACCTATAACAAGTTCCAACAATGTTTTAATTATTGAATTTATTGGAGATGAAGACGGCAATCCTGCCCAACCTGTGAGAAACCAACCGCCACAGAATCCCGAAGAATTCTTCAATAAGCTGCTCGTGCAGCTAAAGCTGTTTGTAAATGAGGCAAAATTGGTTCACGGCGATTTGTCCAATTACAACATTTTAAATTTAAATGAAGAACCTATTATAATCGACGTTTCACAATCTGTGGTTTTAGATAATCCGATTTCTAAAGAATTGCTTGAAAGAGACATTAACACTCTTGTTCGTGAGTACACTAAATTAGGTGTGAAAACTAGTTTTGAAGAAATTTGGGAATATGTCTCACCAAAGTTTTAGACTAATCCTAAAACATGAATTCTTAAAAAAAAAAAGAAAAAACATCAACTACCGTAACCGGAATATAATCCCAATTCCAATGAAAATATTTAAAAATAATAAAACTCTAAAATCTAACTACTTTGTAGAAATTATTATATAAAATTGATTAAATAACTAATTATTAATTAACAAAAAGGTGATAAAATGCCAGAAACAGATTATTTGAAAATACCTCAAAACAGAGTAGGGGCATTGATTGGAAGCAATGGTAAAGTAAAAAAATCCATTGAAAACATAACTGGAACCATCCTAGATATTGACAGTGACGATGGAACCGTTTATATTACACCTAGCGAAAATATGGAAGATCCATTGGGAGTATGGAATGCAAATCATATAGTTAAGGCTATAGCCCGCGGGTTTAACCCAGAAGTTGCGCTTAAATTAATCAGTGATGACATTTATTTAGAAGTAATTAGCTTACCATTATACATCGGCAAATCCAAAAAGGCCCTTGCAAGACATAAAGGCAGAATCATTGGAAAAGATGGAAAAACACGTGAAATAATTATGGAAATGGCTGAAGTTGACATGGCCGTTTATGGGAAAACCGTTTCATTGATTGGTGAAATGGACAACATCATGATTGCAAAGGAAGCCATTGAAATGATTTTAAACGGATCTAGACACAAATCCGTTTACGGATTTTTAGAACATAAAAAAGAAACATTGAAAATGAAAGAATTTAAAGATCTTGTCGGAATCGAAGATGATAAAATCGAATTCAAAGACGGAATCGATTTTGATGAAAAGGACTATTAGGAGTATTAACTCCTAAAACTTATTTTTTAACCACTTTACATACCCTTGCCATTATTTCTTATTGAAACACAATGAATATATCCATTGAAAAATTCATGATAAAATCAATATTGAAAAAATCCTATTAATTTAATGATAAATTACTATAATAATTCTATCAAATATGGCAAAGCATTATATACATTAACCAATATATATAGATAACATAGTAAAAATACTATATTTTCTTTATGTTTTAAAATTATTATTTTACCATATATTAAGCAAGTTAGATAGGGCACCGTGAAAATATTACTTTGCAAATGCTCTCTCACTTAACTTAAATATTGTCATCTTAATAAACATAAACATATAAATTTCGAAGGAGGAAAATTTTGTCACAACAAGAACCGGGACTCGATTGGAGAAATGATTTCAAGAACTTGACTCCATCAGAGTTCTTTAGAAAAAACAAACAGATGTTGGGATTTACTGGAAAAATCCGTTCTTTAACAATTGTTTTCCACGAATTGATTACAAACAGTTTTGATGCAGCTGAAGAATCAGGAATACTTCCAGAAATCGACATCGAATTAAAAAGAATAGATAAAGAACACTATATTCTCAGACACAAGGATAACGGTCCGGGTATTCCTGAAGACTATGTGATGAGAGTATACTGTAGTATGTTTGCAGGATCCAAATTCAGAAACATCCAATCTAGAGGACAACAAGGTTTAGGATGTAGTGGATGTGTACTTTTATCCCAAATGACAACTGGTAAGCCAGCTCGTGTAATTTCATGTTATAAAGAGGGCAATGAAATTAAAGGGGTAAAAATGAAGTTCCAAATGGATGTTAAAAACAATAGGGGAATCCTAATGGAACGTGAGGATTATCCTGCTGAAAGTACTGGAGTTTGTATTGAATTACAATTTAAAGAAGTTTCCTACTCCATGGCAGAACAAGGTGCATTCGAGTACATCAGAAGAACCATGATTGGAAACCCTCATGCAAAAATTACATTCAGAGACCCATCCGGACACAAATATATCTTCAAAAGAGCTGCAGATATTGTCCCAATACTTCCAAAAGAAGTGTTGCCACACCCTAAAGGTGTAAGTGCTGACGATATAATGACAATGGCTCAAAATACTGACAGTAGAAGATATAAAAGTATGTTGACTTCATCCCTCTCCAGAATGTCTGCCAAAAGAGTAGATGAAATTGCAGAAATGACCGGAATTGACATGAACAAACGTCCAAAAGCAATGACATTTGCCGAAGCGGAAGCAATCGTACATTGCTTCAAGAAAATGAAATTCATGGCCCCTCCAACAGATGGACTTATACCAATCGGATCTGAGCAAATCGAAAAAGGTATGAAACAAATCCTCAAACCAGAATTTGTTGCAACCATTACAAGAAAACCTGTGACCTACAGCGGAGGTGTTTCATTCATTATTGAAGCTGGTCTTGCCTATGGTGGAGAAGCGGGCAGAGTAGTGAATGAACAGAGAAAATCAGAAATTATGAGATTTGCTAACAGAGTTCCATTGACTTTCGACGCGGGAAGCTGTGCTATTACTGAAGCTTTAAAAAGTATCGATTGGAAACGTTACGGTCTTAGAGACTTAGACAATACTCCATTAACCTTATTTGTGAATATTATCTCAACACAAGTTCCATACCTCTCAACAGGTAAACAAAGTGTATCTCCAGAACCGGAAATTGTTCATGAAATAAGACAAGCAACCATGAAATTAGCTCGTAAACTCCAAAAACATTTAAGAGCTAAGAAAGCTGCAAAAGAAAAGGAAAAACGTTCAAAAGTATTTGAAGAATATGTTCCGGTTATAATCGAAGAAGCTGCAAAACTTGGTGAAACTGGAGTTCCAGAATACCAGGAAGTATTGGCCAAAGTTACCAAAAGAGCCCTTGCTGAATTACTCGGTGAAAATGTCGAGGAAGAAGAGGAAGAAGAAGAACTTGATGCACTCATCATGGAAGAAGTTGATGAATTTGGACATGCCGTCGAAAGGGGCAATTCAACATTAGACAGCTTCATGGATGATGAAGATGAAGACGAGGAACCAGAGGAATAGGTGATTAAATGACTGAAGTAAAACAAGAAGGCAAATCCCATAAGGAAAAAAGGAAAGAATACACCTACAACAAACTTAAAGGATTAGGCCAGGAAATCATTGAAGAAATTGAAAAGCAAAAAGTTCCTAGCATAAGAGTTCCATCCAGAGGTACTGGAAACATTGTTTATGATGACGCAAAAAGATACTACGTATTAGGTGACAGATACGGAAGAAGATCTTTAGGTAATGTGAAACAAATCAGAAAACTGGGCCAGATGGTTTATGTGGCTAATTTCTGTAAAGATTTAGTTGCAAGAGATAAAACCGCTACCATCAGGGAAATGTATTATGTTTCTGAAGGTTGGGGAATAAGCTTTAAAACACAACAGGAATCAAACATTGTTGGAGAAGACTTGGAAGTGACTCTCGGGACTACACGTGAAGATTTAGGATTAATGCCAGAAGAAGACGGCGCATCCGTATACGGGGACATTACCCTATTTGATGAAACGGAAATCAATGCTTCAAAAATGGGTAAATCAGGATATACTATCTCACCAACAATTGACCAAGTGGACTTCCTCGACTATAATGTTGATAAAGTATTGGCAGTGGAAACCATGGGAATGTTTCACAGGCTAGTGCAGGAAAATGCACACAAAAGATTTAACTGTTTGATTGTTGGACTTAAAGGACAGGCAGCTCGTGCTACAAGAAGATTCATCAAAAGAGTTAATGAAGAACTTGACCTGCCCGTTTATATTTGTAACGACGGAGACCCTTGGGGATTCCACATTGCACAGGTAATTATTTCCGGAAGTGCAAAATTAGCTCACGTAAATAGGGATCTTGCAACTCCAGATGCTAAATTCATTGGAGTAACCGCATCCGATATCATCAACTATGACTTGCCAACAGACAAACTCAAAGATGTTGACGTCATGAGATTGAAAGAGCTTTCCAAAGACCCAAGGTATAAAAATGATTTCTGGCAAACCGAAATTAAAAAGATGCTTAAAATCGGTAAAAAAGCAGAACAGCAATCTTTCTCAAAATATGGGTTAGAATACGTAGTTGATGAGTATTTCCCAGCTAAATTTGAGGAAATGGAAAATCAAGCATAAGCTTGAAATTTTCCTCCTTCTTTTTTTATTTTTTAATGAAAATCAAAATATTTATATACTACTTTTATAATATATACCCTTACAGGTATAGGTTGTGTTATTTTGAAAGAATGTATGGATAGCGAAAATTTACATAGAAGACTTAAAAAAATCATCGGCCAAATTAATGCTATTGATCGAATGATTGATGATGATATCCCATGTGAACAGATATTAATGCAAATAAATGCATCAAAATCTGCACTGCATAAGGTTGGACACATCATCGTTGAAGGCCATCTTGAACACTGCGTTAAAACAGCAATCGAAGAAGGCGACTCAGATGATGCCTTAAGTGATATTGCATCAATTTTGGAATACTACTCTAGACTTTAATTTTTTTTAAAATAACATATATACCAATAGGGGTATGCCTATCCTAAGGGGTGTTTAAAATGAATTTTAGAAAAGATCAAAAACGAGATATAGTACTCATAATAATATCCGCAATAAGTTTAATTGGAAGTTTCACCTTATCTCTTGACTATCTTTCATGGATAGCAGTTATACTCTGTGGAATACCAATATTTAAAGAATGTGCAGAAGGTTTAATTACCGAATTCGATTTAAAAACAGATTTGCTGGTTTCACTTGCAATCATAGCATCAATAATAATTGGTGAGGTATTTGCGGCAGGTGAAATTGCAACCATTATGGCAATAGGAGGATTCTTAGAAGAATTCACCGTATCCAGAACACAAGGAAGAATTAAAGAACTTGTAAAACTTACACCTCAAGTTGCAACAAGAATTAAAAACGGAAAAGAAGAAAAAATATCTGTCGAAAAAGTACAAGTCGGAGATATCTTAAAAGTACTCCCTGGTGAAAGCATTCCAACTGATGGAAGAATCATAAGCGGTCAAACTGCCATTGACCAATCCACATTGACTGGGGAGTCCTTACCTGTTGATAAGGAATTCGGTGATGAAGTATACAGCGGAACAATAAACCTCTATGGGTCATTTACAATGGAAACCACAAAAGTAAGTGAAAACAGTTCACTGCAAAAATTGATCAAATTGGTTGAGTCCTCTTCACCTGAAAATGCAAAAATAGTCAGAGCCGCAGACAAATGGGCGACAATGATAGTGGTAATTGCATTTATAGCCGCCCTACTCACTTACCTAGTCACCTTTGAAATAACAAGATCAGTCACAATACTGGTGGTTTTCTGCCCATGTGCACTGGTATTGGCTACACCAACAGCAATTATGGCTGCAATTGGAAATTTGACAAAATATGGAATTTTGGTAAAGGATGGAGAATCCATTGAAGAATTGGCAAAAATTGATGAAATAGTGTTTGACAAGACAGGAACTTTAACATATGGAACACCAAATGTAGTAAACATTCTTTCACGTGACGAGAGCGAAATGATGTATTTGCTTGCATCTCTTGAATCCAAATCTGAACACCCCCTAGCTAAAGCTATTGTAAACTATTATGATAGTGACGAGCTAGCTCAAGTAGACGATTTTAAAATAGAAATCGGAAAAGGAATAAGCGGGACAATAGAAGGTTCTAAAATAATTGCAGGAAATAAAAAGTTTTTAGAATCAGAAAATATCCCCTTAAAATATAATCAAAAAATAAAAAGTGGAGAAATAGAACTCTTTGTTGCAAAAGAATCCGAAGTTATCGGCAAGATTGTGCTTGCCGATGCTTTACGTGATGATGCAAAACAAACAATTAAAAAATTAAAATCCTTAAGAATCAGAATAGCATTGCTTACAGGAGACAACGAGGAAACAGGAAAACACATCGCAAAACAGGCCAACATTATAAAGGTAAGATGTAATTGTTTGCCTGAAGACAAAACAGAATACATAAAACAAGAACAAATAAAAGGAAATAAGATTGCAATGATTGGGGATGGAATTAACGATGCTCCATCTCTCAAAAAGGCAAATGTTGGAATTGCAATGGGTTCAATGGGAAGTGATATTTCAGTTGAAGCGGCAAATATTGCCTTAATAAAAGACAATATTAAAGACCTGCCCCATTTAATAGGAATATCCCGAAAAACCATTCAAACAATAAACCTCAATATTGGATTTGCATTGCTTTTAAACATTGCAGCAATGCTTTTGGCAATTTTAGGAATTTTAAATCCCATTGAAGGAGCCCTGATTCATAACATTGGATCCGTGATTGTAATCCTGTACTCATCCACATTAGTCAGGTATAAACTATCAGATAAACCCTTCAAAAGGGCTAAAAAATTAGGCATAACTAAAAGTTTAAATAAGCTGATGACATATTAATTAACAAGGTGAACTATTATGGCTGAAAAAGAAATTAAAGTTGTGGGCATGCACTGCCCATCCTGTGTAAATGCTGTAGAACTTTCCTTAAAAGATGTTGACGGAATTGATGATGCAAAAGCAGATTTAGACTCCGGAATTACAAAAATTACAATGTCTGAAGATGTAAGTGATGCAGACATTACCGAAGCTGTCGAAGAGGCAGGTTTTAAAGTAGAATAATTCTACTTCTTTTTCTTTTTTTATTATTTTTCTTATTTTCAAATATCAAATTATAAATAATTTAAACAACAGATTTTAATCCATATAATAATATTTTTAAAATTATTATAAAATAAAAAGGGATTGAAATGAAAACTGTTGCTATTAATGGTTATGGAACCATCGGTAAAAGAGTGGCAGATGCTGTTGCCGCTCAAGATGATATGAAGATAGTTGGTGTAAGTAAAACTAGGCCAAACTATGAAGCAAGAACTGCAGTTGAAGAAAAAGGCTATCCATTATACATTGGAATTCCAGAAAGAGAACAAATGTTCAAAGATGCCGGAATTGAAATAGCAGGTACTGTTGAAGACATGATTCAGGAAGCGGATGTGGTTGTTGACTGTACTCCTGGAAGCATTGGGCCACAAAACCTTGAAATGTATAAAAAAGCTGGCGTTAAAGCAATTTATCAAGGTGGAGAAGACCATGATTTAACAGGTCTTTCATTTAATGCTATTTCTAATTATGATGATTCTTATGGTGCGGATTACACAAGAGTTGTATCATGTAACACCACCGGTTTGACCCGTACATTATTTACTATTGACAAAATCGCAGATATCAAAAAGGTCAGGGCAGTAATGGTAAGAAGAGGATCAGACCCATCTGAAGTTAAAAAAGGTCCGATCAATGCAATTGTGCCAAATCCTCCAAAAGTACCTTCTCACCACGGCCCAGACGTAAAAACTGTTATGAAAGGTATTGACGTTACAACCATGGCATTACTTGTTCCTACTACATTAATGCACCAACATAACATCATGGTTGAAATCAACAATGATGTGGAAACTGAAGAGATACTTGAAGCTTTAAAAGAACGTTCAAGAGTAATTGTAGTTTCCGCTGAAGAAGGATTAGGCTCCACTGCTGAGTTAATGGAATATGCTAAAGAACTTGGAAGAAGCAGAAACGATTTATATGAAATTCCAGTTTGGAAAGAATCCGTTAATGTTGTAGACAATGAACTGTTCTACATGCAAGCGGTGCATCAGGAATCTGATGTAATACCTGAAAATATTGATGCAATTCGTGCACTTTTAGAAATGGAAAGTGACAACGAAAAATCAATTGCAAAAACAAACAAAGCAATGGGAATTTTATAAATTCCTATTTTTTACTATTTTTTAACGATTTAAATGAAACATAAAGTACTTTTTGGACCTGCAGGAAGTCCTGTCAAATATAAAGGCCCAGCATATAAGGCCCCCAAATACATCAATGAAGAGGGGCTTGACTCCTATGAATATCAAACTCCATATGGTGTGAGAATTGGCGAAAAAGCAGCCGTTACATTAAAAGAAGAATCTCAAAAACATGATGTTTTGGTTTCAATGCATGGTCCATACTATATCAATTTATGTGCAAAAGATGAGGAAAAATTGAATAAAAGTATTGGTCATCTAATATCCCTCGCTCGTGCTGGCGAATGGATGGGAGCTTACAGATTAGTATTTCACCCGGGAGCCTATATGAACAGAAAACCTGAAAAAGCTATGGAAATATCTAAAAATACTGTTAATATATTATTTGAAGAGCTTGAAGCGGAAGGAATTGAAGAGTTTACCTTCGCTCCAGAAACAACAGGCAAAAGAACCCAACAAGGAAATATTCAGGAAATTGTTGAATTATGTTCTACTTTCGATCATTTTGAACCTACAATTGATTTTGCACATATCCATGCAAGAGGAAGAGGTTATTTAACTAAAAAGGACGATTATAACTGCATATTTTCAACAATTGAAAACAAATTAGATATTGACAGACTGCATTGCCATTTCACAACAATTGAATACGCACCCCATGGCGAAGTCAAACATCACACATTAGCTGAAAGTGATGAATACGGCCCGAATATTAAAGATTTGCTTTCAAACTTAATAGATAACGGATGGAAAGCAAATATCATTTGTGAAACACCTCTTCGTGATGAAGATGCATTGAGAATGAAGGAAATCTATGAAAAAATGATTTAATAATCCTTTACGGAATTAATCAAATCATCCAATTCCTTAGTTAGATTTTTTACTTCCTTTTTACTTTTATCGGAAATATGAATTATAAGCTCATCAATGAACTCCTCGAATTTTGAAATAATTTCATTCAATGTGTCGATTTTACTATCAAGTTCGTTCTTGATTCTGTTTGATGGCTTGGTGGCCAAATCAATAATATTTAACGCAACTTCAACATTGTTGTAAAAAATATTGTTGCTGTTGTTTATTGTTGAAATGAAATCATTATAACTCATTTCTGAAGGATCAAATTCCTTTTTAATTAACTCCAATGCCTTTGCAACCTTTATGTCATAGTCCTTGTTCAAATTTTCAATTCTAATTCTATATTTTAAAAAGAAGTCCTTGTCTTGAATCAACTCAAAGCTTTCACTTTCACCGACCTTGGCACCGCAGTTGGAACAGAAGTTATCACTGACATCAAGTTTAGAACCGCAATTCATGCAATAATTAAAACCACTCATAATAAAAACCCTATCTCTTTCTCAATTTTAAAATAACAAGTTCCGAATCAGTTCCCCACCTCATAGGAGTATCCATAGAACCGACACCTGTTGTAACATGAAGATATTTGCCTAATTTATTCTTAAAAAGACCCTTATTATATTCAAATATCCTGTTTGCAAAATTAACCGCAGGATAAAATTGCCCTCCATGAGTATGGCCTGACAATTGAATATCAAATCCTAGAGATGAGAATTCCTCCCAATAATAAGGGACATGATAATTGATAATATTTATCATATCATGATTTAAAACTTCTTTAATCTCATCAACAGTAGGCATTTCAATTTCATCGAAACTGAAGGTTAATCCATAAATGTTTAGATTTTTATATTCGAATTTATCATTGTCCAAAACGATAATGCCCGCATTTCTGCAGGCGCTGACAACATTTTCAATTCCAGGATAAAAATCATGATTTCCCGGAGTGAATATTATCGGCATGTCAATTTCTTTCAAGGCATCAAAATCATCTTTTTCAACAACAGATGAACCGTCTGCCAAATCACCTGAAATAATCACAATTTCACAGGTTTTTTCCAATTCCATTAATTTATTGGCAATTTGTCTGATAATCTGCTTATGCCTCACGGATCCGAAATGCACATCGGATAAATGAACAATATTAATGTCGCGAGCTAGATTATCCATCTTTAAAACACGTTCATTTACAACTAACTTATGGGCTTTAAAATAATTATAAACACCCAAAATTGGCACAATAGCTAAAAACATCAAAATTATTTGCTTTGGGAGTTCAACAAATATGCCGATTAAATAGATTGCCAAAATATCAATCAACAATATTAGGGATGCCCACATCCAAACGCCATCGATTGTCTGCAGGAATCTTGTAATTTTCCTTGATTTTTTTGCTTCGAATAACATGGGTACAACATGCAACAACCCAATAAATATTGCAAATATGACCAGATACACATCATTTAATCCCCCAATCAATAAAAACAGATATTTCATTAGGAAAAATTGAAATATCATATAAAATGGGGTCATAAACAATACTCTTCTTGTTCTAAAGCTCATGATTTTTCTCCAAACTTTAATATATACCAACAAGTATTTAAATAATTAAACATACAAATAAGAAAAATGTTAAAAATAAGCGAAAAATCAAGGAGGTGATTGATTGAAAAGTGACAATAAACAACCTGAAATCAAATCCAACACACAAAAATCAGTTAAAAAAGACAATGAAAATAAAGTATATGCCGAATGCGTTGTTCTTAAGGCTGTTGGTTATCCATTTGATTTTAATTTAATGGAAAATGATTTTGAGATAAATAATAAGGAACTATTCGAAGAATATGCCCGTGAACAATGGTTGGGACTAGAAGTAAATGAACAATCATATCTTTTCGATCAAAAAATCATACCTGATTATGGTTTTGAAATAATAACCGCAAAACCAAACGGCTCAATAATATCTGAAAAAACAAGAATCAAACTTATTGATAAGGAAATCAGCAAATTAAATGATGAAATTAAAATAGATGCTTCCCTGAAACTTTCAGATATTGTTGGTCAGAATAATGCCAAAAATAAAGTTAAGGTTTTAATGAAATATTTGGACGACCCCGAAAGATTTGGGCAATGGGCTCCGAAAAACATATTATTTTATGGGCTTCCAGGCACAGGCAAAACCATGCTTGTCAAAGCGCTTGCCAATGAACTTGAAGTTCCTCTCCATTTAATCAAAGCCACTTCCTTAATAGGCGATCATGTTGGAGATGGCGCGTCCAAAATCCATGATTTATTTAAAAAGGCCAGCGAGAAATCACCATCCATAATATTTATCGATGAAATCGATGCAATAGCACTCCACAGATCATTTCAATCATTGAGGGGTGACGTGTCTGAAATTGTAAACTCACTTTTAACAGAAATGGATGGAATCAGTGAAAACAAATCTGTAATTACAATTGGGGCCACAAACAATCCGACATCTCTCGATTATGCAGTTAGAAGCAGATTTGAAGAAGAAATTGAATTTAGTTTACCTGATGATGAAGAAAGAAAGGAAATTTTAGAAAAGAATCTCAAGACAATTCCTTTAGAATATGATTTGGACATTAACAGAATAGTTAAAATAACAAAAGGAATGTCCGGAAGGGATTTGAAAGAAAAAATACTTAAAACTTCACTTCACAATGCAATAGCTAATGACCAGGAAACCATTACAATGGAAAATATTGAATATTCATTACAATCCTCTAAAATAAAGAATATTGATGTCAAAGGAATGTTTGAATAATCAATCAAAATTAAAAATATACTCTACAGCATCAAGAATCTCTTTATCTTCTTGTTTTGCTGCATTTTTTACATTTTTGGAAATATCGAAAAATATCTTGTTGACAATAGAATTTGTTAAATTATCAAGAATTTTTGCACTACCATCTACATCAGATAATTTACCATATGCTTTTTCAGTTTCACGTTGTCGTATTTCTTCCATAGATACTCTTAAACTAGCAAGTGTATCCTCAACTTTCATTATTTTAAAGGATTCTTTAAGTAAATTGAACTCCTCATTGATGATGTTTTCGGCTTCACCGAATTCCTTAATTCTGAGTTGAGTATTTGTATCGGCAATTTCCCTTAAATCATCAATATTGAATAATTTAACCCCAATTTCAGATACATTCTCTGAAATATCACGAGGATTTGCAATATCGACCATCATCAATTCTTCATAAGTCCTGTCGATGCCCAAAAGACGATTTTTATCAATGATAATGTGAGGTGCACTTGTTGCACTGATTACCAAATCTGCTTCGGCCAAATATTTTTCCAAATCTGCAAATAAAATAGCTTCCCCACCAAGATCTTTTGCAAGTTCTACGGCAACATAATATGTTCTATTTGCAACAAAAATAGCATTTAAATCCTTCTCGGCAAGTGCCTTGGCAACCAATTTGCCCATTTTCCCTGCACCAATTACCAGAACAGACTTTTCGTCAAGACTGCCCATATGCTTTTCAGCCAAATCTATTGCCGCGGAACCAATAGAAACGGAACCCTTATTAATTTTGGTTTTATTGCGAACAACCTGACCTACATGGATAGCTTTTGTAAAAATCATATCCAAAACCTTACCGCAGTGGTGGTCTTTAACCGCCTTATTTTTAGAATCTTTAACCTGACCTAGGATTTGGTCTTCACCAACAATCATTGATTCCAAACCTGAAGTCATTCTTAACAAATGAATTACAGCAGACTGTCCGTATTCAATTACAATACTTTGATTTTCATGAGACAGCAACTCATCATCTTCTGAAATATACTCGTTATGGATATAATATTCTTTCCTGTTACATGTGGAAATCTCAATATATTCACCAATGGAATATTTTTCTTGTAAACTCCAGAATAACTCATCAATATCCTTTGAAATATTCTCCATTGATTCTATATCTGCAATTTTATGGTCGACTCTTAAATTAAGTATCACTATAATCCCCTTATTAAATTATCAATATATTCTTTAGCCTCATCAATTTGTCCATTTTTAACAAATTCATTGATTTTCCCATCTTCAAAAATCCCATAAAGATATTTTCTCCTTTCCTTTTGGTCTTCAACAGAACCTTTAAGAATTGAACGTGCATAATCCTGAAGTTCAATTTCTAAAATATCCTCTTCGGTGATTATCGATTGAATTTTTTTTCTCAACTGACGGGCCATCAACGGGCTTTTGCCATTAGTAAAAATCGATATTTCAACATCACCAATTTCAAAGCTTGTAGGAACAATGATATCTCCCTTTTGAGGAAAATCCGCCCGGTTTATTAATTTATCTTGAGCGATATTTGAAACATGACTGGATAACTCCTCATCACCGCTTGCAATCACAACCAAATCACACCATCCAACCAGATTATCTATCTCCTCAACAGAACATAAAACAGCCCCTTTATCTTCCAAACCTTTAGATAAATAATTTCCAACCAGTCTTACATTGGCTCCGTGGTCTAAAAACTTATTTGCACGTCTGGTGGCAACTTCCCCAGTACCTAAAATAAATACATTTAAATCAACAGTTTTAAAATAAAGAGAAGTCCAATCCATTTTAATCAGATTTTTCAAGTGATTTGGCATGCAATACTTTAACTGCAGCCCTTAAATCATTATTACATTCAGTTAAAACATTCATTGCTTCAAGTTTTGATACATTGAATGTTTCGGCCAACGCTTCAGCCTTTTCATCGGGATCAGGTTTTTTTACACCAACCAATCTCTCAGACAATTCTTTTTTTAAGTCCAAATACTCCTCATGACTCATGCCCATATTTCTTAAGGTCATGTCCCTTAAAGGACATGGTTTAGATGGTTTACAACACCATACAAGTGATCCAAAACAAGTTCCTGCCCCTTCTCCCAATCTAGTTTCTCTACCAAATTGAGTTTTAATTTCAATAAACTCTTGAGGAGTCAAATTTACTTCTTGTAAAGCATTTAATACAGGGCATGGTTTTATCGGAGGACAACAAAAAGCAAGTCCCCTTATATCTCCACCCCTACAAATATGAGACGGTGCATCTTCCCATGTCATAATAAACCTCCAAATAAATTTCAATTCTCATTGTAAATTAATTAAGTAATAATTATAAAATAATAATATAATTTATTTAAGCTATGAATATATAATCTTTTGTGATAAAACTATAAAAACCTTGAACTAAATTAGTAATAATAGAAAGAATAGACATTTACAATTCAATCACTATCAGGTTAATAAATGATAATAGAAAATATACAAATTACGTTGAAAAGGAAAAATATAAAAAATATGTATCTCAGGGTACTGCCCCCAAACGGAGAAGTGATTGTATCGGCGCCATTGCATTTATCAGATGAAGACATAACTAATTTCATAATCTCAAAAAAGGAATGGATTATAAAAAAACAGCAACTGATTTTGGATAGCAAAATACAAGCACCACTAAAATACAAATCCGGTGAAATACACCCACTTTGGGGAAAAGAATACACCTTGCAACTAGTTTCAAAAGATGTATTGAAGAAAATAGCTATCGATTATGAAAGAAACATAATATATCTTCCGGTGAGTAAAAGAAGTAAAAAAGAAACCCGTGAAAAACTTTTAAATGAACTATACCGCCATGAACTTAAAAAAGCAATACCTCCAGTTTTGGAAAAATGTGTGAAAATTGTTGGTAAAAGACCATCAGAGGTAAAGGTAAGGAATATGAAAAATTGGGGAAATTGCAGATATAAAGATAAAAGAATTACCCTAAATTTAAAACTTGCAAAAAAAGATCCCATTTGCCTTGAATATGTGGTGATACATGAGTTATGCCATCTGATAGAATTCAATCATGGCAGAAAATTTAAAAAACTGATGGACATATATTGTCCAAACTGGAAAGAAATAAAAAAAAGATTAAATGAATAAGAAGATTATCTATTCTCTTTTTAGCATGTCTTCTTTTTCATCTGGAGTTAATTGTTGAACTATTTCTTCAGGAGTACCGATATCTAAGATTTTACCGCCTCTCATCAAAGCGGCTCTGTCACAGACATCCAATACAAAGTCCATATCGTGAGAAATGATAATGAAAGTTTGTTCCAATTCTTCACGAGCTTTCAAAATAGAATCAGTTACAACAACACGAGTAACAGGATCCATTGTACCTGTTGGCTCATCTAAAACTATAAGATTAGGTTCTTTAATTAAAACTTGTGCAAGAGCAACCCTATGTTTTTCCCCAACACTTAATTGGTCAGGGTATTTATCAAGAATGCTTGTTGCAACCGCATCAGTAAAACCGACAGTGGTTAATGCATGAATAGCTTTAATTTTACCGAACTCAGCAGGCAAGTTTAAACTAATTGCATCAGTCAAGTTACCTAAAATAGTTCTGTGAGGATATAATGAGTACTCTTGATGTAATAAACCAATGTAAGGCATGATACGGCCACGATTAAGAGGTCCAACTTTTGTCATGTCAATCCATTCATCCCCAAGTTTGATTTGAATGTTTCCACTGCTTGGTTCTGTTAATCCCATTAACATTCTTGTTGTAGTTGTTTTACCTGAACCGCTTAAACCTACAATACCGAATATCTCTTCGCTATTGATTTCCAAGCTGATTCCATCAACGGCCTTTACAACTCCTCTTTCGATAGAATAATAATGTTTTTTAACATCTTCAAGAATTACTTCTTTTTCACCGAATTCCGGAACTTCTGGTTTTTTAGGGACTGGAACAGTTTCCATGAAGTGGTCTACAACCTCATGAGGTTCGCCTTCTTCTTTAATTTGACCATCTTCCAACCATATAACATTATCTGCAAGTTCAGTCATAACTTCCGGCCAGTGAGAAGTGATTAACATGGTGATTCCTTCATCTTTAACCCCTTCTTTTAAAGTATTGTGAAGTTTTACTGCAGTCTGTGGATCCAAAGTACCTGTCGGTTCATCAGCTAAAAACATCATTGGACCTTTAGCCAATTGCCTTGCAAGTACAACTCTTTGTTTTTCCCCACCACTCAAATCACGGGCAATATGAGTGATTCTATGGTTCATTTGAACCATTTCCAATAATTCAAGTGCAAAGTATAAACCTTCCTCATAAGGTTTGTCATCAGGCATTGCCCTCATAACATTCTCAATTACAGTTTCTTCATCATACAATGCGAAGTTACGTTGTAACATGATGGAAATTCTTCTTTTAATACTTGCAAATAATTTCCTTTCAGCATTGAAGAAATCCACTTCTTTAGCTTCCAGGGTAGCACCGCAACTACATTTTTCTCCGACGTGAGATGGTGAGTCAACTGCCAAACAATCAGGACATACGGCAATATTCATAATAATATTACCTGCATCAGGCTTATAATCCAATGTTCCTCTAAGCATGTTGATTAAAACAGATTTTCCACTTCCACTACGTCCCAAAATACCTAATGTCTCTCCTTCATTAATCTTTAAATTAATATCTTTAAGAACATCAACACCATCAAATGTTTTTGTAATATTCTTAAGAGTTATAAAATCCATGAAATCACCTATTGAAATAATTTATATTCTAAACTATTAATAATACTTTCTAATAACAATTGTTTTAAAAATATTAAAATTGAGAAATATTAAAGTTTAAATTACCTGAAATAACTGCACGAGCTATTGAAAAACCATAAACACCAGTTTTAATCATTTTTTCAACATTGGCTTCACAATTTAAAGAGTTATTTCCAATCACTTTAATTTTAGTACCATCACAAATTTCTTTTACAAGATTATAGTCTGCATCAAAAACATCTTTTTTCATAGCATCAATATGCAAGTAATCCGCACCGGCATTTTCAATTTGTTCAGCAACTTTTAATGTATCGATTCCATCAACATTAGCCCTAATTTTTACTGAAACTTCACAATCAACATTATCAACAACTTCAGATATGAAATCTTCCAAATCATGCCGTTTTAGCATTTCTTGTCCACAACCAATAGCTACAATTTCCTCTTGGCGACAATGACAATTAATTTCAACAATATCCAAATCTTTTATTTTTCCAACTTCAATAATCGGTTGTGGGATTGTTGCTCTCACATTTGCAGATACTTTAACATCATTGTGAACTTTTTTAATTGAAGCCACTTCATTTTCGATGTGTGAAAATATTTCATTTAAAGGAAAATCAAACTCTTTTCTTCCCCTTTCCACAATTTTTCTACTTGCTTCAATTGTAGGCGTATCTAAACTATATCCACCTAAAGTAGCCACATCAAAACCATACGGAATAACCTTGTTCAAAAATTCTGAATTGGATATTCCCGCCATCGGTGCAACTACTTTCATCATAATTTCACTTAATATTCTTTTTCAATTACCCAAGTCCACATTTCATTATTATTGGCACGAATTTCCTCAAGACCTATATCTGCCATATATGCTGCATCTTCAGCATTTTTACCTCTGCCGATACCTGCTTTGAGCTTAATACCAATTTCCTCATCAATTTCAACCATTATTTCTTCGATTTCCTTCTCGGTTAATCCGTTGCATGGTGACATGAAGTTGTCTCCACCAATAAAGAATAATAATGCACCTTTTTTAATTAATTTAGTCATCAGATAATGTTGAGCCTTATTAACCATAAAACTTGTATCAAAAGCTGATTCAATATCTGTTAATGTTTCTGTTACACTGTTAATGTCAATGTGAGCCGCTTGAACAAAACTATCCTCTTCACTAACTAAACTGTCAACAGCCAAAATTTCTTTTCTCTCACCTGATTGGGCGCTTCCTGCCTTTTGAAGAGCAATGGTCGCTAATTTTTGAGCTTCATGAGGGGTTTCAGCAGCACCCACACCCATACTTATGGTAATTGGATATCTATTTCTGATTGATCTTTGAATTCTTAAGTGGTCTTCTTCATCAAGCCCATTAGAAATTGCAAGTAAATTATCAAATCTTGTAAAGAAAACTAAACCCTTTTTATTACCGAAATGATTGTTTAAATCAGCGAATAAACTAGCTTGAAGCATTTGTAAATCAGATTCTGTACGTGGCCTTGGAGTAACTGTCCACGGCCCGTAGTTGTCAATTTGTATTAATGTCATTTGTATCATTTGATAATCGCCCCTTTATTATTAAGGAATACTATCTATAATTGTTTGTGCTAAATTTTTTTTAACACCTAAATTATTCATTATAGTATTTGTAATTGTTACCTTATTAATTATTTGTTTTAATTGTTGTTCTTTATCACTATCTTCATTATCAATTACAATATTATCCAAGAAATCTTCATATAATGATGCAACACCAACTGATGAGACATCAATATTGAGTGCTTTCATGAATTTGCTGGCAGGACCTGAAACAGAATCAGAGCCAATAATTGGAGAGACCGCAACAACATAAGTTTCATTTAAAGCCTCTTTAACACCTTTTAATGATAATATTGGTAAAATTGAAGTAATCGGATTGGAAGGGCCTATAATAACCGCTTCAGAATTTTTAATAGCATCGATAATTCCATCAGAAGGTGAAACATTTGAAAAATTAATGTCCAAAACTTCCGGCTCGGATTGATGTTTAATCAAAAAATCATGGAACTCCAACTCACCAATATCAGTAATGATCTTGATATCTGATTGCTCATCGCTCATAGGAATAATCTTAGATTTGATTCCCATGTTCTTAGATTGAATTTCAATAGCTTTAGAAAGACCATACCTTTCCATCAGTTGAGTTTTTTGTATTTTTGTGGCTCTGTCAATATCTCCAATTCTAAGCAGTTCAGGACATCCAAGCTCACCAAGACGTTCATTAGTAACGAAAGTGTCACCCTTAACTCCATACCAAGTTTCATCATTGATCATGTCCGCCATAGTATACAGCACAGTATCAACATCCGCCGAAACATAAACCCCCGAAAAATAATTATTTTCCAAAGTATTTACAATAATTGTTAACTCCCTTGGATCAACAATTTCCTTTATTCCCTGCAACAATTTTGGAGTGCCCGTGCCTCCAGAAAAAACCGTAATCATAATACCCCTTACTTTCTAAATACATCGAATTCCTTTGGCATGATAATTGATTTCATGTTACTGTCAACATTCCTCAATATGTCAAAACTATCAAATCCCCGAATCAAAACAACCGGCAGCCCTTCATCGGCCTGCCCCATGATAAGTGATGCTGCAGCGGCCAATTCATCCCCAGTTGCGATTTCGGTAGTTTCCAATTCGCGACCATACAAATCCTTTTCGCCGACTCTCCTCCAAAGAGGAGAAATTCCAGAACATCCAATCGCAGTTCCGATAGCTCCAAATCTAAATGCTCTGCCTTGAGTATCAGTAATTATAACCGCAATTTCCTCTCCGAATTCTTCTTCTAAAAATTCGCGAATTTCAAAAGCAGATTTGTCAGGATTGACCGGCATAGGAGTTGCCAAACCATCCCCCACATTGGATTCGTCAATTCCTGCATTTGCACAAACAAAACCGTGTTTGGTTTCAGTTATGATAAACTTAGGACCTACTTTAACAACCTCATTGGATTCATTTAAAATAGCTTCAACTAATTTAGGGTCTTTTTTAGATTTTTCAGCCAAATCGATAGCCAACTGTGAAGGTGTTAAATCATCGATTTTTATAAAATTGCCTTCAGATTTGGAAATTAAAGTCTCAGCAATTAAAATAATATCCCCATGATTAATAGAACATCCTTGTTCAATAATTGCGTCCCTAATAATCTGTGAGATATTACTGTCACTATCCACAATTGGAATATTCTCTAAACCTATTAATTCAATTGTCATAATATCATCATTAAAAATTAAAAAAAATAAAAATTATGGATTATAGACATCAATAGTCCATTCTCCATCAAAAACAGCAGCACAGGAAGTTACCGGTTTTTCATAATTTGCAAATGTGCCCTCATCAAAAATAAATTTGGCAGATTCACCTGCTGTTATCGCATCGAATTCAACTTTATCAGGCACTTGACTGCCATATGTTGAAATAAAAGCAGCATCACCATATGGAACAGATTCAACCAATATCTTATTGTCATTTACTATTCCAATATAACATTCGTATTCATCTTCATTATCGCCTGATGTGACAACACCCGCAATTCTTGGAGTGTTATAATCGTCCTTTTCATAATCCATAGTAAGTAATGAATATGCAAGGGCATCCTTAATATTCATACCCAACGCTATCTTATCAGCAATAACATCTGTTTGAGACCCGTTGGATACAATCGCCATGTCTTTTACAATGCGAATGCTGTTGTATGCAATATATGTATTTTTAAAAATATCCTTTTCAAAACCTTCCTTAGGAACAACAGCCGCACGGTTTTCAAATTTCAAACATTGCCTGTTAGGAAATGATCTGCTTGATACACGATAAGCTGCAAAAGGTTTACCATCACTATTCATCCCAATTGATAATATTCTCCCAGTATACATTTCAATCCCTCACTTTAAACATTCGGACGTTGGACAGCCTTATCTGGAGATACACCTGCCGGAGTAGTAATGATAATCTCTCCAGGTTTAATGATTATTTGTCCTTCATCCATAACTCTTGCCTGAACACCAATTGCACTGCCCGATATCAGGTTTGATTTATCTATGCCGTTAACTGTAACCTTTTGAAGGTTGGCTACAGGCACAATATAATATTCCTGATCGCCGGAAATATCTGTGACATTTGGTTTTCCACTGGCATCATTTGCAGTGCTAGAGTCATCTGTTTGAACATCAGTAGCTGAAAAATTACTTGTGACAACTAAAAAAATCATTATAGTAAATAAAATATCAATGAAAGGAACTAAATTAATACTTGGTTTTTGATCAACAACCTTCTTTTTATGCTTTTTAACATCAATAGCCATTGAACCACCTATTGTTTTAGTTTACTTTCAGTAATTTCAGCATTAACATTACACTTTTCTAGAATAATATTAGAAATACTTTTATCCAACATACTTGGTTTAAATGAAACTTTAATATTGGCATAAGGATCTGAAATTAATCTTGTATTTACAACACCTTCAGCCTCTTGAAGAGCCTCTAATGCACATTCCACATTAGAATCCACTCTAACTTTTACTACAGCATAACCCCAGTTAGTCATTTTTGTAGCAAGCTCAATTTTATCCATTTCTGCCTCGATTAAACCTTGAATATAAGTATGCATAGGAAGTAAAACAATTGCAACTAAAAGACCCATAATTGTTGTGGTTAATGCAACATAAATACCTTCAGCCATTGCAGCTGAGTCTGGGTGCACACCTAAAGATTTGAAGGTCATCCAAATACCTATAACAGTACCAATCAATCCTAAAAATGGAGCTAATTCAGTTAAAGTTTTAAGAGTGTTTAATCCTTTTGTCATTTTACCAACTTCAACAATGAAAATTTGTTCCATACTTTCTTCAACTTCAGTTTTATTTTTATAACCTATTTTTAGAGTTTCGGAAATAATTCTGGAAATAGGATTTTTAAAACCGTTGATTTGTTTTAAAGCTTCAACTGCACCGCCCCTTTCCATAGAAGCG
Organism: Methanobrevibacter sp.; assembly: GCF_045126245.1. Classification (GTDB taxonomy): domain Archaea; phylum Methanobacteriota; class Methanobacteria; order Methanobacteriales; family Methanobacteriaceae; genus Methanocatella. Next base: position 4,332 of record NZ_JBGVOG010000060.1, on the reverse strand, counting down.
GTAACAACACCAAATATTTCAGTAGTGTCAACTTTACTAATTCTCTTAAGATATGCTATTTTTCTAATAGAAATAATAAGACCATAAACACCTACAAAAAGAATGATATAAGTGATAAGGCCACCTTGAGTAAAAATATCCATCATTCCACTGAAAAATGAAGTAATATATTCAATAATCATATTTATCCTCTATTTTTATCCCATCTGAAAAAATGTATAGAAATAGTTTATTACTACCTATACTTAAATATTATTTAAAAAAATAGAAAAATTATTTCATTTTGGATACAGTAGCCCAAGACCTTCTAACAAAATCGGGCATTTCTTCATATGTATAATTTGTTAAAAACTCTTTTGTTGTTGGGTCAGACGGGTATCCTGAACCAATGCCACCAATCTTAATGTATTCTTTATTGATTTCAGCGATTTGTGCGTCTCTTTCAGCCTTTGCTATGATGGAAGCGGCACTTACCTGAATATATTTATCATCGGCTTTATGCTCCGCAATAACATCAACTCCAGTTGATTCGCAGAGATTACTTTGAAATCTTTCTGCTTTGACATCGACGGCATCAACAATTGCCTTTTCAGGATTCAACTTAATAATCAAATCCCTCATGGCATTTTTTTCTATATCATTAAGATTGATTCCATCAGCTCTCATCTGGTCAATTTCTAAAGCTGAAATCATTATAACTTCATGCTCGAACATCTTTTTTAATTTTCTAGATAAAATGGTGCGTCTGTGAGGAGCTAACCTTTTTGAATCTTTAACACCCATCCTTTCAAGGACTTTTTCCATTTTTTCAGGAACAATAACACCCGCAATAACCAGAGGACCCAGAACAGAACCTCTTCCAGCCTCATCAATGCCTAAAATATCCATAAAAATCAGTGCAAAAAAAGTAAAAAAAAGAAATAAATTTATAAAATTTATTTCATAGCCCTAAGACGGACTTCAGGTTCTAATGCAAGTGGTTCTGCAGCAACAATAGCAGTACCTTTTGCAACAACAGTCATTGGATCATCTGAAATTTCAACAGGAATAGAAATTTCATCAAAGATTCTTTCTTTTAATCCTCTAAGTCTGGAACTTCCACCAACTGCAACAGCATTATTATAAACACCCATCATCAATTCCGGAGATAATCTTTCAAGAATTACATTCAATCCGCCAACAATTTGTTGCATATATGGCTCTACAGCATCAGCAACCAACATGGAGTCAATGACAACTTTTTTAGGCCTGTTAGTTTCTAAAGATTTACCGATTACTTCAACACTTAAATTTTCGTGCTGTTCACTGCTGTGAACCATACCAACTTCAATTTTTGCGGATTCTGCATCATGAATACCAATAGCTACATCATATTTTTCTGCGACAAGTTCCACTATTTTATTATCAATATCATCTCCACCGCATCTAACGGTTTCAATGTCATTAATGCCACCAAGGGATATAATTACAACATCAGTTGATCCAGCACCGATATCGATAACCATAGTACCATTTGGTTCAGCAATAGGTAAACCTGCACCGATAGCTGCCGCCAAACCTTCACTAATAACTAAAATATTTTGAGCTCCAGCTTTTCTTCCGATTTCTTCAGCAGCATTTTTTTCTACTTCAGATGCATCACCAGGAATTCCAATAACTATTCTTCCAACACGTTCCCCTTCATTAATACCAATTTGCATCGCTTTAATGAGTAATGCCTGTGCTTGAACAACATTTTCGATTACACCTTTTTTCAAAGGCCTTACAGCAAGAATATCCTCAGGAGTTCTTCCAAGCATTCTTTTAGCTTCCTCACCAACAGCCAAAACTTCAGACGGATCATCTTTTTTTACAGCAACAACGGATGGAATCTGATATAAATCAAATTTATCTCCTGAAGGTTTTGCAATAACAGTGTTTAAAGTTCCTAAGTCAATTCCTAAACTATTGCTAATAACTTTAGTATTAGTAACTTGTGGTTCTTCCTCGTCTTTTCCAAAAATATTCATGATTAGTCCTCCGTTACAATATCTTTAAAATCTATAACGAAAATTTTATTTGATGTAGCAACACTTTGAACCCTTTCAATATGAACATCTTTATCAACAGAAATCAAAATAGTTGATAAAACAACCTCATTTGCATTGTAGAAAGGTTTCAAAGCAGATTTGATGAAGTTTGGTAATTTTACTTCATTACTAAGACCAATATCAATGAAACTGGTAGTTTGAGATTCCTGTAGAATAGCAAATGAAATTTTTGATTTTTCAAGGATTGATACAACACTTCTAACCACATCATCAGGGGCTACAAAAGCCATTAAGTTTGGCTCTTCACTGATAAGGCCTCGAGGAATGGAAATGAACGCTCCTCCACGTTTTTCAGTTTCCCTTTTGAAGTCAAAGATGCTAATTGAATTGCCGTAAAGCATGATAAAATCAAATTTTTTATCTAATTTGCCTTCCTTTAATATGACGTGTTCCCTAAATAAGATTTTTACAATATGGTTTGAAGCTATAGCCTTATACGCCATATTATCAATCAACTCAGCATTACCTGCAATAATACACCAACTTTTTTCGATCTTAAAATTCTCATCAGTGGTGATTCTTGCAGCTTGCCTAAGAACACGTATATTATCTTCAATCATAACTACACACAATTATATTAATCTTAATATCATTTTACTCAATAGAATAACTAATGAAATCAATTTTAATTTCTAATCCATAGCTTCTATAAAGTCTAACAATTAATATTTTTTCAATTTATTATTATATATATTTTATCTTTCACGGTCATTTATTGAAAATAGATAAACAAATTTAATTTTTTAAAAGTTTAATAAACAAATCAATATTTAAACTAAAAAAATAAAAAAATTTCAAACTAAATATTAAAATAATAAGTAAATAATTTTTAATATAGAAAAATAACACTTATTAATAATTAAAAATAAATATTGATAATAATAACACAAAATAGAAGAAAAAGTTAATAATAATGAGTTAAAAAGTATTACTGGAGTTGAAACATGGAAATTGAAAAAACAAATATTCAGAATTTTTTGGCTATTTCAGATTTCGTATCATTATTAAATATGAGTTCTGGATTTTTATCAATAATATGTTCAATAAACCATAATTTTGAACTGTCTGCAATTTTAATGATCATTGCAATCATGTTTGACTCCATAGATGGTTGGGTAGCTCGAAAAACAAATAGACAGGATGATTTGGGATTTGGAAAAAATATTGATTCACTTTCTGACGCCATATCATTTGGTGCGGCTCCCGCAGTATTTATCTACACATCAATTAACAGCGCATCATTTGCATTGCAGTTAATTGTAATACTTGTTAGCTTATTAATTGTTGTTTGCGGAGTTTTGAGATTAACCCGATACAATGTAATAGCAGACCATATAAAAATTAGCGGGTTTATTGGTTTTCCCATTCCGGGAATATCACTAGTAATAGCAACATATTACCTTAGCGGATTATACAATAGTTATATCGCATTAATATTGAGCATCATCGTTTCCATACTTATGATCAGCAACATCAAGTACCCGAAATTCTCAAACATTCCTATAATTGCAATCTCATGCATATTGATTGTATTAATAATTCTTCCGATTCCAACTGTGTTATACGGCATTAATATACCTGCATTAATACTATTATTATTCTGTCTATACTACCTCATTAGCAATTTAATTAAAAAATGAGATTAAATTACTCCTATTAATTAAATTAACCATCTAAATTTATTAAAAAGGAGTATATAATATGAATAATAAAAAGCCAAGAGATCCATTGTATCCAAAAGGTTTCGAAAAGATTACCAGACAAAAAGAAACCTTACCAAAACCAAAACCAAAAGATGAATTAACATTGTTGAAAAGATTTAACAACAAGTTAGGAGCATATTTAAGCCCCAGTACAACCAATATGGCAGAAAATGAAAAAAAGAGAAAAATTGGAGTAATAGTTACACTTCTGATTTTATTTACATTGATAATTTCATCATACTATTTTATTATATATGAACCATTCCAAAAAGAATTATCTCTTGAGAAAACAACCAAATTAAACGAACTACATGAATTATATTCCGGAGCGTTAACAACCTCACCCAATGCAATGTTGCTTGAAAATAAAATAGAAAATTCAAGAAGCATTGAAGAAATCGAAATGATAAACATCCTAACACCTGCGACAAAAGATTGGAAATCATATCATTCCAAATCGATTCACACTAATCTGGATAAATATAACAGAACAATGGCAGTTTATTCAAACGAAAGTAAAAACATCATAATGGCTGAAA
>NZ_JBGVOG010000059.1:0-26244 GCF_045126245.1 Methanobrevibacter sp. | reverse complement strand
TTCAAATTTAAGGAAGTGATTTTTGGATATGCTGTAATTGCTTAGCTGTGACATTCGTGCATGTTCTGCAAAATCAATTTTTAAAGCCCATGCAGAATTTTCAGCCGAATTTATTCCGTTAAATCGGGCAAGTATCTCAATGACGCAATTTTCCTTTTCTTCGATTGGAATTTCACAATCAAAATTAAATTGGGATTCTAAAGAGCAATTCAGGAAGTGCTTTGCATTATTTGCATAATAAACAACTTTTGAAGAGTAAGTCTCTTTTTTATTGTTTGTTTTAACAACTTCGATTTCAATGTCTTTATCATCAAAAAAGGACATTAAAAAACCTGAAATAAACAATGTATCCTCTTTTATTTCTATAATGTCAAGCCAAAGTTTGTGGTTGTCGAGTCTGTCAACTAATGTGTTTTCAGCATAAACTCCGGCATATTCCCCATTAAAATTCGAATGAATGTTTTCACAGATTACTGTTCCGTCAGACTTCACATTCACGTCAGCATATTTTATGGCCAGCATATGATGGCTTATGTTTACAGTATCATCTCTTAAAGATAATATGACTTCATCATCAATATATGATAAGATATCCTTGATATGGGCATAGGTTTCTTCGATTTCATTATTTGTTAGAATTTCTGAAACATCTTCGACCTTAAACATCCATTGGATGTCATAAACAATCAGATATTGGATGAATTTTAAAACTTTGCCATGTTTTTCAAGGGAAACATTAATCAGTTCTTTAAAATATCTTTTCAATCGGTCTAGGTAAAAATCTTTTTTCGATGATGATGAATCGATTGTGGATTCGCTTGTACTTCTTTTTCTATACCAATAAATTGCCTGGTTGACAACGCCATAAACAGGTTTTTCTATTAGCATTTTATTTATCATCAATGAATCTTCTGAATTAACCAAATCAGTTTTAAAAGAGTAATTGTTAAGCAGTTCCTTTTTAAAGAATGCAGAACTCGCCGAAAGCTGAGGATAATCCCAATTGTCATTTAAATCAATGATTTTATCTTCCTCAAATTTGTAATTTAATGGATGTTGGCCTTCAGTTTTATCAAAGAAAAATATTGGCACTGAAACAAAGTCAATTTCTGAGTTATGCTTTTCAAAAAATTCATAAACAGAATAAAAAGTGTTTCCACTGAATTTATCGTCACTGTCGAGAAAATTTATATATTTTCCTGTCGCATATTTCAGGCCCAAATTACGGGCGGAACCCTGGCCCTGATTTTCCTGGTATAAATAAAGAATGTTGTCGGGATATAATTCAACATATCTTTTACAGATTTTAGAGGTATTGTCTGTACTTCCATCATCCACTAAAATAAGCTGTATGTTGCTTCCAAATGAAAAGCTTTGGCCGATTAATGAGTTAATTGTTTCATCCAAATAGCTTTCGCAATTATAACATGCCATGACAACAGAAAATATCTTTTCAGCATCCAGTTTTTTAAATTCTTCAAAATTCTCGGATTTAAGGATTTTCGAAACGCGATTATTGACATCCGAATCAAGATTATCTGCTATTTCATTGTCTTTTAAAACTTCATTCAAATCTTCCTTTATCAAGTTAAAGAATTTTTCCTGATATTTGGGTGAGGTTTCAGTAAATCTTGCAAGCTGCAGGTGAATAAAACGGTTAACAAGCAAAATTTTATAGTCTTCATAATTTCCGGTTTCCCTGAATGTTTCACGGATCTGTTTGGAGATGGGCACGATATCCGAATAGTCGCTTTCCTTTGAAATGTCGACTGTGGAACCTTTCCTGTTTACTCTGTAGTAATATAGGAATTCGTCTATCAATGATACTTTTTTTGCCCTTAAGTAAACGTCAAAAAAGAATTTTTCATCTTCAAAAATAAAACCTTCCGGAAATAGGATGTTGTTGTCTTTTAGAAGTGAGTTTTTGTATATTTTATTGTATGGGGTAACCGCAATATTGCATGTGAACTCTTTGGTGTCCTTATGTGTAAAGATATCCTTTTCAAAATCCCTGAATACTCCCATCATGTAGTACCAGACATTGTCTTTGGTCTCGCCGGTTTGGTTGTCATATGTTGCGATTTTGCACATTGCAATGTCCAGGTCGTTTTCTTTAGATTTTGCGTATAACTTTTCAAACATTTCCTCTTCGATAAAGTCATCGCTGTCTACAAAAGCAACATATTCTCCTTGTGCCTGCTTAATTCCCAAATTTCGCGCAGTTGCCTGGCCTCCATTTTCTTTAGAGATTATTTTAATTCTGGAATCCTTTTTAGCATATTCATTTAATATATTCAATGAGTTATCAGTTGACCCGTCATCAATACAGATTATTTCAATATCTGTCAATGTTTGTCTGCAGATGCTGTCAAGACATTCTTCAAGATAGCCTTCAACATTATAAACTGGAACGATAACTGATAATTTATACATTTAAATGACCTGTTTTTGATTAAAAAGTTTAATATTAACTATTAATTACATGATATAAAAATTATTTGTTAAATTTGGGGGAAATTAATAAATAATATTAGTTATACAAATTATTTTACTTAACACTTAACAATTCAATGTTTTAATTAATTGTGGTATTATGGACGTTGTAAAAACTGATGAAAGGAACAATAAAATAATAGGATCTAATCCGAATTTGAAAAATACCCGCATTATTTTTAGGGGAAGCAACAATCGGTTAATCTGTGATGGGAATGTGAATTTGCGCAATTCAATTTTGGATTTTAAGGCAGACAATTCAATAATTTATCTTTCATCAAATAGGAATGATTATTATTTGAATATATCTATTTATAACAATTCTGTATTTTACATAGGTGAAAATTGTTATTTAAATGGTTTATTGAATTTTTCCATTTCCGAGCAAAAGAATATTTTTATAGGAAAAGAGGGGCTGTTTTCATTTGGAATTTGGATGAGAATTGCAGATCCTCACTTGATTTATGATACTGACTCCCTAAAAAGAATTAATCTTAGTAAAAGTATCTATTTGGGAGATCATGTGTGGATAGGCCAGGATGCTTTAATTCTTAAAGGAACCCAAGTAGGTTCAGGCAGTATTATTGGAGCTAAATCTTTAGTTTCCAACAAAAAAATTAAATCAAATTCACTTTGGGGCGGGGTTCCCGCTCGAAAAATTAGGGATAATGTTCTTTTTGAAGGTTCCAGTGTCCATTACTATACTGATGAGCAGACTGAAAATTCTCTTGATTATGAAGGAACAGACTGGATTTATAAAAGTCAAGGGGAAATTTTAAGTTTTGATGAAATTGAATGCAAACTAAATTCTATTAATGATGTTGATGAGAAGATTGAGTATATTCAATCTGTAATCAGTTGCAGGGATTATAATAGATTTTATATTGGTGATGAGGGTAGGCGTTTTTTCAATAAAAAGAAGTTTTAAATCGTGTTGTTGACACAATTTAAAACACATTTTAATTATTTTCTGTTTTCCTCTTCAAGTTCTCTTAGCACTTTGGCCCTAATTCTTGCTTCCATTTCTTCAGGAGTTTCAGCTCTTTCTAACTCTTGTTCTATGGCGTCATAAATATTAGTTTCTGCTTCACTAATTGGAGCTGCATTTGTAGGGCTGTTGTTATTTTGAGATGTACGGCCGGTTAAAATTCCAATTAAGATAATTATTAACAGATAAAATACCAGTAAGTTTGGATATAGGTATCTGTTATCCTGAACAGGAATTGAAACAAAAACAACCAGGATATTCAGCAGATTCGGCAGATAAACCAGAAGAATGTCCTTGGATCTGGTTAAAATATATATTCCAGCCATTGCCAGAAATGCCAAGTACATGTATAATGCAGGGCTGTTGAATATTGTGTCCAATACGATATTTGTTCGGGCATTATAAACAAAGGAATTGACTAGATTATATTGTGCACTACCTTCATTAGCGCAGGTCACGTCCTCAAAACTTGCCGCTTGTGAAGTATGAAATGCTTTGAAGTAATTATCTTTAGTATTTTCAAGGCGAGCACCATCCTCATACAGATAGTAAGGTTTTCCCTGCCAATAACTGTCTCTTGTAATGTCCCAAGTTATTTCCGAAGAGCCCAACATGTATTTTATGAAATGGACTGGATTTTTCAGGGAATATGATACTGCCATTCCAAGATATGTTGCCTTGTTGCTGTCATAAACATCCTGGTTTGCTGTGTTCCGTATAGGATCCGTGAAAAAGCTATTATAATTTTCTTTTATAGTTGTTTCATTAATCATTTCATGTAATTTGGCACTATCTTCAGCACTTAACATATGATGCAGGTCATAATTGGCAAGCATATGTGTGGTTTTTGCAAATACCGCATCCTTTTGAGTATCTTCAACATCATAAACTATATTCAATGATGCTATCAGTAAAATAAATATTATGGCTAAAACAGGCATTTTAATGAAAAAGTTTTCTGAATTGTTATTTTTATATAAGTAATACGCAAAAACAATTATCAACGGCAATATGATGTAAATACCGTTTGGCCTGATTTGGGATACGACTGCCATTACGGCAGATAAAAGTATAATGAATTTTAAACTTACATCGCCCTTTTCATCCACCAATACTTTAATTAAAAAACATAAAAGCAAAAGGAAATAACCGAAAAATATATCTTTCCATAGTGTAATTGCATATATTGCATTAATCGGAATCGCTGAGATGATTAATGTTACTATAACTTGCAGAATGAATTGTCTGTCTTCTGTTATGCTTTTCAAATTGGTGTTTACATAATCTTTTCTGAAATAGTTGCAGATAAACATCCAGATTATTGAAAAAGTTAATATTTGGGCAATTCCAATAATTACCGGGCTGGCATAAATTTTAAGAAGGATCATTTCAATAAATGTGTGGAAAAACGGATGCCAATTGGTATATTCTCCGGTAGCTATCTGGTGCAATTGATTAAATGAATCAAAAGTTAAAATACCTGGATTATAAATATAAAGATAAAATGAAAAAATTATTACAGGTATTAAAAATATTATTAAATCCTTGTAATTAAATCTTTGAATTTTAGATAAAGTTGAGTTTTCTACTTGATTTGCCATAATTTAAATTATACGGATTATTATATTAAAATATATCTATAACTGGTTTCTTGTCTCTTTCAATAAACAAACTCTAATTGTAAAATAAAAGATGAATAAATTTATATTAAACAAAAATCAATGAAAAATAATTTATTGAAATGATAATATGGTTTGAAAATGGTTTAACTAATGAACAGTGTTAAATCACTACAAAAATATTTTGCCATTCAAACTCAATTTACCAAATAAAATTTAAACATGCTTGAAAACTTATTTTTAAAGTCAAATAATCGCATTTATATGTTAAATATTACATAACTAATAACATAGAATATTGTTTCAAATCATACAAACTGATTTGAAAAAAAGTTTTAGGTGGAAAAAATGAAAAGGCAAATAAAAGTTATTTCTTTATTGCTGTTAATCTTTTTTGTATCATTGTCATTTGTTTCCGCATCTGATTCTGACGGATTAATGTTAACAGATGATAGCGGTACAGCAGATGGATATTACACCCTAAATTCAACAGGAAATGATGGAACTGGTGTAAATACTCCTATAAGTAGCAATGACGGAAATCAGAATAATCCAACTGGGGAAAGTAACTCAAAAACTTTCTCGGATTTAAGAAATGCAATCAATTCTGCTGATGAGGGTTCAACTCTTATCTTATACGACGACTACGCTTATGACAGCGGTGTCACATTTGATGGAATCAAAATTGGAAAACAGATTACTATTGACGGTAATGGGCACACATTGGACGGTAAGAATTCCGCTAGAATGTTTCACATAGATGCTGACAATGTCGTTTTGAGAAATATTAACTTTGTAAATGGAAACCCAAATAATAATGGTGGGGGCGCACTCCTTATTCGTGCTTCAAACACACTTATTGAAAACTGTACCTTTACAAGCAACAAGGGTGGTTATGGAGGTGCAATCTTCATGAACAAAGAATATAATTCAAAATTAGTGGCCGGCACAACCATATTATATTGTGAATTCAGTGATAACACTGCTGAAAGTGGTGGTGGAGCCATTTACAGTGAAAGTAAAGAAAATTCAATAGTAAATAACAAATTTACAAACAATAAAGCTAATACAGGACTTGGAGGAGCAGTTTTCATATCCGGTTCGGATAATGAAATATTAAACAATGTATTCACAAGCAACAAAGCTCAACAAAATGACGGTGGTGCTTTGTCTATTAATGAAGCCTCCAACCAGTTAATTGCTAACAACACATTTACCAAAAATACCGGTAAAAATGGGGGTGCAGTCAACCTTTACTATGCTGGAGGTTACACAGTCATAAACAATATATTCGATGAAAATACTGCTACTGATACTGGTGGAGCAATGAGGCTTTCAATTAAATCAACTGCAAGTGTAAGTGAAATTGCAAACAACACCTTCAAAAACAATAAGGCAACACATGGAGGAGCGTTATCTTCAGACAGTGAAATGGCCAAATATACACAAAATATATTCACAAACAATGAGGCCACAGGACCTGGTGGAGCAATAAACCTTAATGGAAAATCCAACGAGATTTCATTTAATGTAATTGAAGAATGCAGTGCTTCCACATACGGTGGAGCGATTTATTTTGTAGGTGATTCAAACAAAATACTCAACAACTACATCAGCAATTGCCATTCAGGCTTAAACGGTGGAGCGATTTACATTGAAGGTGCAAGTGCTACAATAAGTAACAACAACATCAAAAGCAACGATGCGAAAAATTATGGTGGAGCAATCACTATTGCCGGTGCAAGTGCTACAATCAAAAACAATATAATTTCCGATAATTCTGCTAATGAATATGATGGTGGGGCATTGTATATTAATGGTAATAGTGCTGTCATTTCAGGAAACACATTCACTTCCAACAATGCGAAAAAATATGGTGGAGCAATCAAAAACGACAAAACATCTACAACCATAAACTCCAACATATTTAAAGGCAACACCGCTTCAAGAGGTTTGGCTATAGCTAATAATGCAGGAGGTCTTCAATTTACTAACAATGTATTCATTGGTGCTAAAAGCTCAGATTCAACAGTATGGCTTTATATAGCACCATCTTCAAATAAAGATAATATATATACAGGTGATGGCCAAACTTACACAAAAATTTCAACTGCAATAACCTCATCTGATGTTGTTGCCGATTACAATAGTGATGAGATGATTGTCGCTGCTTTAAAAGATGCTTATGGTACCGCTATGTGCGATGTCAATGTTGAGATAAGTGTAGGTAATATAAAAGAAATTTTAACAACCGATGAGTATGGTGAAGCTTCCTTATCCACAAACGGTTTAAATCCGGGCACATACACTGCTGTTATCTCATATGCGGGAAGCGACATTTATGCATCTTCAAAAAAATCAATAAAAGTTACAATAAACAAATTTGATTCAAAATTAATTTCTCAGGATGTCACAGTTGATTATGGTGATGAAAACGGTGAGTTAACTGCAGGTTTATTTGATGATGCTGCCGGCATTCCTATTGCTGGTGCTGATGTAGTATTCAATATTGATGGCAAGACCAGCACTGTTAAAACTGATTCTGCCGGTCAGGCAAAAGTTTCCACTGCCGATTTGGCTCCAGGAAATTACACAGCCATTATTTCATTCAATGGTAATACAATGTATAAAGAAGCGAGCACCAGTGCAAATATTGCTGTAACTAACATTCCTACAAGTATCGATGCAGTTTATGACGTTGATGCAAGAGAGTTGACTGCTACTTTGATTAATAATGTCACCGGTCAGGCTCTTGGTGAAGGCAATGATTTGGTTTTCACTATTGCTGGTGAAAGCCGTTCCGCTAAAACCGATGCTAACGGTCAGGCAAAAGTTTCCGTTGCCGATTTGGCTCCGGGCACTTACACAGCTACCATTTCCTTTGAAGGAGATGTTGGATATAAAGCATCCAGTACTACTGCAGATGTTTTCATTAAAGACAATGTAGTCCTTTCAGCGGTTTATGATGATGGTATTTTGACCGCTACTTTAATTGACAATGTCACTGGTCAGGCTATCGGAGGCGCTGATCTTACTGTAAGTTTCAGTGGTAAGAATTATACTGTTAAAACCAATTCAAATGGTCAGGCTACCGTTCCCGTCACTGGTTTGGCTCCGGGCACTAACACCATTGCGGTATATTATGGAGGCAGTTCCACATACAATCCTGCCGAAGCAAGTGTAGAAGTCTTTGTTAAGGCAGATACAACAATTTCATTAGTTTATAATAGTGCGGCCAGAAAGTTAGTTGCTACTTTAACAAATAATGCTACTGGTGATTCTGTTAAAGGCGCTAATGTTGTATTCACAATCAAAACAAAATCATATAATGTCAAAACTGACTTGAACGGTCAGGCTAAACTTATTACACTTAACTTAGGTTTAGGTGAAAACACAGCTACAGCAACCTATAATGGTAATGTCAAGTATAATCCATCCACTACAACAATCAACTTCACAAACAGAGTGAACACCGCTCTTTTAGCGGTTTATAATGATGCTGCAGAAGAAGTAGTCGTCACATTGATAGACAATGACACAGGAAAAACTCTTGCAAGAGGAAACATCATAGTCAAACTCGCGGGTATAACTTACAAAGGTAAAACAGATGCAAAAGGTCAATTCAGGGTTTCCACAGCAGACCTTGCTCCGGGAACTTATACTGCAACTGTTACATATAAAGGCACCATAAAATACACTCCTTCACAAACATCAGTAAAAGTCCCACTACAAACAGCCACCTGTCTTTCAGCAGTTTACAACGCTAACACTAATCAAATAATTGCTACTTTAACTGATAATGCAACAGGCCAGGCTATTGTAGGCGGAAATATAATTTTCGACGTTAACGGTACAGATTACATAGCCAAAACAAATTCACTAGGTCAAGCTAAAATTTCCACCAAAGACTGGGCTTACGGCACTTACACAGCAGATGTTGATTATGAAGGAAACAGCAAGTACACTGCATCAAGTGCAAGCACTACTTTCACTGTAAAAATAGCAACAATCATTTCAGCGAATTACGATGCAGACACTATGGAAGTAATCGCCACATTAATCAACGAAGTTACAATCCAACCTATTTTAGGCGCTACAGTAACCATCAAAATCAACAAGGTTACCTATAAAGTCAGCACAGACAACAGTGGTCAGGCCAGACTTTCCGTTGCGGATTTCCCATTAGGAACCTACGATGCTGTCATTTCATATGGAGGTAACTCCAAGTACAATCCTACATCCACAAGCTTAAGCGTTCCAGTCAAAGCAAATACCAGTCTTGATGTGGCTTATGATGCTGACGCTAAACAATTCATCACTACTTTAACCAATGATATCAATGGCGAACCTGTCAGTGGTGTTGACGTTAATGTTGAACTCAACGGTGCATCATATACTCTTAAAACCAACTCTAACGGTCAAGTAAGTGTTTCAACAGCTGGTTTCGCTCCAAACGTTTATCCGGCTAGCGTTTCATTTGTTGGCGATTCAAGGTATAATCCTGCTGATGCAAGTATGGATGTCATCATTGATGTGGACACCAAAGTTTCAGCAGTCTACAAGGATGGTATCCTAACAGCTACTTTGGTTAATAATGCTACAGGCAATGGAATCAATGGTGCTGAGCTTCTTGTAAGCTTCGGTGATGTAAATTACACTGTCAAAACAGATTCAAACGGTCAAGCTATTGTTTCTACAAGAGATCTGGCCCCTGGACCATACACTGCTGTTGTATCATTTGACGGCAACGGCGGAAGTCCGTCAAGCACAAGCATTGACATTGATGTTAAGACTGACGGATTCTTCATAGTCGAAGACATTTCCGTTGAATACGGTAGTGATGTCAATTTAGTTGCTAATTTAATCAACTATGCAACAGGTAAAGGAATTGTCGGCGCTACTGTCGGATTTAAATTCAACGGCAAATCATACAGTGCAAAAACAGATTCAAACGGTCAAGCTAAAGTAACCATTTCAGGATTGAACCCAGGAAACTACGAAACAACAGTAACCTACAACGGAAACACAAAATACAACCCTGCAAAAGCAACATTCAACGCACTTGTAAACAAAATCACAACAAGCTTTGACCTATACTATGACAGCCAAACCAACGAGGTTGTAGCCACATTAATTAATGGAGCAACAGGAAAAGGAGTATACGGCGGAACAGTAGGTATCTTCCTCAACAACGTTAAAAACATTATAGTAACCGATAAAAACGGCCAGGCAAGACTTTCACTCGGAAATGTGGATCCAACCACTTTCACAGCATACGCATCATATGCAGGAAACACCAAATACTTTGCAACAGGAAGAACAATCACTCCGGTCGAAAACAAAGTAATTTCATGCATTTCAGCCGAATACAACAAGGAAAGCGATGAAGTCGTTGCCACTTTAATAAACACCGAAACAGACAAGCCAATTGTCGGCGGTACTGTCAGCGTTGTTGTAAACAATGTGAGAAATACCTTAAAAACAGATTCCAACGGCCAGGCAAAAGTGTCCCTGGCAGACAAAGTTCCGAACGTATATGTTGTTGTCAGCTCGTATTCTGGAAACAACAAATACACAGCAACAACCGAAACAAGAAGCATAGTTAAAATATAAAGGAGATTCAATCTCTCCTTTAACTTTTTTTCTTTTTTTAATTTAAATTAGAATTATCTCTAATTGTTTAGGGTTTATTCGAATTTGTATATCCTTAATATTCTGCGATGGTCCTTATCCTCACCGCTTATTTCTTCATAGATATATTCTCGATTGGATGCCCAGGTATCAAAGACGAATTCATCTATTCTGTGATGGTGTCTGAAGTTTGGAACATTCCAGTCGTAAGGCAGTGTGATGATTGCCATATTGCAAATCCTTTCAAGTTCATCGAAGACTTTTACCTGCTCGCCGTAAATTCCTAAATGTTCCAGCACCTGTGATGCGATAACAAGGTCATATTTTTTGTCTTCAATAGGCAGTGGTGTTTTGCTGCAGTTATGTTCTATAAATTCGTTTATTTGGATAGGATAATCATATCTCTTTATGTCCATGATATCGGAACCAACAATGAATGGCGCTTTATATGGTCCTATTTCCAATATGTTGTCAATTTCCATTATTCCATCAAGCATTTTCAAATATTTTAATATTTCTTCATAATGCGCCCAGCGTTCCTTTGTGAAATATTTGTCATCTTCACCGAGTTTTTTGAACATTTCCTCTGTTAAAAATTCTTTATTTGACATTTTTTGGACTCCAAGTAATATTTATAAATTATGCAGTTAAATTATCTGAATTGGATATTTGCAAGTTGCTCATTGCTTGCCTTTTCAGCGTTTTTAATATAGTTATCACAGACCTTATTCACTTCTCCGATTTCCATAACTTTACCATTTTCTATCCAAATGGCCTTATCACATAATTCCCTTATTTGAGGTATTGAATGTGAAACGAGAAGCAGTGTAGTTCCAGTATCTATAAGTGATCTTAGTTTATCTCTACTTTTTTTCTTGAAGGTAATGTCTCCAACACTTAATATTTCATCAATGATTAATATGTCTGGTTCTACTATTGTAGCAATTGCAAAACCGAGCTTTGCAAGCATCCCGGAGGAATAATTTTTGATTGGAAGATCAATATATTCTCCAAGCTCTGTAAATTCAATAATTTCATCCATTTTACTTTCTAAAAATGCTTTGTCATAACCTAGAACGGCACCGTTCAAAATGATGTTTTTTCTTCCGGAGTAGTTTCTGTCAAATCCCGCACCTAATGAAAGCAATGGTGAAATCATTCCATTAACGTTAACTTTACCTGAATCCGGTTGATATATTCCGGAAACCACTTTCAGCAATGTTGATTTTCCAGCACCGTTGTATCCTATTATTCCAATTTTCTCTCCCTGATATATTTTAAAGCTAACATCGTTTAATGCATGAATCCTTAGTTTTTTGTTCTTTTTCCTTTTGACGCCATTAATGAATTTTTCTTTAATGGTTTCAACTTTTTCTGTTTCAACGTTAAAGGTTAAATCAACATGTTCTAGTTCGATTGATACCTGCTGCTGATAGTCTGGGATGATTCCAGTTAAGATATCATCTACATTTTGTGGTTTTTCTTCAGGTTTTTTGTCTTTTGATTCGCCGATAACTTTTTCAGTGTTTTCAGCAGGTTTTTGTGCGGGTTTTTCGCTGACTTTAGTGTCATCTACTGGTTTTTGTGCAGGTTTTTCGCTGACTTTAGCGTCATCTTGGGTTGGTTGCTTTTGCGGGGTTATACTATCTGAAGCTGGCAGCTCAGGCTCTTTAATGGATAGTTTGTTCATTATCCTGCTGATTCCTTTTTTATCTTTTGATTTAGGTTTATCTTTGTCTGGTTGTTTTTGTGGTTTTGTATTGTTTGCAGCTGGTTGTTTCTTCACTGGTTTTTTATCTTTTACCTCTTCAGCAATCTTTTCAGAACCTTCTTTGTTTAATTGGTGTTGAGGGGTTATTACTTCAACATTTTCCCGACTTTGCAGTTTAATGTTTGACTTTTTATTTTTGCCGGAATTGGTATTGGCAGTTGTATTTTTTGATTGCACAGATTCCTTTGCTTTTAGCTTGGAATTTGCATTCTGTGGTTTTTTTACATCATCCTGTTTTTTTGAGTTGTTATCATTAGAGGGATTTTGTTGATTTTGTTCCAATTTAATTAAAATTTTTTCAGCTTCTTCTGCGGTTATGTCAAATTTTTCCATCAATTTTTTTATAATCTTTTCTTTTTGAGGATCTTCTTTTTGTGTGTTATCCACGGTTCTTTTAAATTTTAAAGTTTTGTCTTTCTGATTCATTTTAACCCTCTAGAATTTTAATGCAATTTTCGGATTATATTTCTTAAATACGATTAATCCAAATACAAATATTATTGTTGAAAGTAACAGTGAGTTTGCCATGTAAAGTGTGCTTGGTACTGTTCCATAAATGAACAATGACCTAAATTGATTCACTAACCAAAATACAGGATTTAAAATTAGGTATTGGTAGTATGGATTCGGAACCATTTCCATAGGATAAAATATTGCACATGAATAAAAGAGTACTTGTCTTAACACTCTCCATAAATATGCTGTATCTGAATAATAGACCTCACATATTGATAACATTAATCCTAGTCCAATGCATAATATAAATGCTGAAATTACAGGAATTATTGAAAGAGGCATTGTTTGAGGATAAAATGGTGCTCCCAATACAAATATTACTGCAATTACAAGAGCTGAATCAATTATAAAATTCAAAAATTCAGATATTACTGCACCAATGATAAAAATGTGTTTTGGGGCTGATGTTTGAAGTAAGATGCTTTTGTTTCCTCTAATAGCATTTATGCAGAGATTGGTCGAAGCTGAAAAAAAGTCAAACATCGCCTTACCGCATAACAGATAAACCGGATAGTATTCAATTGATCTGGAAAACAATGTTGAAAATACTACGGTAAATATTATCGCCATACATAACGGTTGCAGTACACTCCAAAAAATTCCTAATACGGAGTCTTTATATTTTGCAGAAAAATTTTTTTTAACTATTTCAGTCAATAAAAAAAATTCATTTTTTTTAATTAAATTCATAAAATCCCTATCATCGTTAATTTTAAAATAATTTTATGTAATATAGCATAAAAACTTATCTAATATTATATATATTAACATATTCAGTATTTAAAATTTAGGTAATAACCATTAAAAAACAATTTTTTTACTTAATATAATCTATGTTTTGGCATTATTTGATGGTTTATTTTGAATTTCATATTCTAATTGGGAAAGTTTTATTTATAATTAATAATATAAACTAACTTTAATATAAATGAGAAGATTTAAATTATCAAATCTTTTTTCAGATAAATTTAATTATTAAATATGCGGTGATTCAATTGCAATTGGAAAAAGACACGGATTTGGTAGAGAAATTCATTGATTTGAAAAATCAGAATAATTCTTTAATATATGAAATAAATTTAATTAAACAGTTATTACTAAAGGAATCCAAGTTGGATTTTAAGAAGTATCACTTTTGCCCGATATGTGGCGAGCTTTCCATTTTTAATTCAGTTAAATTTGGTAAAACTCCAAGATATTATGCTCAATGTCCAAATTGCGGATCATTGGAACGTCATAGATTGGTGTTCTTTTTATTTTTAAATAAGTATTGGGATTTGTTAACCAATAAAAACATTAAACTTCTGCATTTTGCTCCAGAAGACATGTTTTATGATTTCTTTAAGAAACATTCCAATATTGATTATTTTCCGGTAGACATTAATCCAGTAAAATATGATGCAAAAAACATTCTTTTAAGGGACCTTGTTAACATGGAAGACATCCCTTACGACGACGATGAGTTTGACGTTATCTATAACTGCCATGTACTGGAGCATGTGCCTGATGATATCAAGGCAATGGGAGAGCTGTATAGGGTTCTTAAGCCAGATGGGGTTTGCATAATAATGATTCCTCAATTTCCTTATTTGGAGGAAACTTTGGAAAAAGAAGAGTATAACACCCCAGAATTGAGATTAAAATATTACGGTCAAAGGGACCATTTAAGAAAATACGGAATGGATTTCAGAGACAGATTGGAATCTGTTGGTTTTAATGTTCAGGAAGTAAAAACAGATGATCTTGTCCATTTTAAAGTTGATATAAATTTATTAAGATTAACTACAGATACAATATTTATTTGCACTAAATAATGTATCATTGGAGTGATATTTAAAAAGCGAAATGGAGTGGATTATTAATTTCATTTTCGAGATGGAAAATGCGATTAGTATTAGTGTAGTTGATGATTATGGGTTATAAAATTAGTATAATTGTGCCGGTTTACAATGTTGAAGATTATCTTAGAAATACGTTGGATTCAATTGTTTCACAGTCATTTGGTGTGGACAATCTTGAGGTTATCCTGATAGATGACAAATCCACAGACGGCAGTGCAGATATCATTAGGGAATATGCCGATAGATATGATAATTTTAAGGGGATATTCTTCGATGAAGGCAGCGGATTTCCTGGAAAGCCAAGAAATGTAGGTTTGGAACATGCAACTGCAGAGTATATCATGTTTCTGGACTCTGATGATTGGCTCGAGGAAAATGCATGCGAAGTGCTTTATGAGTCAATAGTCGATGAGGATGCGGATATTGTTTGCGGAAGTTTCACTAAGGTTAATACTGATGGAATTAGGGATATAAATTATGCCGGATGGACGGCAACTTTAACTTCTCCTGATGATTCTAATGGGCATGAAAATGCAGTGGAAATGGTCAGTGATCCTGATTTCAAGCTAGTTGTGACAAATTTGGAAAAAAATCCGACAATTTTGGGAAATGCAAATGTCTGGGGAAAGATTTTCACAAAAGACCTTATATCAACCAATAATATAACATTTCCTGAGGATATTGTTGCTCAGGATTCAGTTTTTTTATTTGAATCCTTTTTGAATGCGCGTAAAATCGTTTTTATAAATGACATAATTGTTAATTACAATAATGAAAGGTCTGAGATTGATGACAAGTCAATTACATATGTTAAAAATAAAAATAATTTATATGGTCGAATCAAGGCATATGAATTGATGCATGAGATCAGCAAACGTTTCTCCAAAGAAAAATTGTTTTACAAGTATCTGTTGAGCGGTAAACTGAGATATTGGTTTAAAGAGCATCTGTTAAAATCCAAAGTATCCACTTTTGAAATTGAAGATATTTTCAAAAGGTATTCCCATTTATTTAGCAATTCTTATAAGGCAACTAAAATACCTAAAGGATTTGAAGATGTTTTTAGAGAAATTAGCAATGGCAATTTTGATATTGCGGCATCAAACGCTTCAAAATTGCAGTCAAGATATTATCCTAAAAGTGACAATCCAATTAAGGTATCAGTAATCGTCCCTGTATACAATAATGAGAAATTTCTGAAAAAATGTTTGGACAGCATTGCAAACCAGACATTAAAGGAAATTGAGATAATCTGTGTTGATGATGGCTCTTCAGACGGTTCTCTTGAAATTTTGAATGAATACAAATTAAAAGATGAGCGTTTCAAAATCATATCACAAGTAAATTCTGGAGCAGCCATTGCACGAAACAACGGTTTGAAAATTGTAAATGGAGATTTTGTAGCTTTTGTTGATTCTGATGACTGGCTTGAATTGGATGCTTTGGAAAGATTGTATGATAATGCGGTTTCAAACGGATCAGATATGGTATTGTTTAATTCAGTTGAACATCAACAGGACAATAAATTAAAAGAAAGGATTTACATAAGAGACGACAATATCAAAAACCACAATTATTTCACTTTTAATTATCGCTATAGAAAGAATTTTGTGATGAATGGATATCTTGTGATATGGTCCAAATTATACAGGACTTCATTTTTAAAAGATAATGACCTCCAGTTTACAAATCATTTGATTTTCAATGATGTTCAGTTCCATATAAAATCTATGCTTGCGGCTGAAAAGATTTCATACTGCCCATATATACTATACAATTATTTGAGAATCAATCAGCCTTCACTTCAAAATAGGATAGGCTTGTCTAAAAAGAGTTTTGTTCTGCTGGACATCATGGATGAAATTAAGGAATATTTGATTGACAATGGATTTTATGATGAATTTGAGTCAGATTTTATCAGATTTAAATTAAATGAGCTTCAGGGAAGATTAAATAAAATAGGTGAGTCCAACAAGGAAGAGTTCTATCAATTGCTTAAATCTGATTTCCAAAACATGCAGTTTACCAATGACCAAATAAAAAGGATTCCCGGTAAAAATTACAGGTTTTTTGCGGATGTCCTTACTTATGAGAACCATTTTGAATATTATTATTATCAGGATAGCCACCTTGAATATGGTAATATCGATACGGACTCTAAAAGATTATTGGACGATAAAAGTAAGCTGATTGCTGATTTGAACAATGAAATTCAAGCTTTAAAAAATAAATCCCAACAGTCCGTTGTGGAAACTAAAGAGGATGGATTTGAATTCTTAAAAGATTACATAATTTCAATGGAATCATCAATCAACAATCTTCAGAGGGATAATAGGAAGCTTAGGGATGATTTGGAAAAAGCCAGAAAGGCACGTTCAAGTGATGAAAAGATAATCGAATCATTAACTAAAGTCAATCATGAATTCAGCAATCTTCAAGATGACTGTGAAAGCTTGCGCATTAAAGGTGAAGAGCAACAAAAAGTCATTGATAATTTACTGGCTGAAAAAAATGATTTGGATTTGAAAATAGAAAAGTTATTGACTGAAAATAATAAGTTAAAATTAGAAAAACAGGAGTTTGAATCATCAAACAGTTGGAAAGTAACCAAACCTCTTAGAATGATTAATAAATTGAAATAATTTGAGGGCAACTGAATATAAATGTTATTAGGAGTTATTATATGAGTTTAAAGGAATTTTCCGCAATGGGATCATGTTGTTCCAGGATAATTTTTAACAGTGATTTCACACCGGATTATAAAAAGTTTATGCATATCAATTTTTCCGTAGAAGGAGGATCTCTTATAAGTCTGATGTCAAAACCAGTCGATTTTGATATGGATCTTTTAACTGCCGAAAAACCTTTTGACAATACCTGCGTTGAAAACGACTTTTCAAAAAAATATCTGGATTTTTTAAAGACCTCCAATCTTGAATACATTCTTATGGATACCTATTTTGATTTGGCTAATTTATTGCTTTTAGATAACGGATCCTATGTTTCAAATACGGCCAGATTGCGCAGAACTGAATTGTATAACACTTTGGAGATTACTAAAAAAATAAACGTTCTTGATAATGTGGACGAATTCATTTCCTTATGGAAAAACGCTTGTGATTCCTTTTTTGATTTCCTTAATGAATACTGTGCGGATACCAAAGTAATTCTTAATTGCGCTCGTTTGGCTTATAGATATGAGGAATCAAATGGAAACATTGTCATACATGAACCATTTTTGAAAAGGGCTCTTGAGCAGAATCATATTCGAGATTTGTTGGAGACTTATCTGCTTGAAAATTATGATGTTGATGTTCTGTCATTTGACAGGAATACCCTTTTGGATAAAAATCATGAGTTTGGATTTGACCCTTCCCATTATACTTCAGATTATTATCCAACCAAACTAAGCCAGCTGGTTGAGATTATTCAAAGAAATGAATATTTTGATTCATACGATAATGAAATCAATTCTGAAATCAGAAAATTAAAACGGAATAATGAAATACTCAAATTCCAAAATTGGGATTTAACTGAATATGCCAATAAGGATAATATTATTGAAAGAAGTTTCTGTCCGATTTGTGGTAAAATAAGTGTTTTTGAACCATTTGGCGAACATCTTCGGGAAAATGCTAAATGCCCTAATTGCGGGTCTTTGGAAAGGCATAGGCTAACATATCTATTGTTACAAAATAATTATCAGGAATTAATCAACAGAAAACAAGTCAAGTTATTGCATCTCATGCCGGATACAGTTTTTTATAAGTATTTCAGCAATTTGTCCAATATTGATTATTTCCCTGTAGATAGTGATGTCAGGGATTATGAGTCAAAAGATATGGGTTTAACTAAAGAAACTGATTTGGAAAACTTACCATGGGAAAATGACGCTTTTGACATTATTTACAATAGTCACGTTTTACAGAATGTCCCAAATGATATTGGGGTCATGAAGGAATTATATCGTGTCCTTAAGCCTGACGGCATTTGTATAACTGCTGTTCCGTATTCAAATGAGCCTAATACCATTGAAGAGGAGATTAATTCTCTTGATTCAAATCAGGGTGGAAAAGCACCTTTTAGAAAGTATGGTTTGGATTTTAAAGATAGGTTAGTTTCCTGTGGTTTTGATGTTATTGAACTTGAAAATACTGATATTGTAAGATCAGGCTTTGATTTCAATTCTTACAAATTAGAATCTTCTGGTTCAATATTCATCTGTACTAAATAATTTCAGAATAACTCCATGCTAAAATTATTATTAATGGTTGTCTAATAAATTGAAATCAATTTAAATAATTAAATACTATTAATTATATACTCTTATATTAATATTGAAAAATTAACAAGGATATTCGCTTAATCGAGGTTTTAAAATGGATGAAACAAATTTCATGATTTCAGTTGTTGTTCCAATTTCTGATTATAAAAACTCTCCACAGAACATATTCGATTCAATCTACCATCAAACTATCGGATTTAATAATATTGAGTTAATTTTTGTAGTTGATTCCTCTCTAATCAACTTTAATAAAGCCTTGAGGGACTATTCAGCGGAATATTCTAATGTTAAAGTTATTTTTGTAAATAAGAAGCGCAATTATTCCGGTGAACTTAAAAATATTGGGGTTTGCAATTCTGCTGCGGATTATATCATTTTCCTTGAAAATGTGGATAAATTATACGATGGTGCTTTCAAATTATTGTATGATAAAATTGAGTGCAATTATGATATAGTCTCCGGAAATTGGCTTGTATCTGCCAGTAATGATAAAAAGAAAAATAAATGGGAAAGCATTGATTTGCAGAATGGTGAGAAGGTTATCAGAAACCTTTTAGAAAACAATGAGGTTTTCACTTTCCCATCGGCCATTTCATCTAAAATTTTTAAAAAATCAATAATCGATGAAAATAATCTTAAGTTTCCAGAAAATGTTCCTTGTGACGATTTGGTCTTTTTATCTGAATATCTTTTAAAATCACGAAATATTCTTTTGACTGATGAGTGTATTTTGGAATACTCTAAAGAGGATGACATTTGGGGAAGTCCAATTGAAACTGAAAGTAAAGATTATCTGTTGGGACTCATGGAGACATATGTAGAATTGAATTATCTCTTTAAGCCGGACAATAATCTTGTAAAAAAACTCATTTATCATCTAAACTATTGGTTCGATCTATTTATCAAATCCAAATTAACAATTTTTGAAAGATTCGAAATTTTAAAATTTTCTGAATTCATTTTAAAAGAGTTTAAGGATGATTTGACTTCCGATTTCAAATTGCTTGCCGATTTGGTCAGTCAAAAAAGATTTTATGAAGCAAGCATTTTTTCAAATTTATTGAATAAAAGATTGACTTTCAAAAACTCCAATTTCCCAGGTACGTATAGAAAATTAGGAAGCGAGCTTGATGAATTCAGACAATCAGTAAATGATAATTCCCGAAAGTATATGATTGATGATAAAATTAATAAGTTTGCAAATGATTTGGCAAATTTCAATATTGGGCTTCGCATATTCGACAGGTTCATCAGGGATTATAACAATGAAGATACATTTAGAGCCCTAAAGCTAATTAAGGACTGGGAGCTTTTCAATAAAGATTTTTATATCCGAAATCAGGGTTATGATTTTGACTTGGATCCTCTTTTGCATTATATCTGTTGGGGATATAAGGAAGGCAGAAAGCCGTATTCAAGTTTTGATGTGATTTTCTATAGGGATTTTTATGAAGATGCGTATAAATCCCATTTAAATCCATTGGTTTATTTCGTTCTTCAGGGCATAAATAAGGGTGAAGTTAAAATTAATGTAAATAAATATGCCAAACCTATGAATTTTGTCGATAAAACCGTTTTTGAAGATAAAATAAGCAATTTCAATGCTTGCGGCATTACTGAAACTAAGAGAGATACACAGTTGATTGTCTCTTTAACTTCTTTTCCTCAACGTATGTATGAGCTGCATTATACATTATATTCCCTATTGAACCAGGACTTGAAACCGGACAAAGTGATATTATGGCTGGCTGAAGACCAGTTCCCTAATGGTGAAGATGACATTCCGGAAAATGTTTTGAACCTTAAGAAAAATGGTTTGTCCATTGAGTGGTGTGATAATATATCTTCCTATAAAAAGCTTATTCCATCATTGGAGGAATATCCTGATGATATTATTGTCACGGCCGATGATGATTTGTTCTATCCTACAAATTGGCTGAAAACATTATATGATGAACATATAAAATATCCCGACCTTATTATTGCGCATAGGATAAGAAAGATTCATTTTAATGATTATTTAATGTCAGAATATGGGGAATGGGACTTAAGTTTTGATGAAGAGCCCCCTTCATTTTTAAATTTCTCAACAAATGGTGCAGGAACCCTTTTCCCACCAAATTCATTATATGAACTTGTTTTGGATGAAGAGTTATTTAAAAAGTTATGCCCTACTGCGGATGATGTCTGGATTTGGGCAATGGCTGTTTTGAACGATACTAAAATAAAAGGTGTCAAAAACAGCTATACAAAGTTAACTTATGTTAATCTTGCCCGAGAGTTAAATATGTTAAACCAAAAGACATTGTATTCCGTCAACAAGATGGTGGGCAACAACCAACAAGTTGAAAATGTCTTGTTTGAATTTCCAAAAATTTTAGAAAATATTGTAAAGGATACCAGGTGATTAAATGAAAAATGATTCTGATTTATATGACATTGAACGAGTTTATCGTGGTGAAATAGATAAATTTGCCAATAAATCCTCAAATCTTGTGAAAATAGCTGATGATTTACTTAAAAGTGATTCTGAATTTTCCAGATTGAGTCTTGAAAATCAAAAATTGAATAAGGAAAATCATTTGTTACAGGAGAAAATTCGCTTTTTGGAAGAAAGTATTGAAAATTTAAAAAGGGAATTGGATAAATTGAAGTCAAATTAAGATTCCACTTATCATATTTTCAATGAATTGGAATTTTAAGATATATTTTATTGCATTATTTTTCTTTTAAAAAATTATTATTGCTTATGGTAGAGCTCATTTTAATCAAATTTTATATAGATTACTGTAAACTTTTAAATATTTTCAATACAATAATATTATTAATACGGAGGTTTTTTTATGCATAAGAATTCACATTCAAAAATGGAATGGTTTAGAAATACATATTTATCAAGTGCCGAAAAATTGGAAATTTTGGACGTCGGATCTTTAGATGGTAGTGGAAAATACAATTATTCTGATATTTTTGATGAAAGAAATTGGAACTACACCGGTTTGGACATTCAAGCAGGAAACAATGTGGATATTGTCGTTACAGACATTTATAATTGGTTTGAAGTTGAGGACAATTCTTATGATGTTGTCATTTCCGGTCAATTTTTCGAACATTTGGAATTTTTCTGGCTCACCATGTCTCAAATTGAAAGAGTACTAAAACCTGGAGGTCATGTTTGTATTGTTGTCCCTTCCAGCGGACCTAAACATGGCGGGGATATGCCTAATTGCTACAGGTTTTATGAAGACGGTCTAAAAGCCATGGCAAAATATGTGAATTTGAATGTTCTCCATGCCTCTGTGGACTCAAGAGAGGAAGCTAAACCTTGGTATGATGCATGCTTGGTGGCTAAAAAAGAAGGTTCTTCATCAACTGCTGAAACAAAAGAACTTGAAAATAGAATAAACAATCTAGAAGGTAAATTAGACAGCATTTTAGAAGCACTTCAAAATAGATGATTTTATGGAATCCGTCAAATCAATTAACGATATTGAAAATTTAGAAAAAAATAAGGTTTTGGGAAATCCTGAGATTTCCAATTCCACTATCTCTTTCAAGGGATATAATAACATATTGTACTGTGAAGGCAATGTCAAGATTGTAAATGCAAATTTCTCATTTTTAGGCAACAATTCTATTGTTTACTTATCCTCTAGTCAGAATTCACAATATTCTTTTAATCTTGTTGTCTATAACGAATCAACTTTTTTCATTGGACGGGAATGCAATATGAGCTCCCCAATCAATATAAACATTCAAGAGAATCAAAATGTAATAATCGGTGCGGAGTGCAGTATTTCCAGTGGCGTAAACATAAGGACTTCCGATATTCATCCTATTTATGATAATGATTCTAAACAAAGAGTTAATAATGCTAAAAGCGTTTTCATTGGAGACCATGTCTGGATTGGACATCTTGCATATATTTCTAGAGGTGTCAAAATAGGTTCCGGTTCAATAGTGGAGAATTATTCATTCGTTCCGCACAACGCCAGGATATTTTCAAATAATCTGGTTGTTGGTAATCCCGCCAGAATAGAACGGGAAAATGTATTTTATATCAAAGACTTTTTAGGATATCACAGAGCTGAAGATTCATTAAACTCCCAAGATTATAAAAGTGATGTTTTCATTTATGAGATTGATAGTCAGGAAACTTTGGATTTGGATAAGATAGATCATATTTTGAAGGATTTGACTATTGATGATAGATTGGAGTTTATTCAGAAGTTATTTGTTAGAAACAAGCGTAAAAACAGATTTACTATAAAAAGAAGATGAATCTTATTTGCCATATTGAATGTTAAAGGAGGTAACAGTTTGGGATTTAAAATTTCAGTTGTAATGGCTGCGCATAATAGTGAAAGCTATATTTCTAGCGCAATTGAATCCATTATCAATCAAAGCCTGGATTTTAAAAGAAATATCCAAATTGTTATAATTGACGATGGAAGTTCTGACGATACTTCCTTAGTTGCTGAGTATTATCAAGAAAAGTTTCCAGAAAATATTCTCTTTTTAAGAAACGATAAAAATTACGGTCCTGCTTACTCCAGAAATCGTGGTTTGGGCCATATAAGTGGTGAATTTGTAAATTTTTTAGATAGTGATGATTACATTACCGAATATGCTTTTAGTCAGGCTTTGGATTTATTTAAAAAGCATGATGAAGTTGATATTGTTTCCATGCCAATTTATTATTTCGGCGCAAGAAAAGGGGAACATATTCTTAATTATAAATATGATAAGGCTCGGGTCATAAATCTGGAAGATCATCCGGAGTATATCCAGCTTTCAGGAGCATCATCCTTTTTTAGAGTTTCCAAATTAAATAATTATAAATTCGAGGAATCCTTAAAGGTTTCAGAAGACCCTCTTCTGATTAATCAAATGCTTTTGGATAATCCTCATATTGGATTTTTAGACGGATGCGCTTACTACTACAGAAAACATGACCATCAAAAATCGTTGATTGGAGCCTCTTCAAACCGCAAATCCTATTATACTACAAGAGTGGACAATTATTTTTTAAAGCTTATTGGATTTGCCTTAGAGAAGTATGATGAAGTCCCAAAATTCATTCAGCATGTATTAATGTATGATTTGCAATGGATTTTTGAAATTAAAAGTATCAGTCATCTGTTAAACAGGGATGAAGTATTTGAGCTTTATGCAAAGTTAATAGAAATTTTATCGTATATTGATACTGATGTCATAATGTTTCAAAAATCGATTCCAGGTCATTTGAAAGCGCATATCATGCTTTTGAAAAAATATGGTGTAGAGTATTTGACTGAAAATAAAGACAGCTCCAAAGATGATTGCAATCACATTGAAGAACTTGATTTCGACAAGGTCAATATTGATATCTGCCAAATACAAGACGATGAAATCTATGTATTGGGCTATATTACAAATTTCACAGTTGACCCTGAAATCAAAATTATAATAAATGGCGATAGGGAAATCCCAATCAATAAACTCGAATTCCCTCAAAGGGACAATTACTCATTGAATTTCAATTATGGATTCAATCATCACTTTGAGGTTTCCATTCCAATTGAAGTCGGATTGACAATCGCTTTTAAAGTCAATGGCCGTGATATGATTCCGATATATGGCCATACTTCAAGACTCTCTAAAATATCAGGATATATGCTGTCAGAAAAGTATCTTGTCATAGATGAGGGAAATCATATTTCCGTTTTGAAGAGAACATTTACAGATACCTTTAAAAACGAACTCAAAACATTAAAGAACATGTTGCTTAATAGAGAAGAGGGTTGGAGAACAGGCGTAATACTCAGGCTGCTGTATTTCATTGTTTATCCATGGTATATTGATAAGAAAATTTGGATATTTTTGGATTTGCCATACAGTGCAGACGACAATGCTTTCCAGCTGTTTAAATATGTGGTTGATGTAAACGACAATAAAATCGACAAGTATTTCGCCATTTCAAAATTTGATTATGAGGTCAATGATGTTGAAATCATGGCCAATAAGTATCGTTCAAGCTCCCGCATGTTTAAAATCAGAAGGTTGTTGGGTTTGGGAACTCCGAGCAGCGAATATCAAAAGATTTCCGATATTGGTTTTGAAGTTCCTTTCAGATCCATGAGGCATAGGCTTCTTTCATTGTTTGCAGAGGTCATTATTTCTTCACAGCCGGACAATAACATTATTTATCCGTTTTGGGGTAATTTCCCATATCTTGCAGGTCTTGTAAGGTCAAAAACAGTATTCCTGCAGCATGGTGTTACAAAGGATGACACATCCTCCTGGCTGAACAAGTACGATAAAAACATTGATTTTATCTTGACAGTTTCTGAGGCCGAAAAGAAATCCTTCATCGAATATAATTATGGATATCCTGAGGATTCCATTCATGTTTTGGGTTTCCCAAGATTCGATAGGCTGGAAAAATTGGAGGACAACAGGGAGATTGTTGTAATGCCTACCTGGAGAAGACATTACATTAACCTTGAGGATAAGGTTTTTGTCAAAACCAAATTTTTCAATGCATTCAATAATCTTTTAAATGACAAAGAACTGATTGAATTTTTAGATTCTGAAGGTTACTCCTTGGTATTCAAGCCGCATCCTAATTTAAATAAATTCATTCATCTGTTTGACAGAAATGATAAAGTTGACTTTATTGATGATAGCTATTCTGAAATATTCAATCATTCATCTCTGCTCATTACTGATTATTCTTCAGTCGCATTTGACTTTGCATATATAGACAAACCGGTCATATACTATCAATACAGTAAGGATTATCATTTTGATGTTGATTCAGCTTACTTTAAGTATGATACAATGGGATTCGGTCCAATTGCAAAAACTCATGAAGAGATTAAAAATGAAATCATCGCTTTGGTTTTGAATGAGTGCGAAATGGAAGACACCTACAAAAATCGTGTTGAAGAGTTCTTCAAGTTCCGCGACCATGAAAATTCAAAAAGAGTATTTGATGCGATTAGGGAAATGGACTTTTCACACTAGCCGAATAATTCAAATCATATTCATTTAAACATTTATTGATTGCTAAACATTCAATTTAATTAACTATTTTTTTAAGTATTCAATAGTCATTG
>NZ_JBGVOG010000058.1:0-10835 GCF_045126245.1 Methanobrevibacter sp. | reverse complement strand
AATGACTTTGCAGAAGAGTTCTTTGATTTTGACACCAAATCCAGAAAGGAAAAACTTAAACCGTTAAGCATACGTGTAAAGCCTCACACCAAGGATTTTTTCAAAACCAGCTCAATCCTTACGGCAAGGGAAGTGCTTGAGATATATGAAAACTTCAACAATGGAAGTGAAGCGTTCATCAATTCACTTTTGGAAGATGAGAAAAACCTTGAAAGGGAGCTTAAAGAGGTTCAAGAAAAGCTGCACAACGCAAGATTATTCCGCGAAAAGTTAGGTGAAATAGAACCTGAAAGGGATGTCTGGACTGATGAGGATAAGATTTTGCAGTTGAAAAGGGTTTATAAAAATTCCGAAATCAAAGTCATCGGCAATGAAATTTCACCAGGAAAGGCTCAAAGTGATATTCTGAGGGATATTAAGATATACAATACTTTGATGGTACGCATTTTCAATAAAGAATTTTTGACAATTGGAGTTTATACAAATACGGAGCCAATTGTCTACTATTTCAAAAATGAATACTCCAGAGAGGATATCGAAGAGATTTCAAACTGCATCGAAGAGTACTGCAGGGAGCATGAAATTGAGTTTATAGTGATTGAACAGTCCTGCTTTGAGCATTGATTTAAGCTTTTTGGAAGTGTGTTAAAAGATATTTTCACACTTCATCTATTTTTATTTTAAACAGAGGGATTAATTTTCTAATCAATTAGATTATCTATTTTATCAAAAAGCTTTCCATAGTTTTTGAATAGATTTCTGATTTCATCGTCATTTCTTGACATCAAAACCATCTTCAGCTGCTCATCCGTTTCGGAGATTTTTACACTTTCGGATTCAATGCATGTATCCTTAATCATTGATTCGATTTCAGCGTATGCATCTTCAGTCAAATTATGCCTTCTGGCATGGTTTAATATGTCCATTGCATGAATAATCCCATTTTCCGGCAGGTCAATGCAGGAAGAAAGTCTGATTTTTGTAATCATATAGTAAGGGGCTTCTATTTTGTCTCGGCGAAGCACGATTGTAATTTTTGATATCACATGGTCATCGCTTGAGTTTTCATTTATGAACTTGATCAATTGGAACTGTTTGATGTTTGCATTATTATTCATGAAAGTCATGGTAATATATTCATTTTATAATTATTTAAGTTTGATGTTGTTTAAGGTAGTGATATTCATTTAAAGACATCACAGAGGTTGATTTCACTCAGGGGTGTATGATTTAACCTTTTGTAGGTGTGCAAAAGCAGATTTTTGCACTTCAGCTATTTTTTTAAATTATTAAAACAAAGTATAATTTGGATTTCGGAATCTGGCTCGGTTAATTATTCATGGTGAATTTCTTTTAAAATGGTGTATGAACGATAAAGGTGGTATTTTTTTTAAAAAATAGTTAACCGAGTCTTTTTTTTTTAAAAATAAAAAAAGTAGGGGCAACCCTAATCAAATAAGAATAGGTTTACTCCTTCAATAATTAAGACAATTCCAATGATTATTGCAATGTATATTGGCTGATTCATTGCAAATACTGCAAGAGCTATTGCAAGAATACCCATTATTAAAACAAGTATTGAAGTAAAAGTGGATATTTTGGTAACTTTTGATACCAGTCCAACAATTCCAAACACTATCATTATAAATCCGACAATATAGAATTGGAATGAAACAAGGAATGATAATGCATCAATATAGAATATGAATAGGAATCCTAATATTATGGCGATTAGGCCGATAACTATTGAGGATGTTGAAAACATTCCGTTTTGATCTCTTAGGTTGAATCCCATGAATGCGGATGAAATACCGAAGAATAACAAACTTAAACCAACAATTATTGAAACCAATTCTGATGAGAATATTGGGAATAGAATAAATATTATACCTAAAATTATTGACAATAATCCAGCACTTCTGTTAATCATTTTTTCACCTCCATTAATTAAGCTAATTATATATATTTTATAAGATATTATTAATTATTATGGTAGAATTTGAAGAGATAATAAACACAAGAAGGAGTATTCGTGAATATTCGGACAAGGAAGTAAGCGATGAGGATATTTTAAAAATCCTGAAAGCTGGAATGCAAGCTCCGGGATCAAGACTTGGAGCCGAACCATGGGAGTTCATTGTAATTAAGGATAAGCAAACTCTAACAAAAATAGGTGAAATAAAACCTAGGGTCACCAATGCTTCTGTAGCTATTGTATTGGTCGCAAATATTGAAAGGGCATTTTATAAAACTGTCTGGCAGCAGGACATGGGTGCTGCCGCTGAAAACATGCTTTTGGAAATAGTTAACTTAGGTTTGGGAGGACTTTGGAACGGCGTTGCACCTGATGAAGAAAGAATGGCTGAAATTGGTAAAATTGTTGGAATCAATGATATTTCTGATTTAAAGCCATATTGTATTATAACTGTTGGCTATCCGGCTGAAGGATGGGAAAATAAATTCATGGACAAATTTGATGAAAGCAGGATTCACTATGAAAAATACTGAATACGATTTTGAAAGCGTAATTGATAGGAAAAAAACAAACTCCCTAAAATGGGATCTGTTTGGTGATGACGTTCCGATGTGGGTTGCCGACATGGACTTTAAGGTAGCTCCGGCCATTTCGAATGCAATTTCAAAAAGGGCCAGTCATCCTGTTTACGGTTATACGATTGTTCCGGATGAGCTGTTTTTGGCCTATATCGATTGGTGGGATAGGAGATATGACTTCAAGATGTCTCGTGAAAATATGCTGTATTCAATAGGGGTGATGCCGTCAATATCTTCAATTATAAGGTGTTTGACTGACGTTGGAGACAACATAT
The DNA here is from genome assembly GCF_045126245.1 of Methanobrevibacter sp. Lineage (GTDB taxonomy): Archaea > Methanobacteriota > Methanobacteria > Methanobacteriales > Methanobacteriaceae > Methanocatella. The sequence goes on along the minus strand of NZ_JBGVOG010000058.1, from coordinate 8,007 downwards.
TAATTCAGACACCTGTTTATCACGTATTTTTCTATGTGATTGAAGACAACGACAGAAATGTTTTGGAAAATCCATTAATTTATGAAAACGGAGAATATAAAATTGACTTTGATGATTTGGACGAAAAATTATCCCAGTCCAAATTGATGATACTGTGCAATCCCCACAATCCCATTGGCAAGATATGGTCTGAAGATGATTTGAGCCGTATTGGTGATTTGTGCAGAAAGCATGATGTCGTCTTGATATCAGATGAAATCCACTGTGACTTGACCGACCCTGGTGTGAAGTATAACCCATTCGAATCATCAGGCAATGTTATTACATGCTTGTCACCTTCAAAATCATTCAATATTGCCGGTTTTCAAAGTTCTATTGTCCACACTGAAAATGTGGAACTGTTGGAAAGGATTAAAAATCAGATGCATGTTGACAATTCAGATTCCTGCAACGTGTTTGCAACGGCAGCTGTGGCTGCGGCATACAACGATTCTGAAGAATGGTTGGATGAGCTAAGGGAGGTATTATATGAAAACAAACAGATAGTCAAGGATTATTTGGCTGATGAGCTTCCAATCATTAAACTGGTTGAATGTGATGCAACATATCTCTTGTGGCTCGATTGCTCAGCTTTGAACGTTCCCTCAAAGGTTTTAAGCGGATTTTTAAGAAGTAATCAGGGACTTTTCCTATCGGCCGGAATTGATTTTGGCCTGAATGGAGATAATTTTTTAAGGATGAACATAGCCTGTCCTCAGGAACTTCTAAGGGAAGGTTTGGGAAGGCTTAAAGCGGGAATAACCGCACTGAATATAATCAAAAATTAATTTAATCAGAAAAATTATAGAAATCATAATATGACTCTGGAGTGTTGTTAATGAGTTCCTCAAAGAATTTCAAATATTTAGATGAATTAATCCATAGCGATGCAGAAGAAATTGTTCTGGATACGGATATTGTTTTAGATGGACTTGAAGAGTTTAACTATCAGGAAGGCATAGGTCTGGACGTTGATGATTTGGTTATCGACGGAAATGGCCACTGTATAGATGCATGCAAAAAAACACGGATATTCTATTGCACAGCCTCAAATGTAACAATCAGGAACACCATACTGAAAAACGGGTTCTGCGAAGAAAATGGCGGTGCTGTCTACATTGAAGAAGGTGAGTTGAGCATTATGGAATCCGCAATAATCGCCAGCTTTGCGGGAGAGGACGGCGGAGCAATATTCAATGATGAAGGTGAATTGATCATTGATAAATCCCTATTTGAGGATAACAGAACACAGGACCACGGCGGTGCAATAAACAATTGGGGAGAGTTGAATATTGTTGAGTCCACATTCAAAAGCAATGAGGCAAATCATGGCGGGGCTATATTCAATGATGATGGGAAATTGAATATAAAAGAAAGCATGTTTTCAAAAAACTTAGCAAACAAGGGTGGAGCATTATTCAACAATGACGGCGGCGAGCTTTCCATTGCCAACTCCACGCTCAAAGAAAATTCCGCTGAAATTGGCGGTGTGATATTCAATGAAAATTGTGATTTGGATATAGTTGATTCCACATTCGCAGGCAATAGGGCATCTGAGGATGGAGGTGCAATACGCAATGCTGGAGAGTTGGTGATAGCCAAATCCGCATTTAATTCTAATGCCGCAAATCGTGATGGGGGAGTCATTCTCAACAATAGGGGCGATTTGACCATCAGAGAATCCACATTCGAAGCCAACACTGCAAAGGGAAACGGTGGCGTCATAAACAATTATGATAGTGAGTTGAGTCTATACAAATCCCTGCTTGCCAAAAACACTGCACAGAACGGTGGTGCAATATATAATAAAAAAAGCGTGTTGAGTGTCGAAGAGTCTTCATTTGCTGAAAATGCATCATACGGCTGCGGAGGAGCGATATGGATAAATAAGTTAAAGGATTATGAATCAGATAATTCCACATTCAGTGATAATGAGCCTGATGATGTGTATGAAGAGGGAAACTGATTCAATTATGCTTTCAATTTAATCTAATGAGTCAATGAACTCCTGCATCAGCCAGTCGGATATGCTGATATCGGAATCATATCTGATGATCTCTTCTTTTTTAAACCATTTGGCCTTAAGGATTTCATCACCGTCCACTTTAATCTCACCTGAATCATATTCCGCTTCAAAGCCAAGCATCAGAGAGTTTGGAAACGGCCAGGATTGGCTTTTCAGGTATTTCAGATTTTTGATTTTTATTCCTATTTCTTCTGAAACTTCCCTGTGCACGGCTTCTTCAATGTTTTCTCCCGGTTCAACAAAACCCGCTATCAGGGCGTAACTGATGTTTTCGTGATAGCTGTGTTTTGCCATGAGCAGTTCATCACCCTTTCTGATGGCCACAATGATTGCAGGAGCGATTCGCGGATAGTGCACCTGACCGCAGGAAGGGCATTTTAACATCATGTCCTTTTCATCTAACTTGGTCTTCACTCCACATCTGCCGCAGAACTGATGTGAGATATACCAGTCGCGCACCAAAACAGCCCTTGTTGACATTAAATATATGTCCTTGTCCATGTCATAGACATCCTTTAATGTATAAAACGAATCATTGCAGTTAGTATTAACTACAAAAGTATCTTTATTCATATATTTTCCGATATAAAGTTTAAAATCAATATTGATATTATCAAGTGAGTTCGGGAGTGTCTTATCGTTTGTTAGGAATAATTCTCTTTCATCGTTAAAAATAAAGTAATAAGCGTCATCACTTTCGTAAGTGTCGCTGAAATCAATTTCATAATCTTCGTAGATGGATTTTTCTATCATGTTAATTGATTTATTTTTATTTTTAATAAATTGATTGAATTTTTTTGCTTAAATATATAAGAAATCAAATACAGAATGTATATTGGTGATATTTAATGGTATCTGAAAATATGGAAAAAGCTTTAAACGCTCAATTAAATGCTGAAGTTTACTCTGGATATTTATATTTATCCATGGCAGCTTACTTTGAAGATGAAGACTTAGCAGGATTTGCTAACTGGATGAGAGTACAAGCAGAGGAAGAATTGGAACATGGAATGAAATTCTATGACTACATCATCAGAAGAGGAGCTTCTGTAACCTTGACTGCTATTGAAGGACCACAAACAGAATGGGACGGTCCACTTCAAGCATTTGAACATGTCTTAGAACATGAAAAAAAGGTATCCGGCCTTATCAATGATTTGGTTAACTTGGCCATTGAAGAAAAGGACCATGCAACCAACAACTTCCTGCAATGGTTTGTCGAAGAGCAAGTTGAAGAAGAGGAAAATGCAATGGAATTGGTTGCTAAAGCTAAATTGGCTGATGGCGATAACAGATTAATTTATGAATTAAACAAAGAATTAGGTGCACGCGCACCATCCGAAGACTAGATTTTTATCTAGTCACCCTTATTTTTTTCAGGTGTTTAAATGAGCTATCCCGATGGTCCGACTGATGAAGCCAGTGTGGATTCTGAGATATTTGATTCCAGACTGCTTGGTGAAAATGATTTGGGCAGTGTACACATTCATGGCCCTTTTGGAGATGACGCCTCAGATGTTAAGATAGCTTATGTAATAGGAATGCATCCTCTTGAAAGCAAATCCCACAGGGCATTATTTGATAAACTGACTTCTAAAAGCGATTTGAAGAATTGCTATTATATCTACAATATCCATGTCAATAATCCGAATAGTGAAACTGAAGGGAGGCTTGAAGGTCAATTGCTTGCAAGGGAATTCATCAAAGATGATATAATTAATGAAGGATATGACCTGTTCATGGACATCCATTCCAATAGGGGAGCCAGTGGTCCGGGCAACTATCAGATAACTAATTTTATATTTGCTCCGGGTTTTGATGAAAAATCAACTAATTTGATGAATGCTATTCTTGAAGACATTGATGAACTTCAGTATTATGCGCCGGAACATAGGACAAGTCCGCCGTTTATTACTGAACCGACTGCAAAGGCAGGCATTCCAACAATCGTTTATGAGTGCTATTCTTATGAGCCGATGGATTTGACTTATAGTTTTGCTTTAAAATTAATTGAAAGCATTGATAATCTATCATTTTAAAAGGACAAATCAGTTCTCAATTTATAACTGTCTTTTTGGAAAATTTGTTTATTGTCCAATTCACTACATATCATTTATTTTCTTTTTTTTAGTTCACTTGATAAATCATGAAAAGTATTAAATACATTCCAATACATATATATTAAAGATAACTTAATTGGAAGTGAAAAAATGATTATAAGAGCACCTTCAAGAATTCATATGTCCCTTATAGATTTAAACGGGTCATATAGAAGAGTCGATGGTGGTATTGGTCTAGCATTAGCTGATCCACAATTTGTATTGGAAGTCGAACAAACCGAAAGCGGCGTAACACTTGATTTTGCCGATACCGTAACAGATGAAGAGGCAATATTGGAATGTAAAGAGAAGATACCTGATGCCGCTAAAAAAACTATGGAACATTTTGGCATTGATTCAGGTTTTCATTTTATTGTTCACCAGACTTATCCGCCACATTCCGGATTTGGAAGCGGAACCCAAATCGCGGTTTCAACAGCACACCTGATTACAGAGACAATGGGCATTGAAATTGAAAGCAAAGAGTTAAGTAGCATTGTTGGAAGGGGTGGAACTTCCGGAATCGGTACATACACTCATGATTTGGGCGGATTCATTTTGGATGGAGGACACAGCAAAGAGGAAAAACCTTTATTCTTACCTTCAGGAGCATCAAAGGCAAAACCTGCAACATTGATTGCAAGATATGATTTCCCTGAAGAATGGAAAATCCTAATCGCCATTCCGGAAATCGAAAATCATGTTGAAGGTGATGATGAGGTGGATGTGTTCCAGACATACTGTCCTATTCCAAAGGAGGAAGTCGAACAGGTATCACACTTAATCTTAATGAATCTCGTTCCGTTCATGCTTGAAAAGGATATTAAGAACTTCGGATGGGCCGTTAGTGAGCTTCAAAAGGTCGGATTCAACAAGCTTGAACACTCACTTGATGCAAGCTACCTGCCAACCATGAAGGCCATTGAGAAAGCAGGGGCATATGGAGTTGGCATATCTTCATTCGGACCGGTTCTCTATACTGTATTTGATGAGTCAAATGAGGATATTGTCGAAAAGACCAAAGAGATTATTGGTGAAAATGGTACTGTGTTTGTAACCAAAGCACAAAACCACGGATTTACTATTGAAAAATAGTATTCCTTTCTTTTTTTTTATTTTAACATTTTTGGATGGAGCATTATGGACTTTAAGCATTATATAATTACAAGGTTTAATCTGAGGGTAAATTACGGCTGTGAATTGAAAGACCCTGAAAATGACCCCATGCAGAGAATTTTTGATGAGGATTATCTCGAAGAGAGATTTGACCTTTTTGAAAGATATACTCTGCCGTCCATAAAAAATCAGGTCAATCAAAATTTCACATGGCTTGTCTTATTCCATAAGAATACTCCTGAAAAGTTTTTAAAAAGAATTCAGGAATTGAAAGGGGTGTATGACTTTGAAGACCATTATTTCGAAGACGGTGAGGTATTCACCAATCTGAATTTCCGTACCAAAAATGAGAATTATGATTTCTACATCACCACAAGAATTGACAATGACGACATGATTGAGGAAAGTTTCGTAAAGCGGATTCAGGATTACGCTGCAGATAATTTGCATAATTGCGTCATATCATTTCCTAACGGTGAAAAATTGGATTTGCAGACAAACAGAAGGTACAGATATTTTATAAACAATAATGCATTCTGTTCAATGGTCGGGCCAAAGGGAACTTCCATTTTAAAAACCAGGCATACTAAGATATTTGAGGATAACGAGGGCGTATTCCTAAAAACAGACAAGCCTATGTGGACTGCAATAATCCATGATTCAAACGTAAGCAATAGGATTACAGATTTTGACCTAAGTCGAGGACCGCTTAATTCTTCATTATAAAATAAGTGTATAAAAATTAAAAAAAGAGAAGTTTATAAATTGTAAACTTCTTCAGCAGGTACGATGGTTATATTGTTGTTCTGTAAAGCGGAAATCAGCTCATCAATGTCATCCGCATGAAGCAGCAAAATGGCTTTTCCCACTTTATCATGAGTGAATGCATAGAGATATTCCAGATCAATTTCGTTTTCTTTAATTATTTTCAAGACGCTTGTAAGCCCGCCCGGTGCGTCATTCATTTCAACACCGATGATTTCTGTGACTTTAACAAGGAAATTGTTTTCTTCCAATGCTTCTTTTCCTTTTTCAGGATCATCGACAACCAATCTTAAAATACCGAATTCTGAAGTATCCGCCATGCACATTGCCCTTATATTGACTCCTGCGCTGCTGAGTACTTCAAGGGGTTTTGATAAGCTTCCCAGTCTGTTTTGTAAAAATATGGATAATTGTTTGATTTTCATCATATCACCTAATGTAAATTCCTCTCGTCGATTACTCTTTTTGCCTTTCCTTCAAATCTTGGTAAGGTCTTTGGTTCAACAAGGGTTACTTTTACTCTGATTCCAGTTTCATTTTCTATGGATTTTCCGATTCTTTTCTGTACTGACATCATTTCCTTGACGCCATCAAAGAAGATGTTCTGTGACGCTTCCACTTTGACTTCGATTTCATCTAAAGTTCCAGGTCTGGTGACTATAATCATATAATGAGGCTCCACTTCACCGACTTTGAGCAACGCTTTTTCGATTTGTGATGGGAAAATAGCCACTCCCTTAACTTTAATCATGTCATCGGATCTTCCGGTGATTCTGCTGATTCTTGCATGTGTCCTTCCGCATCCGCATTTTTCATAGGTAATTTTGGTTAAATCTTTTGTTCTGAATCTGATTACAGGCATTCCTTCCCTTTGGATATTTGTCAAAACCAGCTCTCCAGGCTGGTTTTCACCGAGGACCTGCTGTGTATTAGGGTCGATTATTTCCGGATAGTAGATGTCTTCCGCGATATGCAGTCCGTTTTGCTCGCCGCATTCGACTCCAACGCCGGGACCCATTAGTTCTGTCAGTCCGTAGATGTTATATGCTTTTGCACCGAAGATTTCCTCTACCCTTTGCCTTATCTCTTCGGTCCATCCTTCCGCTCCAAATCCTATGGCTTTTATCCCCAATTCTTTTGGGTCAATTCCGTCTTCAAGCGCAACTTCGCCCAAGTGGATTCCGTATGAGGGGGTGAAAATCAGACCGGTTGTTCCAAAATCGCTCATGATTTCGATTTGTCTTCTTGTCTGGCCTGTTGAGATAGGTATGATTGCGGCGCCGACCTTATGTGAACCGTAGTGAACTCCGAATCCTCCTGTAAACATTCCGTAACCGTGGGTATTCTGCAGGATATCATTTTCACCGATTCCCATCATGGTAAGCCCTCTTGCTATTGTTTCGGCCCAGGTGTCAATATCCTTTTTTGTATATCCTGACACTACAGGCTTTCCTGTGGTTCCGGAAGATGAGTGCAATTCCTTTATTTCTTCGATGTCGACTGCAAAAAGTCCGAAGGGATAGCTTTCCCTCAGGTCGTCTTTAGTAATGAACGGGAGTTTTTCAATGTCTTTTAAAGTTTCAATGTCTTCGGGATAAACTTCAGCTTCGCTATATTTCTTTTGATAGTAAGGGATTTTATCGAATGCTCTCTTGACAGTCTCTTGAAGCTTTTTCAGCTGCAATTCTTCAAGATCTTCTCTTGGCATGGTTTCAATTTCTTCATTCCAATACATGTTTTGCCTCATTAATTTTTCTAATGTTATATTATATTTTCCTTTTAACTTAAATTTTTATGTCGTCCCTTTGAAATTTGAAGTAATTCAAAGTTGAACTTGAGTTAATGTTGACTTTTAAATGAAAAGTCTTATATTGGTTAATTTCAAATATAATATTGATGTTAGTTTAATTGCACATCGATTTAACAATTTTTATATAGAATATTAAACTTATATTAAATTGT
>NZ_JBGVOG010000057.1:0-24331 GCF_045126245.1 Methanobrevibacter sp. | reverse complement strand
AGAGTTATATTGTTAATAATAGTAATTGCATTTAATGTTGCTAGAATGAAATACTCCAAAAATAAGAAAGAGTAACTTGGGTTTATTATTTTTTAATATTTATTTCTATTTGTAAAATTGATTTTAAAAACAACAGATACTTTATATTGTTTTAAATCTAATATTACCTCATGAAATTTAAAATAATTAATGATTTATCAATATTTTTAGATAATATTGTACCTGAAAAGTATTTGTCAAAGTTCCAGGAATTTTTGCTTAGTGGAGCTATTTTTACACAAGCAAGCAATGTTTTAGCTATAATCATGCTTTTCATTTTTGTTAGTGAAATTGCTTTAGCATTAATGTTAATGATTCTGAACTTGCCATTGTCCCTATTGATTTTACCGTTTTTTTGCATCCCCGGACTTTTCACATATGTTGTTGTTCAACAGGAGAGAAGAGTGCAGGAGATTGAAAAGACAGCACCTGATTTCCTAAGGCAACTATCATCTATGCTGCAGGTTGGACTCAGCTTCGAAAATGCGATGGAGGATATGTCTCAGTATGGGGAAGGACCGTTATATGATGAAATGAGAAGAACTATTATAGAAATCCGAATGGGTCGCAATTTCGATGACGCATGGAGAGCCATGAGCAAACGTCTAAAATCAAGAGAATTGGAACGGGTTTTTAATATTATTTTAGATGGTAGAAAAAGTGGATCCAGCATATCACATGTCCTTGAGGATGTGTCTGATGATTTGCGTGATTTGCTTGCTTTAAAAAGGGAGAGAAAATCCTCTGTGATGATGTCAGTCATGTTTCTTTTGATTTCGGCAATTGTTGCAACTCCTTTTGCAATAGGTATGGTCAGCGTATACTCAACTTTCATGCAAAGCTATGGAATGGAATCGGAAATAATTTTAACAGCGCCCCTTGCCGGTGAAATTTATTTGATAATTCATTCATGTCTTGTTGCATTTATAATTAGTTTGATAATGTATGGCGAGTTTAAAAAAGGTATAAAATTTGCATTGCCTCTTGCAACGGCATCCTTTGGAATATTTTATTTGATTTCAACATTCGGTGGGTCCTTGCTTATGGGGGGATTTTGATGGATGATAGTGGTCAGACATCAGCCGAGTTTATCCTGCTTTTTGGTGGAATAATTGTTGTAGTGCTATTGGCGATTTATATGTATAACAGTTATATTTCTGATTTAAGCGGGCAAATTGCATCAAAGGAGGTTAAGGAGTTCAACAGTCAGTTAAATGATCTAGGGAGTTATTTTAAATAGCTTTCAAGTTTTTTCTTGAAAAAAATTTTTTTCTAATAATAAATTGATTTTATTTAAAATTTTCATTTTCCGCTTTATTTTTGTTATTTTTTTTATTTAACCTCAATCAACGCATTATATTATAATTTTCATTAATATTGCTCAGATATCCCAGTTTATTAAATTAATTTTTCAAATTAAATTGTGAAGGTATTGTTTTTAAAAAATCTTAAACCATATAAAATCATTAATAAAAATATCTGATTTTCACATAACTTTAATATTTAATCTTATTTCAATTTAATATGGTTGTTGAAAACTCATTTCTCTATTTAAATCATTATATGTTAATTATTGTAAGCAATTTATCAGCGAGTAACTCAAAAAAATTTCCATATTTTCATTTTTAAAAAATCAATAATCTTATTTCACTAAATAATAGTTTAAAATTTCAATTATTAAAGAATAATGGTCAAATTATAATAAAACCAAAATATTTATTTTTATTTATTAAAATCAAGTATTTATGCAAGTTACACTTGAAATGCACCTCTCACTTTCGAAAAAATTTTTTGGATAAATTGGCAATGCACTAAATTTATTAATTTTCAAAATTAAATTTTAATCAAGGTGATAAAATGGATATGTTAATTGGTGGAAAGCACATTTCAAGCGATGATTTAGAAGAAGTCAAAAATCCCTATGATGGTGAGGTAATTGATACCGTACCGATAGCACACAGGCAAACTGCAGATTTGGCAATTGTTGAAGCAAACAAAGCAAAAGAATCCCTTCAGGAAATGTCTGCTTTTAAAGTTTCAAACAAATTGTACAATGTCTGTGAAAAACTGAAAGAAAATCGCGAAGATTTTGCGGTGTTGCTTACAAAAGAAGTTGGAAAGCCAATTAACGAATCCCTGGTTGAACTTGACAGGTCCATTGAAACATTGAAACTTGCAGCTGAAGAGGCAAAAAGAATTTATGGGGAAAGTGTACCTTTAGATGCCGGTTTGAACGGAAAAGGATTTTTCGCTTTCACTCAAAGAGTTCCGTTAGGTGTTGTTGCAGCCATTACTCCATTCAACTATCCGCTCAATTTAACAATTCACAAAATCGCGCCGGCAATTGCCTGTAAAAATACAGTTATTATAAAACCCCCAACAGAAGCGCCTTTAACTGTCATGAAGTTTGCTGAAATTTTAAATGAAGAGTTTCCTGGGGGTGTAGTCAACACTGTTACCGGTTACGGCTCTGAAATTGGAAATTACTTGGTCGAATCTCCTAATGTCGATAAGATTTCATTTACCGGAAGCGTTACCACCGGTTTGATGATATCCCAAAAAGCAGGAATGAAAAAAGTTACACTGGAGCTCGGAGGCAATGATCCGTTGATTGTCCTGAAAGATGCAGATATCGACAAGGCGGTAAAGGGAGTTATCAATGGGGCATTTTTGAATGCGGGCCAGGTATGCATGGGCGTTAAAAGAATCATTGTTGAAGAGGAAATTGCCAGTGAATTTGCAGAAAAATTGGTCATAGAAACTGAAAAGTTGGTTATGGGAAATCCTTTGGATAGTAAAACCACATTGGGAACTTTAATTTCTCAAAAAGCCGCAATTCAAGTTGAAGAAACAGTTAATAATGCAGTAAATGGTGGTGCTAAGATTTTAACTGGCGGCAAACGTGACGGTGCATTTTATGAGGCGACCGTTATCGATGATGTCACACCTGAAATGGATTTGGTTGTAGGTGAAACATTTGGTCCCGTTGCACCTATTATTCATGTTAATTCCTTGGATGAAGCTATTGGAGTTGCCAATGATACTGAATATGGCCTTCAGGCAGGTGTATTTACTTCAGATTATTCATCAGCAATGAGATGCGCGCAAGAAATTGAAGCCGGAACAGTATTTGTCAACAAGCAGTCCACTTTCAGAACAGATAATATGCCTTTTGGAGGTTTTAAGAATAGTGGTGTTGGAAAAGAAGGGATAAAATATGCTGTAAGCGAGATGACTAAAACAAAATTGATTGGTTTAAATTTAAGATAAAAATATGCTTTAAATCATTTATAAAGTAAAATAAATAATAAAAAAAGAAAAATAAGTGATTAAACTTATTTCAAATAGTTTTCAACAAGATTGCGTGTTTCATTTAAAGATTCCATAGGGATTCCTTTTGGCATGGCGCCAAGTTCGCCGTCAACATCTTTAAGGATGCTTCCATCCATTCCAAGAAACATTCCTTCACTGACAATGTCGCTGAATGATTGCGGCGGAAGTAAGGAAACTCCCACTTTATTTTCATCTTTAACATTTAAATCATTAGTGACAACTGTAATGGCTCTTTTTCCTAAATTAACATTACAAATTGAGAGTTTATCATTTTTTGGGTGGCTAGTCACACTCATAACTTCGCCAACCTTGATGTCAACACCCATAATTGGATCATTAATTGGACCTAATGCCAATCTATCTTTTAAACCGATAATTGTATCTAAGAAAAACCTCACTTTGGCAATGTTTTCCTGAGTTTTTTCACGGTCTTCCTTTGGAGCATTGCTTAAAAATTTTTTATTCCAATCAGATCCGCCTAAACATTCGATTATTTTTTCAGCCTTTTCTTTTAGGGCGGCTACATCAGGAGAGTTAACTAATTCATCTCCTTCAAGGTAAGAATAAGTCAATGATTGAAAATCACTGTTCATTTGTTTTCCCAAATCAACAGCTTGTTTTTTGTTCCAGCTTCCTCTAAATGAAGCTGTTGGAATTAGATTTAGATAATTTTCTCTTGCTTTGCTTGCCACTAAAATCCTATAATCTTTGGTTGTATCCCACAATTTAAAGTCTCCTTGTATTCTAAATTATAGTTTAATCCAATATATTTAATAAATTTTTTCTTATTTTTTCTAGAAATGGCGATTTTTAACTTTAAAAAACATAAACTATTTATATTAACAATAAAATAAATTTATACATATTTTAATTATTATTACTTGTGGTGTAAACATGGTAGAAGTTTCAAAATTACGTAGTTTAGATATTTATACAAATACAGGACATTATGTAGGTCGTGTCGAAGACGTCATTCTTAATATTAGATTAGGAACAATCTCAAAATTACAAGTCAGAGCTATTGAACAAGAAAGAAAACCGGCCGGATTTGTTAATTCATTTTTAGGTAGTATTCGTGGAGAAGTTCCTGAAGAAAATGATATGAGATCTTTCCAAAATGATTTATTGACTGTGGACTTTGATAAAGTTCAAGCTATTGGAGACATTATGTTGATTAATCCTAGGGATATGAAAAAAATTAATCCTGAACCTCCAATTCCTGAAGTGGCTCCAAAACAACCTGAAACTCAACCACAAAACGAAACTCAAGTCCAATTTGATGCTGAAAGATTATAAATAATCTTTCAAAAATCCTTTTTTTATTATTTTTGTTTAATCTTTTATTTAATGTGATTTTTATGAAAGTAGGTATTATAGGCTGTGGAGCTATTGCTAATATTATTACTACAAGCATTGTTCCCGAAGAAAATGATATTGAGATTGCATACTTTTTTGATAAGGATATTGAACGGGCAGAGAATTTGGCATCCTTTGCAGGGGGTGTGGCTGTTCTTGACTTTGATGAGTTGCTTCAAAATGTAGATTTGGTTATAGAATGTGCTTCACCTGATTCCGCAAGATATTTCGCACCGAGGGTATTAAGTGAAGGCCGTGACATGATTGTAATGAGTATCGGTGCATTCATGGATTATGAATTTTATCAGGAAGTTGAAAGGATTGCTAAAGAGAATGATGCTAAAGTTCATTTGCCTTCAGGAGCCATTGTTGGTTTGGATGGAATCAAAGCGGTTGCCAAATTCGGTTTAAAAGAGATAAGTCTTGTTACTCGCAAATCACCTAAATCTCTTGGTAAGGATATTGACAAAGAAGAAGTGTTATTTGAAGGAAAAGCTTCTGAAGCCGTTAAGGTGTTTCCATTAAACATTAATGTTGCAGCTACAATCAGCATTGCCTGTCAAAGTGATATTGATGTTAAAATCATTGTTGATCCAAATGTTGATAGAAATGTTCATGAAATAACTGCAAAGGGTGACTTTGGTGAATTTAAAACAACTACTATGAATTATCCTTGCTCTGCAAATCCAAAAACAAGCATGTTGGCTGCGCTTTCAGCAATTAGATTGCTTAAGAGTTTCAATGAAACCATTAGTGTGGGAATGTAATGAAGGAATTTGAAGTTTATTCATCTTTAAAGGTTCCGAAGAATTTTAAGATAATTGTCAGGTTGGATGGCAGAAGTTTTCATAAACTGGCTGAAGATTTAAAATTGGCAAAACCTTATGATGAAAATTTTTACAGGGTTATGGCAAATGTGTGTGAGGATTTATTTAAAGAATTCTCTCCAGTTTTGGTTTATACCTTTTCAGATGAGATAAGCTTACTATTGGATAAAATTCCTTTTGATGGTCGAATTGAAAAGATCAATTCGGTAATTGCCAGTTTTGCCGCAAGCTCTTTTGTCATTCATTATGGTGTTGACTTCAAAAAGCCGCCGTCATTTGATTCAAGGGTCATTCCAATTCCTGATGGGGATGTACTAAAATATTTCAGATGGAGACAGGATGAATCTTGGAAAAACTGTATTGCATCATATGGCATTTCATTTCTAAAATCTAAGTATTCAAATAATGAAGCAAATGATAAAATAAACGGACTCAATTCTAGTGAAATTCATGAATTATTATATCAGAATGACATTAATTTAAATGATGTCGAAACTTATAAAAAAAGAGGAATTGCAGTATATAGGAAAAATAAAAAAGTGGTAGGTTTCAATAAAAAAGAAAATAAAAATCAGGTTTCATACAGGTCTTACGTTTACACAGATTGGAATGTTCCAAAATTTAATAAAGAATTTTTTGAAAATTTAATTTGGTGAGTTAATGGGTTTTCTTTCAAAAATTTTTAAAAATAATGAAGAGTTTAGCGAAGTTAGAATTGATAGGGAAGTTTTAGACTCTGTTATATATTATTCCAAGAAAGCTTATCCAAATGAATTTTTAGCTTTTTTTGATGGTCAGATAATTGATGAGGTACTATACATCACAGGATTATTATTCATTCCAGGTGAAACCTGTGAAACGGGTGCTTTAGTTCACACGGAGTTGATTCCAATGACTACCAAATATTGGGGTTCTGTACACTCGCATCCTGGGCCTAGCGCAATGCCTTCCGATGCTGATTTAAAAACATTTTCAAGAAACGGCTATTTTCACATGATTGTATGTCTTCCATACTCATTAGATACATTTAAGGCATATGACAGATATGGAAATCCTCAAACATATTCAATTGGGGATTATAGCTATTTGGTTGAAGATAATAGCGATGAATTTTTTGATGAAGATGATGTTTTAAAAGATAGTGATGAATTTAAGCCAGGGCTTCTTGATGAAGCAGATGATGAATTCTTCAAAACTGAAGATACCTATGTTGATCACTATAAGGAATTTGAAGAAAAACAGTTGAATAATGAAGAAAATCCTGTTGTAATGATTGAATTTAACCCTGATGGTTCTGTCAAAAGGATTGTTAGACGATTTAATAAATAGTTTTTTTTTAAAAAAAAAGAAGGAAAAATAAAAAAACAATATGGTGAAAATTGTTTTTTATTTATAATTCGAGTCCAATAGCTTCATAAACATTGTCTAAAGATTGGATTTCTTTTATAACGTCTTTTGGAATTTCTTTGTCCAAAGTTAAAATCATGATGGCTCTTCCACCTTTTTCATCTCTTCCGACTTGCATAATTCCAATATTGACGTTGTGTTCCCCTAATTTTGTACCGATTTTACCTATGCTTCCAGGAATGTCTTCATATTTTGCAATGAACATGTGACCTTCAGGGATAACGTCAACCCAATAATCATTTACTTTTAAGATTCTTGCTTCGTGTAAAATGGTTCCTTCAGCGGAGAATACGTCATCATCACTTCTGGCAATAACTTTGATTAAGGAGTCATATCCTTTTGCATTGTCTTTTCTTCCTTCGGTAATGCTTATTCCTCTGTCTTTAGCAACAAGGGATGCATTAACAGCATTTACAGGGGAACTTAAGAATGGATTCACAGCACCTTGAATCACAGTTCTGCTTAAAATTTCTAAATTATCAATTTCTGCCAGTTCTCCACTGTAGATAATTTCAATTTCTTTAATTTTGCCGTTAACCGCTTGAGAAATGAAACTGCCTAATTTTTCGCATAACTCCAAGTATGGAGATACTTCCTGATAGGTCTTGTGGTCGATACGTGGCATGTTTAAAACATTTTTAGGGGTTCCACCTTTAAATAAATCAATAATTTCATCAGCCACAATAATGGCAGCATCTCTTTGAGCTTCTTTAGTTGAAGCTGCAATGTGCGGAGTTAATACGATGTTGTCAAGTTCAAATAATTTGGAATTTTCAGCAGGAGGTTCCTCTTCATATACGTCTAATGCTGCTCCGCCAATCTTGTCATTTGCCAATGCATCGTATAATGCTTCTTCATCTATGATTCCTCCACGTGCACAATTAGTAATGAATGCGGTATCTTTCATGATTTCGAATTGTTCGGTTGAAATTAAGTGTTTGGTTTCTGGAGTGAGAGGAACATGGATTGTAATGAAGTCAGCATTTTTAAGGACGGTTTCCAAATCGGTTAATTCAACACCCATCTGTTTTGCAACTTCCTCAGGCAAGTATGGATCATATGCCATAGCTTCCATTTCAAACGCTTTACACCTGTTTACTACTTGAGAACCAATCCTTCCCATTCCGATTACACCGAGAGTCTTGTTTCTGAGTTCGACTCCCATGAATTTTTTCTTTTCCCATTTTCCTTCTTTTACTGATTTATCGGCAATAGATAATTTGCGTGCAAGAGTAAGCAATAATCCCATTGTGTGTTCTGCTACTGTAATTGATGTGGATTCCGGTGAGTTTACCACCATAATACCTTTTTCAGTAGCGGCATCTAAATCGATGTTGTCAACCCCAACACCGGCTCTTGCGATAATTTTCATGTTGTCCGCTTTTTCAATAATGTCTGCAGTAAGTTTTGTCCTACTGCGCACAATGATTCCATCATATTCGTGTATGGTATTGGATAATTCTTCAGGAGTGATGCTTGTATCCACAACAACTTCAGCCACTTCCTTTAAATTTTCAATACCCTGCTCATTAATAGCATCAGCAATTAATACTTTCATTATTTTCACCATAAAATTGTTTTTTAAAAGAATATTTAATAATAAATATTAGTTAAAAATATGTTTTTTATTATATTTATAATTTCAATAATTTGCATTACAATAACTATTTTAATTAGAAATCCTAATATTAATTAACAAATTAATTTGTTAATTTAATATGAGGTGATTAGATATGGTATCAGTTGAAGAATTTGCTATTTCAACAGCAAACGATATTCCAGGATTCAGAATTGTCGAAACTAAAGGATTTATTTATGGTTTAACTGTAAGAAGCAGAGGTGCTGGCGGACAGATTGGCGCTGGCATTAAATCTTTATTCGGTGGAGAAATCACACAGTATGTCAAGATGATGGAAGAATCCAGAGAAGAAGCATTACACAGAGCAATTCAGCATGCAAAAGAGTTAGGCGCTAATGGAATTGTCGCAATTAGGTTTGACTCAAATGAAATCTCTGATGTGATGCAGGAGATTCTTGTTTATGGAACTGCTGTTGTCGTTGAAAAAGAATAGGTGATAACATTTTTTCAGACAGTTTTGAAGTTAAAGAAAAATCAGTTCCCCAGACAATTTTGGGTTATGGTCCGTTCATGGCCGAACTTTACTATGGCCATAGATCAAGACTGTACCTTGATGATTTATACCACAATCCTCAAAACGCTTGTGAGGTTATCCAAGAAGCTTACAGCCAGGGTGTTAGGGCCATTAACTTGGTAAATAATCCCAATTTGCTTGAAGCATATGATCTTGCAGCCGATGCGGGATGTGAGATGAAGGTAATTGCAACTATAGGCAAGTCTGATGTTGATTATCTGAATCCTAATTATGAAGTTGCAAAAGATGTTGATTGGGATGAGGATATTGAGCTATTTTCAAGCTATGACTGCCCTTTAATGTTGGTGGATGAGTTTATAGTTGACGCTTATGATTGGAAGTTAACTTCAAAAATATTGTCTGAAATTAATGATGCCGGTGCACTTTCGGGTATTGTAACTGCATTTCCATCAAAAACAACAGATTTGCTTCCAGATAATTTGGATATGGATTTATTTGATGTTTATATGATTCCATTTAATTCTATTTCTTATATGATGGATATTAATGCGTTTAACGCTTCCCAAAGACAGGAATTTGTTGATAGAGTCTTAAGTTTAAATAAAAAAATTATAGCTACAAGGATTTTGGCGGCAGGTGTTTTAAATCCAAAAGAAGCTTTTGCATTTTTAAAAAATATTGATTATATTGACGCTGTCTCAATAGGGGTTGCTAAGGTTGAGGAAGCCCGTGAGGATTTCACTCTTTTAAATGAATATTAGAATTTCACTACTTCATATTCTTCAAAAGGAACCAATTTTTCATTTTCCATTGATTCGTTTAAATCCTTCAGACCATTGATTAAATCTTTTATGTTCTTATTTGATGGTTTTTTACCTGTAATCTGAAGGTATTGTCTTGGTGAAATCTCACAATATTCGCATTTGAAATTACAGCATCTGTCCTTTTCTTCACAGCCATAGCCTTCCTGATTTTCATCGGTACCAATAACGATGTCATCCAAAATTTTAGATACTCTCTCATCGGATGCAAACATGGCTATTTTTTGTGTTTTTCCGCAGATTCCAATGGCTTTTTGACCGGCATAATTGCAAACCCATTTTATAGGGTAATTTTCCAATCCTTCAATACTCAAATTTTCCATATTTTCACCCTAGTTTTCTTTTCTTTCCCTAATCATTTTTAATAATTCTTTTGAGTTTTCAAACTCCTTTAACTCCCATGATTTAATCACAGGGATTGTTCCAATCGATTCTTTAATCTTTTCATTATTGATAATGAATACTGGTTCGGATGTTGTAACCATTGACAAATCCTTCAGTGGAATTGCCATTCTTTTTAGAGTTTTTTCAGTCCTGTTCTTTTCAACATTCGCTATCAATGGGGAATGATTATCTGAACTTTTCATTTTGGCTACTGCATCAAAGGGACTTTTGTTTGTAGAAACAACTCCATACCCAAGTTTTGACAAATCAAGCGTGTCCTCTCCTTCACTATATTTGATATCCTCGATTTGGGGTTGTTTTAATAAATCAATATCCAATGTGACTTTAGTGTTCAATATCTCTTCCAAAATCATTGCGGTTTCGGTATTTGCACGCACAATTTCATTTTCATATTTATACATTGTTGCCCTTGACACATGCGCCAAATCCGCCAAATCCTTCAATGAAAGTGAATAGTCTTCACGATATTGCTTTATGACGTTTCCGTCAATTTTTACAAAGTATCCTCCTCTATCTGCAAGAATTTCAGGATATTCATTATATAAAATCATGTTTTTCAATGTTTCAAAGCCGATTGTTGGGATATCATACCTTTCGTAGATTACTCCCTCCTCTAACATTCCATTTCTTGATTTTTCACCAATAATTATCGGTGAAGCAAGGAATATGTTAGCTAATTGCTTCATTTCATGAGCATTGCTTTCATTAATGCTATCTATATTTTGAAATGTTTTTAAAAGTAGAATTAGTAGGTTTTTACGAGCTACAATATCAAATGAACCTTGATCATAAATATCTGAAGTCTTAAAACCTTGAGACTTTAATAAGTTTTCTATTTGTTGCAGCAACTGGCTTCGAGTTAACATTTCATCCCTCTTGTAAACTATATATTGTTTTAACTCTAATATATGTTATAATTTAAAGGTGATTATAATTAAGTATTTACATATTGGAATCGATGATACGGATTCTCCGGATGGAATGTGCACAACTTATTTGGCAAGTCAAATTATCAATAAATTTGAAGACAACGGAATTGAACTGGTAGATTATCCAAGATTGATTCGTCTTAATCCATTTGCAAGATTTAAGACACGTGGAAATGGTGGAGTTAGTTTAAAGATTTTAAATGATGATAAATCCAGTTTGGCTCGTGAAATTGTATTGTCTGAAGTCGAAAAGCTTTCCATGTTTGATTGTGACAATACGAATCCGGGCGTAATATTTTATGAAGGTGAAATAACCAAAGAAATGCAGGAATATGCATTCAGGGCGATTTATGAATTCATTACAATTGGGGAAGCTGAGGAATTTGGAAAATCTGTAGGTTGTGAAATCCATAAATTCAAAAAGGGAAGAGGCATTATTGGTTCTATCGCGGCCATTAGCTTGCCTTTAAGTGATTATACCTTTGAATTGCTTGCATATAGGGATTCTAAAAATTTCGGTACCAAAAGACAAATTGATTATGATTCAGTTTATCTGATGGATAAGGAGACTTTCCCTGATACTTTTGAGAATATTGACTATTCGGAAGACTATATTGCTATTGAACCTAAAACTCCATGTCCTGTTTTGTATGGTATCAGGTCAAATAATGTTGAAGCTCTTGAAGTCGCCAAGGGCATTGTTAAAGTTGGAGAGCCAATTGTGGATTGGTGTATTTTCAAAACAAACCAGCACACTGACATGCATATTCAGAAAGCAGAATCAATATCTGATATGAAACAGTTTGGATGTTATGAGGTCGTGGGTGAGGTAAAAAATAGGCCTACAATCATTGATGGGGGGCACATGTTTTTTTATATCTTTGATGAATCCGGAGAGATTGAATGCGGAGCATATGAACCAACAAAAAATTTCAGGAAAATAGTTTCTCATTTGATGCCGGGGGATATGATTAAGGTTTTTGGAGGAATTGGCGAGCAGAACACTTTCAATATTGAAAAATTTCAAATCTTGAAATTGAATGACATAGAATATAAAAATCCGATATGTAAATGTGGTAAAAGGATGACTTCTGCAGGTAAAAATAAAGGATTTAAGTGCAAAAAATGTGGAAATAAAATTGAATCTGATGAAAAGGTTCCAGTTAAAATCGATAGGGTTTTGGAAAATTCCCGCTTTTATGAAACACCGGTTTCCGCTCGAAGGCACTTGTCAAAACCACTTTGTAGAATGTAAGTATCCAATTGTTTTTTAATTTTTGCAATTTTCATCAATTTTATTCACTATTTATGAATTTTTTAGCACTTTTTTTCTATTTTTTATTCCTAATTTGGGAAATAATGTGATTTAAATCATATGTATTTATATACTCCTTTTTTCATAGGTAAGTTTAATAATATTCCTGTTGGAGGGATTTTCATCACTGACCAGCAACATCTTTTTAGGGAAAAAACAGATAGAGCAGTTAAAAAGAGGCCTCCTTGGGTTGAATATAAGGTGCACATTGTTGTTTTCTTTTTGGTTATAGTTTCGATGTTTATTGGTGTTATTGAGATTCAAATTACCGATACCATCCAAATAGTTTTATTGCCTTTATTATTTGCTTTGGTTATGGGATTGGCTCTTTTTTTGGCAAAACCTATTAAATTTGTTGGAAGTAGTCAATCTAAAGTGGCTGAGGGAGTCATGATATTATTCATTGGGGTTTTAATTGCTAAATTGGCAATATCCAGTGGCCAATCTATTGATGAGGTTGTTAATGTGGGTCCTGCTTTGATTTTACAACAATTGGGGGATTTGGGAACTCTTATAGCTTTGCCCGTTGCTTTATTTTTAGGTTTTAGAAGAGAAGTTATTGGTATGACTAGTTCTATTTGTCGTGAACCCAACTTGGGAATTATCATTGATAAATATGGATTCAAGTCTCCTGAGGCTAGGGGAGTTTTAGCTATTTTTGTTATTGGATCCATTATCGGGACTGCTTTTATAAGTCTTTTGTCAAGTATTTGTGTTTCAGTTTTGCCTATTCATCCATATGCTTTTGCAATGGCATCCGGTATAGGAAGTGCAAGTATGAATGCGGCGTCCTTGGCTTCAATATCCCATGCATTTCCAGCAATGGCTACTGATTTGGAAGCTTTTGCCGGGTGCAGTAATATTCTTTCATTCTGTTTTGGTATTTATATGTGCATTTTTGTTTCCATACCTCTTGCAGAAAAGTTATATGGATGGTTATCTCCCAATATAGGGGATAGTGATGATGAATCTATTGACGATAAGTATGATATTCAGGAAGTGAAACATGATAAGTACATTTCTAAAGATGAATTAACCTGGGGAAAACTGGAAAGATGGGGTGCATTACTTTTAATTTTTTCAGTTATTGTAGCCATTGGAAACTTTGTAGGTTACCATTCCTCAATAGTCGATTCCTTCATTGGGATGATAATAATTTCAGTTATTACAATTGTGGGAATGTCTCTTGAAAGGATTGCTCCAAGAAATATTCAATCAATTATTTTTATCAGTTTGATAGGCATATTTATAGCCATTCCTGGTGTTCCGACATCCGATTTTGTAGTTCATTATGTTTCACAAATTAATCTCATCACTATTGTCACAGCATTTTTGGCTTATGTCGGAATTGCAATAGGTAATGACTGGGTTGAATTTAAAAAGATTGGTTGGAAAGGTGTTATCGTTGCCGTGATTGTCATTTCCGGAACTTATCTTGGCTCTGCAACTATTGCACATTTAACACTGTTAGCTACAGGCATGATTTAATCTTTTTCATTTTTTACAGTAATTGGGTGTAAATTGTTAATCTACATTCATATTGAAGCTATTTTATTTTTATCCTAACAGATTATCTTTGATTTGAATTTGCAATGCTTATCATTTAAATTGGGGCTGATGGTTAAATATAATTTCTTCTTTATTTGTTCTTATTTTGTGATATTATCTATTTATTTTTTTATATTTTAATTCTCTTTATAGGAATTTTCATAAATTTAATGCTATTAATTTATATAATATGTTAAAATTAAATTATATCATTAAGCATATTTTATGAATTTTCAATGCTTTTATGGGAGTGACGATTATTCCTGATGGAAACAAAGACGGTCAAGTTGAGCATATTTTCCGTGAAAAGACGGATAAAAGGATTTTAAAGAAGAATCCTTGGAGAGATTACAGATTACATGTAACTGTACTTGTTTTAGTAATTATTGCAGAGTTAATTGGAACTATTAAGATTCCTCTCACTAAAGATGTTGCCATCACTATAATGCCGTTAATTTATACCATTATTTTAGGTTTGGCTTTTTATTTGGCTAAACCAATTAAATGGATTCAAAGAAAACAGGCCCGTATTGCTGAAGGGGCTATGATGCTTTTTATAGGTGTTTTAATTGCAAAGTTGGCTGTTTCCAGTGGCCAATCCATTAGTTTGATTTTTGATATGGGGCCTGCATTGATTTTACAGGAATTGGGACACTTGGCTACTATCTTGGTGCTTCCAATAGCATTGCTGTTAGGATTTAAAAAAGAGGCTGTCGGCATGACCAATTCAATTGGTAGGGAACCGAATGTTGCAGTTGTTGTAGACAAATATGGATTCAACTCTCCAGAATCCAGGGGAGTATTTGCAATATTCATTATAGGAACCGTAATCGGTACTATATTTATTAGTTTCCTTGTTACTTTTTCATTGTCATTTATACCGTTACATCCATATGCCTATGCAATGGCAAGTGGTGTAGGTAGTGCAAGTATGAATGCTGCAGCTATTGGACCAACTCTAGCAGCATTCCCAGGTTTGGAAACTCAAATTGAAGCGTTTGCCGGATTCAGTAATCTGCTTTCATTTTGTGTAGGCATATATATTGTAATATTTGTTGCCCTCCCGTTAACTGAAAAAATCTATAATTGGCTAGAACCTAAAATAGGAAAAGAACCAATTGTCAAAAAAAAGGGGGATGAATGATGCCGGATTTGATTGATGGATCTGAAAACGTTTCCGTTCATGGGATTTTCAATTGGATTTTACTGCTGATTATATTTTCAGCCATAACAGTAATCGCTAATTATTTGGGTTACAAGCATCCTATGACAGATTCCTTAATTGGTATGGCAATATTGTCTGTCATTACTCTTATTGGCGTTTGGATGGAAAGGTATTTGCCGTTCAATATTTCTTCTATTCTTTATATCAGCGTAATGGGTATTGCAATAGCTTTTCCGGGAATGCCAACATCCGATTTTGTGCTTTATTTTGTTTCTAAAATAGAGCTTTTATCAATAGTAACTGTATTTTTAGCTTATGTTGGTATTGGAATGGGTAAAAGTTGGGATGAGTTTAAGGCATTAGGTTGGAGAGCAATTGTTATCACTGTTTTGGTTATTGCGGCAACTTATTATGGTGCAGCTATTGTGGCACATATTGTATTGGTCGCAACTGGAGTTCCAGCAGTTTAACTGTCTTTTCATTTTATTGTAAAAAATTGCTTCAACATATAAGTGAACTATTTAATACTACTTTTTACATATACTAACTATAAGGTGTTTTATGTTTTTACAAAATATTTCTAAATTTATTTCTAACTATCGCTATGAACAGGCAACTGTCGAATCAATCTCCACTGTAAAGGCGGCTTTTCTAGACTTTTTTGGAGTGACTTACAGGGGGGCCGGTGAAGATGCTTCAAAAATAGCTTTCAATACTGTTGAAGAAATATTTTCAGGAAATCTAAAATTGAATTTAGGCGCATCCATTATTGGCACAAAAGTAAAAACGGACATGTTGAGCGCCGCTTTTTTAAACGGTGTTGCGGCCCATATACTGGAATTGGATGACGGTCACAGAGGGGCTCAAATCCATTTGGGTGCGATTATTTTCCCAACTGCTTTGGCAATTAGCGAAAGCCATGACTTAAGCGGAAAGGAGTTTTTAGAGGCGGTCATTGTTGGTTATGAAGTGGGAATATTATTGGGCAAAATTGTAAATCCTGACCATAGGAACAGAGGATTCCATACAACAGGAACTATTGGAACTTTTATTGCAGGTGCAGTTGCTTCTAAACTATTGAAACTTGATGAGAATCAAACATTGAACGCATTGGGATTATGCGGAACTCAGGCGGCAGGTCTTTTGGAATCTGACCATGGCGGATCCATGGGTAAAGCATTGCATGCCGGAAAGGCAGCATATAATGGGGTATTGTCTGCATTGCTTGCTCGAAATGGTTTTACAGGCAGCGGAACCATTTTTGAAGGTGATGAAGGTTTTTTAAAAGCGATGGTATTTGACAATACGGATTATGATTCTGAAAGTTTTTCATTTGAAAATGCCATAAAGGATGTCGGCAAAGTCAGGGTAAGGGATATCTACTTTAAGAAATATCCGTTCTGCAGACATCTGCATTCGTCAATAGACACTGCGTTAAAACTTAAGGCCAGCATAGGTGATGAATATGATCATATTGAAAATTTGGCAGTTAAAACATACAAAATTGCCGCAGAACATAATAATTTCAATCCAAAGAATTTGGAGGAACTTAAACAAAGCCTGCCTTATGCTGTAGCCATATCGTTGGTAGTTGGTGAAGTAAGTGTTGATGAAATTAATCAGTTAATTGAATACGGGCTTTTGGATAATTATTCTTCTGTGGATGTTGTAAAAAGCATTAAAAGTCTGGCAAGTAAAATGTTGATTCTTTCCGATGATAAGCTAAATGAACTATATCCTGATAAAAGACCGTCAAATGTCATAATTAAATTGGATAAACAGTTTAGGAATGGTGTTTTCCAGAATATAACTCTACTTCCAAAAGGCGATTTTGAAAATCCATTCCAGTTGAGGGAACTAATAGATAAGTTTAAAGGATTAAATCCCCAGTATAATGTAAAAAACCTAACGGTTATTGATTCTTTAGAAGAATATTCTATGAAATATGTCATTGATAAACTGAATGAGTAGATAATATGGACAAAACAAAAGAATTTCTTAAAAAAATAGGTATTGTGGAGTCTTACAATGATTTCGAATCAGATAAGAGATTCAAGGATGGCGGACAATACAGATTTGAAGTTCCGGGAATCCAATCTCCAAGAACAATGGATGCCCTTTTAAAGGAATCTTCTAAAAACAATATTTTCATTCATAGGGTTACTCAAACTAAAGGGATAATGATGTTGACCGATGAGGAAATTGGAGAGATGGTTAATCTGGCAGTTAATTATGGTTGTGAGCTATTTTTAGCTGTTGGTCCAAGAGCAACTTACGACACCTCAGCAACTGTCCACACTAAAGAGGGAAGCAGAATCGGTTACAGATTAAGGGGATATGATAATCTAGTTTATGCAATCGAGGACGTTAAGAGGGCCTGTGAATTGGGTGTTCGCGGAATATTATTATATGATGAAGGTTTGCTTTGGACATTAAATAAGATGAGAAAAGCTGGAGAAATACCTTTTAATGTCCATTTTAAGTTATCCGCTCATGCAGGTCATTCAAATCCTGCATCTGCGAAGTTGCTTGAGGAAATTGGTCTTAATTCATTAAATCCTGTTCGTGATTTGCAGATTCCAATGATTGCAGCCATTAGAAATGCAATCGATATTCCAATTGATTTGCATACGGAAAACCCTAAATCAACTGGAGGTTTTATAAGGCATTATGAAGTTCCGGATTTCATCAAGGTGGCGGCCCCTGTTTATCTAAAAACAGGAGGGTCCGTTGCAGCTAATCATAACTGGGATACGACAGAAAAAGAGGCAATTGCTCGCATAAAACAAGTTAAGTTAGTCAAAAGGGTTATTGAGAATTATTGTCCAGAAGCTGTTCCTTCTCCAGATAATTCCAGTTGCCTATCAGTTCCAGAGTGATTTTATGGACATTATAAATGATATTTCTGAATCGATTATTGAAGCTTCAACCAGATTATCTGATGATAAATTAAATGCTTTAAAAAGAGCTATTGAAATTGAAACAAATGAAAATGCATCTTGGTGCTTATCACAGATTTTGGAAAACTATGAAGTTGCTCAGGATACCAGATTTCCGTTATGTGATGATACTGGGATTCCACATGTCATTATTGAGATTGGCAGCGAAAGGCAGATTACCGGTGAACTTTTAGACAATATCTATGAGGGAATATCTTTGGGTTTAAATAATCTTCCTGCAAGGCCAATGGCAGTGAAAGGAAATTATAAGCAAAGAATAGAACAGTCTGAAGGATTGTTTGAAAAGCCGGGAATGCTAAAACCGGCTTCCATTTTGATAGATTCGGCCAATGACGAATCATCATACAAAAGGGATATTTCACCGGACACATTGAATATTCATTTTTTACTTGAAGGCGGCGGTCCTGAGATAAGGGCTAAAACATTTAGAGTTTATCACAGGCGTTCATTTTCAAATGTTGTTGATACTGCGGTAGATTGGTTGGCACAATCTTTAAAAATGTTGGGCTGCACCCCGTCAATTCCATCCATAGGCATTGGAAGAACACATTTCGAAGCAACTTCCCTTTTGTTAAAATCAGTTGCTTACGGCAGACTTGACTGTCAAAGTGAAGTGGAAAATTATGTAACTTCAAGATTAAATGAAACGGGTATCGGACCATTAGGATTCGGCGGAAAGACTACGGTTTTGGGATCTTATGTTAATGTTGGAAATCAAAGGGCAAGCGGTGTTAGAATTGTTTCAGTAAGGCCATCTTGTTTTGTTGAACCTAGAGTGGCCAGCCTAAAGTTGTAAAATTTATATAGTTTATTGTAAAGAAGGGAGAATCATGCAAGAAAATAATTTTAGAATAGATCCTCATTCGTTAAGAACATCTGTATCTCGAGTTGAAACGGATAAAATAGTTACTCGGGGTTACAACCAGCGAGATTTAATTGAAAAAATCAGATACAGTGACATGGTTTATTTATTGTTGAAGGCAAGATTGCCATCACCTATTGAGGGAAAGGTGTTTAATCATGTTTTGGTTTCCTTTTGCGACCATGGTGTAACTCCTCCAAGCACTCAAACTGCACGTTTAGTGGCTTCCTCAGGATCCCCTATCAATTCTGCAGTAGCAGGCGCATTATTGTCATTTGGACATAAGCATGCCGGAGCAATTGAAAAAACAATGGATTTATATCAATCTAAAATCAAATCGCTTTATATAACTGAAGATTCTGATATAGACAACAAGCAAATCGCCAGTCTGGCAATTGATATATATAATGAATACATTCTCGGTGATAAAAAGATTCCTGGTTTTGGCCATAGATACCATAATGTTGATCCGAGGGCCAGCAAATTAATGGAATTGGTTATAAAAGAGGGTTTTGTAGGTCCACATATCAAGCTGGCA
Source organism: Methanobrevibacter sp. (assembly GCF_045126245.1). GTDB lineage: Archaea > Methanobacteriota > Methanobacteria > Methanobacteriales > Methanobacteriaceae > Methanocatella. The sequence continues at coordinate 4,712 of NZ_JBGVOG010000057.1, read as the reverse complement.
TTGGCTGTCGAAGATTTGGCATATCAAAAGAAGGGAATTCGGTTAAATGTTGATGGTGCAAATGCGGCTATTTTATCAGATTTGGGTTTCGATCCGGAATTGGGACTTGGCGTTTTTATTATTGGAAGAGTTCCGGGAATAATAGCTCATATCCATGAAGAAAAAATGGATGAAGATGAATTTAGAAAATTTTGTGATTTGGACGATATAGAGTATTATGGAAGGTAGCAGTATGGAATTTATAGATGTGATTAATGAAAGATACAGTGTTAGAGGCTATTTGGATAAAGAAGTTGAAGATGAAAAGTTGGAATATGTACTAAAAGCGGCAACAATAGCTCCGACAGGCGTCAATAACCAGCCGTTTAAGGTTTATGTAATTGATACTAAAAAATACAAAGAGGAATTATCTGAGATTTATTCAGCCAAATGGTTTGTAGAAGCTCCTTATGTATTGTGCGTGGTGGCATTAAGAGATAAAGCATGGACCAGACCGTGGGATGGAAAGAATATATCCGACATTGACGCAACAATTGTTATGGATCATATGATTCTTGCAGCAACTGATGTGGGACTGGGAACCTGTTATATTGGGGCATTCAAGAAAAATAAGGCTCACCAATTCTTGAACTTAGCTGAAAATGAGGAACCTGTTTTATTCACTCCATTGGGTTATGGTGATGCGGAACCTAGAGATACTCCCAGAAAACAGTTAGATGAGTTTGTGGTATACGTTGATTAAAATGAAGTTGTTTATTTTAAGTGCGAATGACTCAAATGAATTAGTAGAAATCGCTGAAGAGTTATCTCAAAAAAAATTTAAAGCCATTGAAAAGGATGAAAACTTCATATTGTTGAGAAAAAGAAGATACGGCAATATTCTGATTCAAGTTATCTTTTTATTATTGGCTCTGATGGTTTCATCCCTATTTATTTTTGTGAATGTGGGATATTTTACATATTCATACCTGTGGGCATCTCCGCATGTGTTGGTTACCACAGAAAAGGTCGGAGAAGATGGCGAAAGGCTTGAATTCAGTAGTATGGATGAAGTGTTGAAAAGTGCAAACTCTATTCTATGATTTCATCTACACTATACTCCTCTATTTTCCTAATCAGCAGTGGACTTTTGCCATTAACGTATTCTGATTCTTCACCTATTTTTGCATTGATGAATACCTTATCCACTAACGGTTCTGTAAATAATGTGATTATGTCGCCTATAAAATCATCATAGTCCTTTTGAATTTCTTCGTTACTGAAACCTAAGCGCGGAAGTTCTTCGGTCCAAATGTCTTCACCTGGTGAGAATTTTTTGTCAGTCAGTTTTTCATTTTTAATTTCACCATCTAAAGTCAAAGAAAAATCTTTATTTAATATTATCCATACTGCTCTATCCATATATATTCATTTATTATATAATGATATAAATATAATGAAATTAAAATTAAAATTAGTGTTATTATGGCAAACGTAAAAATGTTTAAATTACTTGGTGTATTTTTAGCTTTAATGTTGATAGTGTGGGCAATAGCCCCAATTTTAAGACATCAACCATTAACAAATGATGTTATTGCTACTGCAATCATATTGATTTTGATTGCAATCGCATATTTTGTAATAATGTTTAATCCCTCATGGACCAAAGCGGTTTTCTTTTTTGAAGGGATTGTCATTGGTGTTAGTGGGTATATGTTACTAGCTTTTCCGTACAACATAGAACTTCTTGTAGTGGGTTTAATCATTGTTGTTATAGCTATTCTTGCTTATTTACAAAAATTACCGCCAAGTATATTGAAATGGTTCTATAGATAAGTTATTTATCTTTTATTCTTTTTTTTCTATCATGTTTTTATCTAATTATTATATTTTGAATACTTTTTTTTAATCAAATTAAAATTTTAGCTATTTATATGAATATTAAATCGTAAAAGATATATATATTGCTTAATAAAAATAAATACACCATGGTGATTTATTATGGCAGAGATATCAGGCGCAATCGAAATGATAAAAAAAGCTGAATCTGATGCTGAACAACTCATTATTGATTCAAAATCACAATCAAAAGATTTAATTGCTGAATCAAGGTTAAAAGCTGAAGAAATTATTTCAGAAGCTAAAATTGCAGCAGAAGAAGAAGCTAAAAATACTATTTTTGATGCAGAAGATAAGGCTAAAAAAGAAGCACAGACTATTGCTGAACAGTCTAAAGGTGATGTTAAAACCTTAAAAGACAAAGCTATGGCAAATGTTGATGATGCTGCTTCTATTATTGTCAAAAATATTTTGTAGTGTGAGTTTATATGTTCAAGACAGCTAGAATGCGTAAAATTAGAATTGTTACACTGGAAAAGTATGTAGCCCCTACTGTGGATGCTCTCCACGAATCTGGGCTTGTACAAGTCAGTGATATTTCTGAAAGCATTCAGCAAGATCCTGAATTAGCGGAATTAGTAACTCCGGCAAAAGCTACTCCTTACACAGGTAAATTATCTTCACTTCTTATGAAAACTAATGGTATATCTGAACTATTGGGAGACTCTTTATCAGAAGGCCATGGGTTAAAAGATACTTTAATGTCTTTTATTAGTCCAGACATGCCCGTTCAAAAAGAAGTCGAGGCTTTAGATACTGAAGAGTTTATTAAGAAAGCTGAAGATACTTTGGCTCAAGTGGAAAGTAAAACAAGCGTTATTGAAGGAAAACTAGCCGCACTCGATGCTGAAACAAGTGAACTCAAGTCTAATAAAAGTTTAGCTAATCACTTATCTAATTTTGACATGGATTTAGCTCTTTTAAAAGATTCTAAGTACACTTCTACTACTGTTGGTAGGATTAATGCTGAATCTTCTTCAGAAATCAAAAAAGAATTAAGTAACTTGACAGATGAATTAGAAGTATTTACTGTCCCTATGGATGATAAAGAAGGAGAAATTATCACTGTAGTGACATTAAAAGAATTTAGTGATGATGTTTATTCAACACTTCGTAAATTTGACTTTGAGAGAATTGAAATAGGTGATGTTGAAGGAACTCCTCAACATATTATTTCAAGTGCTGATTCAAGATTATCAACCATCGAATCAGAACGTGCTGCTGTTAAAACAGAATTAAGAGCGGTTGCTGATCAATGGGATGATGAAATATTAGCTCTCAAAGAACAATTAGAAAATGAAAAAGAAAAGAATGAAATCCTTTCTTCTTTTGTTCAAACTAAAGATGCTTATGTGCTTGAAGCATGGGTGCCTGTAAAAGATACCGAAAAAGTTGAACAATTAGTTGAAAAAAGTTCTGACGGACATTGTGCCTTTGAAACAATTGAAGTTGAAGGTACAGATGATGAAAATGTTCCTATTTTACAACAAAATGGATGGTATTCCAAACCTTTCGAATACTTAGTAGATATGTACTCACCGGTACGTTATAATGCAATTGATCCAACAATATTTGTTGCAATTACTTTTCCATTCTTCTTCGGTTTCTGTTTAACCGATGCAGTTTATGGTTTAGTAGTATCCGCTATTGGTGTTGTACTACTTCGCGGACTTGGAAAAGTTAAAGAATCCATGCACTCATTTGGTTGGATTTTGATATGGTCTGGTCTGTGGGCATTCATACTGGGTATGATAACCAATGGATTTATTGGGGATTTCCCAGAAAGAATAGCTGGTTTCCGTTTACCAACTGTATTTGCTCCTGTTGAAGCATTTAAACATCCTGAGACTATTTTGATAATAGCTATCGCTATTGGTTTATTATATGTCAATATTGGATTCATATTGGGTGCAATTAACAACTTAAGATACGGAAGGAAGAAAGAGGCTTTAGGTTCTCAAATTTGTTGGTTTGTATTTGAAGCGGGTATTATCTTACTTGCATTAGGATTCATGATGCCTGCAATCGGCATGATTGGAATGGCATTAGGAGGAGTTTTATTAATTGCAGCTATTGGAATCTTAATTTGGGCTAATGGCGCATTTGGATTAATGGATATCTTCGGATTTATGGGAGATGTTTTATCCTTCGCTCGTCTTTTAGCTTTATGTTTAGCTACTGGTGGTATTGCAATGACCGTAAACATATTGGCTCAAATGTTAAACAATATGGTTCCTTTCGCAGGTATTGTACTTGCAATATTTGTATTCATATTTGGTCATATTGCAAACTTCGCTTTCCAAGTGTTAGGTGCATTTATTAACGCTTTACGTCTTAACTATGTAGAATTCTTTGCACAATTCTTCGAAGAGGGTAAAGGTAAATTCGATGCTTTCAAAGCAAAAAGAACATTTACAAAAATTAAAAATTAGAAATTTTTCATTTATATCTTAATATTAAATTTAAAAAAATCAATTATATTTCAAAGGTGAATTAAATATGGTAGAAATTGCTTTAGGTACTGCTTTAGCAGCTATTGGTGCTGGAGTAGCAATTGGTTTTGCCGGATTAGGTTCCGGTTTAGGGCAAGGTATGGCAGCTGCTGGTTCTGTAGGTGCAGTTGCAGAAGATAACGACATGTTTGCAAGGGGTATTATTTTCTCCGCTTTACCAGAAACTCAGGCTATTTACGGTTTCTTGGTTGCAATCTTATTATTAGTATTCTCAGGATTATTAGGTGGAGGACAAGGATTACCTACTGAAGCAGGTATTGTAGCTATTGGTGTAGGTGCATCCATTGGTTTTGCTGGTTTAGGTTCCGGTATGGGACAAGG
>NZ_JBGVOG010000056.1:0-49916 GCF_045126245.1 Methanobrevibacter sp. | reverse complement strand
TCTGTTAATTGCATTAACATTCATCGGTGCAAATATCCCTGACTTTGATCATAAATTCAAAAAGGACAATGTCTATAAGTTGATAATTCTTGGGTTAATAATATTCATTTCACTTTACATTCTTAAATTACCTTATTATATAGGTTTGATTATTGTTTTTTTAGGAGTAACATTTTATTTTTCAGAACACAGAAGCTTTACACATTCTATTTTCGGTGTTTTGACTTTAACTTCAGCAGTATCTCTGGTTTTAATTTGGGGATATGAATTAATAATAAGTACAACAATTTTGAGCAATTCGTATATGATATTCGCTATTTTAATAGCTCTTTTAAGCTTTTTATTCTTGAATAAGAAGTTATTGATGGTATTTTTACCGATATTTTTTGTTAGTCTATTTCTGATTGATGTTTCGGATGTTACATATGTCCATATTTTTCTGGCTTTGTTTTTGGGATTGTTTTCACATATTGTTCTTGATTCGTTTACTCCTGCCGGAATTAAGATATTCGCTCCGATATCCTCAAAGAAAGTTCATAAAAACTTTGCTTTGCTTTCGATTTTTGTGATAATCTTGATAGCAATTTTTTATAATGCCCCTGTCCTTTTTAACCTGTTCGAACAGTATGCTTTGGGCAGTTGAATTTGACCGTAATTTTTTTGAAATACTTGGGTTATACATTTTTATATTAATGTTTCACTAATCTGTATATTATTGATTATTTTTAAAAATTAATTATAAATTTTCATTGTTTTTCTTAATTTTATAATTTATTTGTTTTCATGCAATTTTTAACTAAATTTTATAATTATTTATCTAAATTTTACTATCATTTTTTTAAAAAGCATACATTTATAATAAATAATCATGATAAATAATACTATTATTATATAATGTCAAATTTTTGACAAATTAATTATAAATGAAATGGAGCTTGTTTAATGTTTTTGACTAGAATTGGTTATGGAATTATTTATTTCTTAGACCTTATTTATGAAATCATTAAATCAACAGTAGATGTTGTGTTTAATGGAATTATGAGGAGAAATATTGATCCTGTAATTGTTGAGGTCGAAACAGTTTTAGAGAGACCTGTTTCCCAAACAATTTTAGCAAATAGTATTTCTTTAACTCCTGGTACTTTGTCTGTTGACTTGGACAGTGAAAATAACATTATCAAAGTAGCTGCTATTTCTCCAAGAAGTAAAGAGGATATTATTCCTTTTGAACCGTATATAAAGAAAATGTTAGAATGATTTCACGTTTATTGCATTTTCTCATTAAAATAGTCGAGTGAGATAGTATGGATATATTGTTTATTGCAGAATATATGGTGGTTATTGCATTGATTATAGTGATGTTGGCCGCTTTAAGAGCAGGTGCATATAAATCCACATCCATGGGGCTTTTAGCGAGTTCCCTAATTGTAAATGCCTTTGCAGTAGTTTTGCTGATTGGTGGGGATTTATATAATCTTGGATTTTATAGGGATATATCATTAGCTTTAATATTCTTTGGTTTTGTAGGCACTATTGCCTTTGCTGCTGTTTTGGGAGGTGAGGATAAATGATAGAGTATATTCAATCATTACTTCTTATTATTTCAGCATTTTTAATGATAATCTCCGCAATAGGCCTCATTAGTTTAGGTAAAGATACCAAGAATATTGTCTATGCAAGAATCCATATCGTAGGTATTTTTGATGTTGCATGTATTATTGCCATGATTGGAATCGGGCAATTCTTATTGGCCGGAATTTACTTTGTTCTAGCCCCATTTATAGCTCATGCGATAGCTAATGCCTATTGGAAAAAAGAAGATAGAGAAAATAATTTAGATTTACAGAATGTTGAAGAAGTTGTAGATGAAAATCATCCTTTCATCCATCCTAAAGAAAAGATGCAGGCTTTGGAAAGTGAGGATTCAGAAAAATTAAAAGCTGATGAAAGATTTTCAGTCACTACACTTGAAATTGATGAGGTTGATTAAGATGTTGGAATTTGTATTGATGCTAATAATTGTTGTAAGTGCAATTCTCGCTCTTATTCAAAAAGACTTATTGAAGGCAGCAATCTTGACAGGATTTTCCGGTGCTGCTTTGGCAGTCCTTTTCCAAGTATTGCTGGCACCGGACGTCGCTTTGACTCAGGCAATTGTTGGTGCAGCGATAATTCCTGTATTCATTGCTTTGGCAGTTAAAAAAACTCAAAGGGAGGATAGCTAATGGCATACGTTCAACTTGCGGTATTATTAACATCAATTGCTTTGGTTATTATCGGAGTTTACTCCGCAATTTTTATTGATAATATCATAAAAAAGATTATTGGTATTAGTTTCATTGAAGAAGGCGCCAATCTGTTCATTGTAGCCATTGGTTATAAAGAAGGGGGTGTTGTGCCTATACTGATGCCTGGTATGGACCCTTCATGGTTTGCTTCAAATGCGGCATATCCGCTTCCTTTTGGATTGGTACTTACTAGTATTGTAATTGGTGCAAGTACTCTGGCTGTCATGCTTGCATTGGTGATGGTACTTTATAGAAGATACGGCACTTTATCCACTAAAGTGATGTTGGCCGATACATCAAAACAGGAGGAATACAATGAATAATTTAATTCCACTTATGGTTATTGTTCCTATGATGGCTGCATTGCTTATCAGTGCATTTTCAAGGTTCAATAAGGTTTCAAAGATTTTGGCCTTTGTTGTTGCAATCTGTTTGCCGCTCATTCCATTGCTTTCAAATTACGGCCTTCACTACTTTGGAGGATACGAACCTATACTGGACAATGTCACAAGCACAGTGTTCCATCCGGCAATTACGTATTCATTCACATTTGTACAACAGATATTCATAGCAATGATTGGTCTTTTGACATTCTTGGTTATATTCATATATTTAACTAAATACAGGAAAATTTCAGGACCTTATCTGTTCTTGCTGTTCATGGGTACTGCCGCAGTCACTGCTCTTATGTTGACAGACGACATTTTCCACATGTTTGTATTCTTTGAGATATTGGCTCTTGCGCAGGTAGGTATCGTTGCGGCTTCATCAATAGATTACAGTTATGAAATGGCTTTAAAGTATATGATTTTAGGGTCAATCGGATCTCCAATAATGCTTTTGGGAATCGGGTTCCTGCTTGCAATAACTGGTAGTGTAAACATTACAGATATCGTTGCGGCTGTTCATAATGGTTTAGTTGATATTACTTCTCCAGTATTTTTAATTTCACTCGGATTAATATTCTTTGGCTGGTTATACGCTTCAGGCTTACCGCCATTCCATACTATAAAATCTGGAATTTATTCAAAAGCAGAACCTCACGGAGCAGCTTTACTTCAATCATTTACAGTTATTTCAATGATTTCAATCGTAGTTGTAATGTTTAGAATCTATTCAGTCTTACCTATATTTGAAGTTCTCATAGTTTTCTTCTCTATCTTGGCTATGATATTGGGTGTCTCTCTTGCACTTACTCAAACAGACTTCAGAAGAATGATAGGATTTTTAGCTGTTGGAGAGTTAGGATTCATTGGTTTAGGTATTGGTCTTGGAACTCAGTATGCAATAACTGCTGGTCTGTTCCAGGCATTAAATGAAATTATTATTACAGCATTATTATTCATAGGATTTGGCGCAATTGTTGATGCAACAAATGAAGTTGATACACGTAAGCTTGGTGGCCTTTTCGCATTCCATCCTAAAGTCAGTCTAATGCTTTTGATTGGCGGTCTGGCAATGGCCGGTGTACCTCCGTTAAGCGGGTTCCAATCAAAATTAATGCTTGTTCAAGCATCATTGAGCTGCGGATATCCTGAATTGTCCATTTTGGCAATAATGGTAAGTATAGCTACATTTGTTGTATTTGTAAAAACATTCTATGCAATGTTTTTAAGACCAAAACCAAATGATTTAGAAGTTGAAGGAAAAGAAGTTCCTCGTGCAATGGTTTTCACAATGGGAATATTGCTAATAATCATCATTGTTTTAGGTTTATTCCCTGATGTTGTTATTAATGGAATTTCTAACTTTGTAGGAGGGATATTATGAAATTATATGATCAGATATTCGATGTTGTAAAGCAATTCAGGAAATTGTTTTCACCGGGTCCGGTGACAAATGCGGATGTTTCCGGAAGCATCACTGCTGAAATATTCATAATTGTTTCATTAGTTCTTTCAACATTGTTATTGCGCCATGTCAGTGTTTTACTTGCGGGTTTGGTCGCATTGATAGTTGGATTTGTGTTGATTTTCAACATTCCGCTTATTCCGAAATTCAAGATTGAACAAGAGGATTCTCTTGAAAAGATGTTGTTTTATGCTGTGGTGACACTTGTGATTATTGTTACAGTCTTATATTGGGGTGGTAGTCTTGTCTAGTAAAGCTACACTTCGCAATGTGATTGCAGCCATATTTGCAGCCGTATTTTCAGTTACTTTATTCGATGCAGTATTGCATTTAAGTAACATGATAAATCCTGGTGTAAGTAATATTTATAATGCTTTGGGAACTCAAATAGCTCCAAACTTGGTAACTGTGGTTATTTTCGATTTCAGAGCATATGATACATTAGGAGAATCAATTATATTGCTGACTGCAGGTCTGGTTGTATTGCTGATATTCGGCAGAGGATTATTGGGGGATAAACGATGAGTCAAGGTAGTGTGATTTTAAAAATTATATCTTTGCCAATTTCAATTATATTGATTTGTTTAGGTATAATGACTATTCTTGGTGGCCATATCACTCCTGGTGGAGGTTTCCAAGGTGGTGCAATGATAGCTAGTGGAATCATTTTATCTATTCTTGTTTATGGTTTAGGTAATTCTCCATTAGAATTCTCTCATACATATATTGAAGTTCTTGAGTCAATCGGTGCATTAGGTTTCATCATCTTTGGTTTAATAGGATTGTTTGTTGGAGGATTTTTCCTCTATAATGTCGGTGCGGACATATTGAATATTGTTCCGGCTTCAATCCAAAATATCTTACATTATCCGGATGTTACCAATGCAGGTATTATTCCATACCTCAATATATTCGTGGGTTTAAAGGTATTTGTTGGATTATCCTCAATTGTTATAGCATTTGCAGGATTTAAGAAAATTGTAGAGGAGAGCGAATGATGTTAAGTTTAGGACCAATTATATTCGGATTAATATTGGGTGTGATTATAGGATCTCAACTCAGACTTGATATTAGTGGTGCAAAGTTCACTTTAGCGTCATTTGTAGTAATATTTATTGCAGGACTTATTGTTGCATGGCAATCAGGTAATTATCCATTTTATAATGATTTACCAATTTCAACTGCATTCATGTCTGCTTTAATAGGAATTTTTGTAGGTAAACTACTATTTGCAAGGAGTAAATAAGGAGTTTTTATAATGTTTTTATCGACTAATACATGTGATGGAAAAAGGGAATGTATTAAACAATGTCCTACAAAAGCTATTAGATTCATTAACGGCAGAGCTTTTAGTTGTCTTACATGCGGAATATGTTATAAAAACTGTCCGAATGGAGCAATATTCATTAATAGCTATGGGGGATATGTTGTAGACAGAGCCAAATGTAATGGCTGTGGAATGTGTATGTACAATTGTCCTACTAACAATATTACTATTGAAGATGGAATTGTATACGGAATATGTTCACGCTGCGGCGTATGTGAAGAGGTATGTCCAAACCGTGTTGACGGATATGAACTTGAGAAGGACAAGCAACTGACTTTAATCAATTCATTGAAAATATTGTATCCTCCGTTGGATAATGTTCCCCATAAGGTTGAAAGCAAAACAAAAGAGGTTACAAGAACCTATGTCGGAACAGACATTGAGAAATGTATTTTATGCGGAAGATGTCAGGAATATTGTCCGACTGGAGCGATTCATGTGTCTGTTGACAGGGACGACGGAATCTGCAGAGAATGTAGATTATGCGGTGATGTCTGTCCTAACGAATCAATGAACAAACGTCAAATCGTTAATAAAACATCATGTACGCTATGTCTTAACTGTATGAAATCATGCCCTAATAACGCAATTTCAGTTGACGGATTTGAGATAATCGTCAATAAACTCAATCAGAAACCAAACGGTTCAATAATATCTTGTCTAAATTGTGGATTGTGCGCCGATTTATGTGAAAACGGATCCCTTAAAAATGTTGAGGGCAAGTTAAGATACGATCCAACTGCAGATGCAGAAAATGCGACCCATGAAATTGCCATCGAGTCATGTCCAATTCATACTTTGAGTGAAGATGATGAGATGTTCATTTATGATGAATTCGATGATAAGGAACTTCCTACATTGTCAGGTTTCTGTGTGTCCTGCGGAAAATGTGTTCAAGTCTGTGATGAGACTGGAGCTCGTCAATTCATGATACATTCATGGGACGGTTCCGTAAGTGATGATTGCATTTCATGCGGAATATGTGTTGAGGTATGTCAGGAACAGGCGATTACCCTACACAGAGGAACAATTTCCGTTAACTTGGATAAATGTATATTATGTGAAAACTGCGCGGTTCATTGTCCTGTTGATGCCATTCCAAGATCTACCATGTATAAAAATGAGATTAAGGATGGATTCAATTTCATCGAGCAAAAATTATGTATGCATTGCGGATTATGTCAGAAAAGTTGTTCATATGACGCAATTGATGAAGTTGATGGTCAATTTATTGTCAATGAGGAAAAATGTACATACTGTGGAGCATGTAAAAATGCATGTCCTGCAAGGGCATTTTTATTCGAAAGAAATTTTAAAGATTCAATAGAGGGTATTTAAATGAGCAGTATACTTAGAGTAGCTTTAGAAGGAGCATTTACTAACTTTAAAAGAATCTTTTTTGCAGCTGACAGAGTCACTGATATGGAGTTAAGAAGACAGATTTCAACACTTTCAGTAGAAGTGGATGACAGAGTGGATGACTCTGCTTGTATTGGTTGTGCTGGCTGTTCCAATGTATGTCCGACAGGTGCAATTGAGATGAGAAACTTAACAATTCCGGTTAAGTTAACTGATAATTGGATAAAAAGTGAAGTGCCTGAAATTAATCTTGAAAAATGTGTTGTATGTTATTACTGTCATGATTTCTGCCCGATATTTTCACTTTATGGGCAAAAAGGAGCAGTTCACCCAAGTTGTGTTGGAGATCAAGAAGTAAACATTTCCGATTGCCTTGAACAACCATTTAAAATTTCTGATGATAAACTTAAAGTTATTTCACAATACTTATCTGATAAAACAGTATTGAAGAATAGGGAGGAGGGTGATTAGATGGGAATCAAATCATTTTCAAGAGCAAGAGCAATACATGTCATGCTGGTTTATACCGGCGGATGTAACGGATGCGATATTGAAATTGTCAATTCAATTTTATCACCGCGTTTTGATGCCGAACAATATAAGGTATTCTTAACTTGGAATCCTCGTGAAGCTGATGTGCTTGTTGTTACAGGCCCTGTAACTCACTTAAACAGAAAACCGTTGGAAGCAATCTACGAAGCTATTCCTAATCCTAAATTGGTTGTAGCTGCAGGAAGTTGTGCTTTGATGGGCGGTGTTTATAAAAACTGCTATGGAGACATTCCATCCGAAGAGATTGAAGGGCCAGTTGAAAATATCATACCGGTAAATGCAAAAGTTCCAGGTTGTGCTGTACGGCCTCAAGATGTTTTGGCTGGAGTTGTATCACTTTTACCTACATTATTAGATGCGGATTAAAGAGGGGATTAAATGGATGAAAAAGTACCAAGAAGTAATATAATTGAAACTGAAATTCCAATGGGTACAGTTCACCCTGCTGCATTGGAACCATATAGGGTAAGGTTTTTTGTTGAAGATGAAATCGTTCAAGAAGCCGAAATAACTATTGGTGTTAATCATAGGGGAATAGAAAGGATTATGGAAGGCCTTCCTGTAGAAAAAGCTAATGCACTTACAGAAAAAATTTGTGGAATTTGTTCCAACTCACATATATGGAATTCATGCAGAACCGCAGAAATCGGATTAGGTATCGAAATTCCCGAGAGGGCTGAATATATTCGTGTGATAATGGGCGAACTTGAACGTTTGCATTCACATTTCTTGTATTTGGCGCATGGTTGTGAAGTATTGTCTCATGAAACATTTTCAATGAGGGTATTCTACTTACGGGAAATTGTAATGGAATTGCTTGCGATGATTGGAGGAAACAGAGTTCAGTATGGATGCTCCGTTTTAGGTGGAGTAAGGCCTAGATGTGATTTGGATGAAGCTAAGATAGAAAGGCTTAGGAAAGATATGGATGCAGTTGAAGAAGGACTTACTGGATTCGTTGAAAGATTTTTAGCAGATTCCATATTGTTGTCAAGGGTTACTGGCATAGGTGTGCTTCCTCAAAAGCAGGCTATTGAATTGGCCGTTACCGGACCGACTCTTAGAGCTACCGGTGTTGCAAGAGATTTAAGGACAACCATGTTCGAGTATGACAATTTCGATTTCAATGTCATCACCCAGCCGGATGGTGACGTCAAATCAAATTTGGTCATGAGGGCATTAGAATCATTCGAATCAATTAAGATTATCAGACAAGCTATTGCAAACATTCCTGAAGGTAAAGTTATAAATAGGGATTGGGAAATGTTTGATACTGATATAATTGAAAGTTATATTGAAGTTCCAAGAGGAACTTTATATCATTCATATGCACTTGAAAGCGGAAGAGTAAGGCACTGTATTATACGGACTCCATCAATGGCAAATATTGGTGCTATGCAATATGCATGTATCGGAGATCAAATTACAGATGCCCAATTATGTATTGTACAATGTGACCCGTGTTTTACTTGTACTGACAGAGCAATTGAAATAATTAGGAGATAGATTATGTCATTCAATACTATTATCATTTCAGTTCTTGCAGTATTTCTCACAGTACTTGTTTGTTTTATAATATCAACATTGCTTCCGGGAATTGAGAGAAAGTACATTCATGCAAGAATTCAACAAAGAATCGGGCCTCCGGTAACTTCTCCGGGGATTATGGCTCCATTAAAATTCATGTTTAAGGAAAATGTTGAAATTTCATCTCCTGTTCCGAATTTGTATAAAGCTTTGCCGATAATTTGCTTTATTGTGGTTTTATGCATACTTATTGCATTGACTCCTCAAGCTTATCAGATTCCGGCACTTGCAAGTTTGGTGGCTATTGTCGGGTTTTTAAAAGTGGAAGAGATCTGTTATGTTTTGATGGGTGCATTATCCAAATCAGTAATGTCCGTTAGAATGCCGTTTCCGGATTTAACTAAAGGGGCAGCTCATTTGAATGCGACAAGGTCATTTGTTGAGGATATAAGTGCAAGAAGATCTTTGAGAATGATTACATATGGTTCATTCCCATTATACCTGGCATTGTTTGCTCCTGTAACCGCTGCAAGAAGCATTTTCCTTCAGGATATTGTTGCTTACCAGCAAATTCATGGTCCATTCCTGTTTACTATAGCAGGAGGAATAGCGGCTGTTGTATTTTTCATAGGGTACATGATTATTTTAAATGAATATCCATTTTCAATAATCAAAGCCAAATCCGATGTAATTGAAGGGCCGTATATGGAATATGCCGCAAAATATCGGGCTATTGTTTATTTGACAAGAGGATTTTTCATGTTTGTACTTGGCGCAATATTTTCAGTATTGTTCATTGGAGTACCGCCAAGCATACTTTCAGCAGGAATTTTAGTAAACATCGCAGTTGCATTGATATTTGTGTTTATGATGGGAATACTTTCTGCATTCAGCCCAGTATTTACAAATAGACAACTACTGCCTACTATTTTAGGCGCAACATTACTTGGAGTATTATCCATTATACTTGGATTATTATGAGGTGATTATTTTGAAATTTGTTATGAGGCCATATCATATGGTAAGTCTAGGGGGATACATTGTTGAATGGGATTTTCCTTACAGAAATCTTATAGTTGTAAATAAAACCTCTGAACCAATTAAAATTGAAATACCGGTTTTCCATGAAGAGTGGATTTCTGAACATAAAAAATTAGGTCTTGATGTAATTCCTGTTACTAAAGATGATAATTATTTAAGCATGTGGAAAAGAGCACATGCAGAATTAGATAAAATTAGGCCGAAAAATGAGTGATTATACATTAACTATCAAATCAGATGAAAAGAAAGGTGTATTGGATGACATTACTGATGTTATCACCCAGCACGGGGCTAATATTAGTTATGTTCATCTTTTCGTTGAAAAAAACAATATGGGTTCTATCAATTTGGAACTTGAGCATGTTGAAGATATTGATGATTTAATTGATGATTTGAGGAATATCGAGGAAGTTAAATCAGTTGAATTGCATGGTTCCCAATTGGATATATGGGGAAAACGTATAATTATTGTTGGTGGTGGAGCACAGGTATCACAAGTGGCTACCGGCGCTATTACTGAAGCTGACAGGCACAATATACGTGGAGAACGTATCAGTGTAGATACTATCCCTTTAGTCGGTGAAAGAAATTTGGCTGAGGCTATTGAAGCAATCTCAAGATTGCCTCGTGTAAACGTCCTTGTTTTAGCAGGTTCTCTGATGGGTGGAAAAATTACAGAGGCTGTCAAGAGGGTAAAAGAAGAAAACAATCTAATTGTAATTTCCCTTAATATGCCTGGTAGCGTAACTGATTATGCTGATTTGATTATCACTGATCCGATTCAGGCCGGTGTTTTGGCAGTAATGTCAATAGCAGATACTGCAGTTTTTGATATTAAGCGCTTAGGCAATAATATTAAATATTAATCATGTTTATGGACATATAGGGGAGTTATTATATAACTCCCTTAATATTTTAATTTTCAATGCATTTGTTCTTATATTTGCAGTTTATACATTTTTTGGAATTTATTTTAACATTTGGAAGTTTATTGTTTTCGGTTATTTCTTTAACTTCCCGTATCACTTCAAACAATCCTTTTCGTAGATTCACATCCATTACAACTGGCCTTTTATCAGCTATTTTTTCATAGTATATGAAACCTACAAACACTTCCGTGTCAAATTCCTCTTCAACCAGAATTGCATTTGCCACTAATTCTATTGCATCCTGGTCCCAAACTCCTTTTAATGGGGGATTTGAACTTTTGATTGATACGGGATAATATTTTCCATCAATTATTTCTATTTTATCACAGACTCCAATTAGTTCAAGTTGCGAATCTTTTAGCAAGTAGGAATACATGCAATTTGGAAAAAACATGTCTGTAATTGCAAATGCGTCTTTTTTAAGTATATTCATTGCCTGTTTAATCTTTAAAGCAGTTATTTTAATATTGAAGTAGGTATCATCAATAATATCGTTAATCTTTAACGGATCTAAATTCAAATCCATATTTTCAATGGCATGAGTGCTACTTTCAATGAATGTGTCAATATTTTCAGACAGCTCACTTTCAATTTCAGCAATTGTCATTTCTTTTTTGATTTTTCGCATATTTTTATTGATTAAATCCTGAATATCCATTTTAAGCTTTTTTATTTCAATAGCTAGTTGATAGTCATTATTTTCCTCAGTATCGATGTGTGTTTGAATATATAGCTTCATCGGACAGAACATGTGTGTTTTTATTGAAGATATGTTTATCATATAATAACCTCTAAAATTATGTAATATTACTTTAAAATTAATAATATAAATATTTAGATGTTATAAATGCTTTAAATTCTTTTAAATAAAATAAAAAAAGTAAATAGCTATTAATTTAGCTAAATAAAGTTAATTTCATTAGTCATAATAATTTTCATTTACTGCAGGCAATTTTGCAAAAATGAATGGGATTATTATTAACAGTATTGTCAAAATTACTTCTATAGTGATGCTGAATCCGTCTGCAGCCTTAAATGTGTAGTATATTCCCTGAGACCAGAGGAAGAAGATACATAACGGCAAGATTATTTTGATTATAACTTCCCAAATTTTTCCCACTTTGACTGATGAGTTTTTGTTCAATGTCTCGGCTAAATTATCGAATTTGTAAATCCAGCCGAATATTATACATTCTAGAAGTATTGCGAACAATAATGCGAAACTGTTTAGATATGTATCGAATACTCCTAAAATTGCACTTCCAGCACCTGTTGCAAATATTGTGGATATTAAAAATCCGATAATGCATACTACTGTAGCGGTCTTTTTACGTTCGATAAGGAATTTTTCTGAAATTGAATAACAAACTCCTTCAAGAAGCGCAATAACTGATGTAATTCCTGCAAACAATATGCATAAGAAGAATAGGGGTCCAACAATATAAGCTACATCACCCATTATATTAAATACCTGTGGGAACACTACAAATGCAAGCCCGGTTCCTTCTGTTACAAGTTCATTAAATGGGATTCCGCTGGTCAATGCCATAAATCCTAAAATTGAAAATATTCCAATGGAGTTAAATACTTCAAAACCTGAATTTGAAAAGGCAACAATTAATGCATTATCTATCAATTTGGATCCTTCAGGCAAGTAGCTTGCATAAGTCATGGCAATTGCCATTCCCAAACTAAGTGAGAATACTATTTGTCCAAAAGCAGATAGCCAGACCTCAGGATTTGTCAATGCACTCCAATCCGGTGTAAAAATCTGTGTATATCCAATTGATGCACCAGGTAATGTTAAAGAGAATCCAACAATGCCAACCACAATTAAACAGAGCAGAGGCAATAGGATTTTACTCACACGTCCGATTCCGTCATTCAAATCTCTTTTAATGATAAACCATGCTATAAACCAAATTGCAAAAACGGATGCAAGCACTATCGGAACAATGGTAAATAATCCAGAAATTGAATCTGTTGAGTGCAGTACGTTATTTGTGAAATATAAGTCTGGATTTGCACCCCATGCTTTTGTAAGGCTTAAAAATATATAAATCAAATCCCATCCGACAACACATACATAATATGTTGTAATTAAAAACACTGTTAGCAAAATAAACCATGCTACAGGTTCCAATCGGTTATTGATAGAATATAATATTCTTGCCAATGACTTTTTAAATTTAAATCCGACTGCATATTCAATCAAAACAAATGAAATTCCAAGCAGAAATAAAGAAACGATGTATGGAATCATAAATGACCCTCCACCGTTGGAATATAAAACATTCGGGAAACGCCAAATATTTCCAAGTCCGACAGCCGAACCAATCATTGCCATCATAAATGCAAAATTACTGTTCCATTCTGTTTTTTTCGTTTCTGTCATTTTATCACTCATTAAGTATACATATGTTTATGCGCGACATATATCTGTATGTTTTTCATGAATATATAAAATGAAGTTAGTTTAGATTAAATCATGAACTTCATCTTTTATATAAAGAACTACAATTATTAAGGATATTACTGCTAAAACAGACATCAAAAATGATGTTTGGGCAAATGCTTCTTGTGAAATTAAGCTGTGGGTGATTTTTCCACCTGCAAATAATGTCATTAAGACAACTGCAATCGCCGAACCGATTGCTCCGATAATCTGTCTTACGGTATTGTTGATTGCTGTTGCATCTTCTATGTCTCCGGACACTATTGCAATTGTCCATGTTACTGCAGGCATTAGACCTAAACCTGCTCCAATGGACCGAATTATTTGGGTTATGGCCATATATTCCATTGTTGTATTCAATGTATAGGTTGTCATTGCCAGATAGCCTACAATTGAAAATATGCATGATAGAATCAAAACTTTTCTAACTCCTATTTTATTGGCAATTATTGCACCTACAAAGTTAAATACAATCATAACAAGGGTTGCCGGAAGCAATATCAAACCGGATTCTGTTGCAGTATAATGTGACACGCTTTGAACAAATAAAGGCATTATTACATTTAAACCGCACATTGTAAAGTAAAGTAATGATGAAAATAATGTTCCCGCGAAGAAAAACTTATTTTTTAAAGGAATCAGGCTTACTAATGGGGTCTTGATATTGAATTGCCTTTTAACAAATATAAATAAGGATATCACTCCAATTATAATAGGTATAACCATATATGGACTAACATCTTTTGTGATATTGTTGAATCCGAACATTATTCCGGAACATGCTAGAATACATAGTATCAAAGAAAGTATATCAAGCGGATAATCGCCGGTTTCAAATTCTAATTTGACTGCTACCATGGAAATTAATATTAAAATGGCAATAATTATTGCAAATATCAGAAATATTGGTCTCCATCCCGCATAATCAATAATTGCTCCGCCCAATGTTGGGGCCAATGCAGGAACTATTCCAATAATAAGGCCGAATAGGCCCATATAAACCTGCCATTTTTCTTCCGGAACTACTTTGAATAGTACAATTTGTGTAATAGGAAGTAAAATTCCAGCTCCAATACCTTGTATCACTCTTGAAATAATTAGAATTTCTATACTTGGTGAAATAAAGGAGAGTATTGCTCCAATCAAAAATATGGCCAGTGAGGATATTAAAATTGTTTTCACTTTAAAACGTCGTGCGATGAATGCTGATAAGGGTATCATCACGCCCAAAACAAGCAAAAATGAAGAATATACTAATTGAGCAATATTTGTTGTTGTTTGAAAATCGGAGGTTATGCTTGAAATTCCTGTAGTTACTACAGTCTGTGCGGCACTCAATACTGCCGCTGCGATAATAAACATGATTAGTGCGGTTTTCCCAGTTTTTATTTGAGTATTCATATGCTTCACGGATTTTTTGTTAATTAAAAAATGTATATATAAATATTTTTTTATAATTTTATTTAAATATATCAAATAAATCTTACAGGTTTAATCGTGAGGGGTATTTTAAAATAGAAAAAAAATATTGTTTTAATCGAAGAGGACTATATTTTTCCCAATTACAATGATTAAAACAATTGCATATTATGGTCGCCTAAGCGGGACTTTCTTTAAGCTTTAAATATTCATCGATGGCTTCACGTGTTGTTCCAACAACCAAACGGTAATGTGAGTCTTCACCATTGACAATGACCTTTTCTACTTTGCCCTTGGCTATAACATGTTCGCCGTCAATTACCTCGCCGGCATAGGTGTGTGTAAAGGAAACCACTTCAGTCAAGTCAAATTCCACTCCATCAAGGACTTTCACGTTTTCAATTGTATAAAGTGAAGGGTTGTCGAATGCTCCAAGGGCACTTACAATATCTGCCTCTATTTGTGCGATTCCTTGAGGTTCATAGACTGTATCTCCCCAAACGCCTGATATTTCATCATAATCTTTGGTGGCCAAAATGTCAAATAAAGTTCCATTGATGGTTCCCCTATTTGCTTTTCTATTTTCATACCATCTGAATTCTTCTTTGGTTAAGCTTGCATCGCTCATTCTTTTATTGTAGACAAAATCCCAATAATCATTTGTAATGCCTTGCACTGTGATGTGTTTGTCCACTTCTTCGATGTAGACTTCTTTGCCTCTATGTTCTTTAAATGCCTCAATTGCATTTCTATGGTTGTCAAGTCCATAAACAACAAAATCCAAGTCACTCACATCATCTTTTTGAAGGCCGGGTAAAATGGATCCTGAAATTCCGAGATGGTCGTATGGGATGTCTGCCATGAAATGGAAAAAGTCGGCAACATCCATTAATTTGGCTATCAATTCCGGATTTTTTACTTCTCCTCCGGCTTCAAAAGTCTTTTTAAGCCCATATAATCTGTCTTCTGGTTTGATTACTCTTTCGACTTTATCCAATGGCACGCCCATCATCTCAACATTTGTCACATCGCAGAAATACAAATAATCCGGGTGGTTTTCCCTCAGATATGTATAAGCTTCCTCGGACCCCACTTTCCTATATCTTTTTCCATCTTTTTCTCGGTCTCCTTCAGGGTCGGGAATGTATCTTAAAAATGAAATTACCCTGTCTTCCGGATGAACATAATTGGTTGATGCGAAGTATAGGTCATCGCTTGTGTAAATAAAATCTCTTGTTCTAACTTGTTTCATTGTTTTGACTCCTTGATTTAATATTGTTTTTTTCATTAATTAATATTTTCAAGATGTAATGTGATTGATAACTTTTAATTTTGTTCTGTTTTCAGGTTAATTTTTAGTTTAGTTTATATAATTTGAAGTCAGTATATTTAATAGTATAATATAATTTTTTTAGGTTTTTATCATGACAATTACTCATAAGCATGTTGATGAAATTTTTGAATATGACGGAAGTCAGATTAATCCGTCATGGGCTTTTCAAGAATTTGGGATTTATGGATCATCTGTCATAACATGGATTGGCCCTGTCAATATCACTCCGGATAATTTGAAGGATTTTGCAGATGTTGGATTGGAAATCAGGTCAAATTATATGGTTAACTTCATTTGTGAATTTTTTGACCAGCAGCCCCCTAACATGAGAATTGCTTATCTGAGGCAAAGGCTATTGGTAATGATATTTAGAGAAATCTTGGCGGAATATGGGGTTGCAACAAAAAGGGAAGGTGACGATATTTTCGTTTGCAATAGAAAATTATCCATTTCTATAGCTTCCATTTCATTAAGTTCTTCTAAAATTCATTTTGCTTTTAATTTGGAGGATAAAGGAACTCCGGATGATGTTGAAACAATAGGATTATATGATATTGAAGTCAATAATCAACAAATATTTGATGAAAATAACTTATTGGATTTAATAAATGAAGTTGTTGGCAGATTCATAGATGAATTAGAAACAATAGAGAATGACATAAGCAAGACAAAGGTGTTAGGATGAAAATTTTAGTTAATGGTATTCAATCAAATTTAAGATTCTCTTCTGCTCATGTAATCCCTGGCCATGAGTCCTGTGGTTTTATCCATGGACATTCATACTTTGTAGATGTTGAGATTGAAGGGGAAAGGGCCGGTGATTTTGAGTTTGTAGTTGACTTTAAAGATGTTAAAGGTTATACTAAATCTATTTGCGATGAACTGGATCACAGGTTATTGATTCCGGTTTATAATGAATTAATTGATTTTAAGGATTTTGATAAAAATAAAGATTCCATTTTTGATTTAAAAAATCAAAAATCCGTTTACTTTAAAATCGACGGTAAAGGATATTCTCTTCCGTCCGTGGACTGTGTATTTTTACCGCTCCCTTATACTTCAGCGGAAGAACTTTCAAAGTTTTTTGCTGAAACTTTAGCAAAAAAGCTTTCTGAAACTTATGATAATTTGGAATATGTTTCAGTTTGTGTAAACGAGGGAATCGGTCAAGGAGCAATGTACAGGAAAGATTTATGATGAAAGCCCCTATCATTGAAATTTTTTCATCTTTTCAAGGTGAAGGCCTTCTGATAGGCCAAAGACAGATATTTGTCAGATTTGCAGGTTGCAATTTAAACTGCAATTACTGCGACACCAATGAAAGTAAATCTGAAAAATCAGGAAAGCTGATGACCCCTTATGAAGTCACAGATGAAATCAACAAACTCATAACTCCTGATTGCAGAGCCATTTCTTTTACTGGAGGTGAACCTAGCTTATATCCGGAGTTCATTTCAGAGGTCAGTAAAAACTTTGATTTGGATATTATGCTGGAAACAAACGGTACTTTGCCGGATAATATTGATTTGATTGAAAAATTGGATATTGTTTCTTTAGATATTAAGTTACCTGAGCATTTTGAAGGTGATTTTGATGAAGAAATTTTTTCAAATGAAGTTAAATCACTAAATTTATTAATGGCGAAGTGCATAAATGTATATTGTAAAGTAGTTATATTGCCTTCAACAAAAATAAAATCATTTAAAGAGGTAATCAAAAAATTATCCGATAATATTTCAAGCAAAAGTAGTCTTCAAATAATTATCCAACCTTCTAGTCCATTGGATGAATGGAAGGACATTAATTTTAAATTATTTGAGTTTTCCGAGATTGTTGGGCAATATTTTGAAGTTTTTACTATTCCTCAAGTTCATAAGATTTTGGATATTGAGTGATTTTGTTTTTAATAAATTGATTTTATTTTTAGGGAATATAATTATATTAGAGGTGCGAATATGAAAGATAAAACATCCATTAACAGAAAATCAAATACAGGTGCAATTGAACGTGAAACCAAAGTTCATGATAAAGAAGGAGACATCATGGCTATTGCAACTAGAGATGTAGTTTCAATACCTCCTTCAAAAAGTATCAAAGACACTGCTAAAGTTATGATGGAACATGAATTTAGAAGATTGCCAATTACCGACCCAGGTTCTGGTAAGTTATTAGGTATTGTAACCGTAATGGATATATTAGATTTCTTTGGCGGAGGAAAAAAATTCAATATTATCGAGAAAAAATATGAAGATAACTTTTTAGCAGCAATCAACGAACCGGTCAAAGAAATTATGACACGTGATTTAATCACATTATCTCATAAAGCTTCAATTGGAGAAACTATTGAAACAATGCTGGCCAATCAATTAGGTGCTATACCTCTTGTTGATGCTGATGAAAAACTTGCAGGTATTGTTACCGAAAGGGATATTGCATTATCCTTAGCAGGTGTGGCTGGAAAAGAAACAGTACAAGATTATATGAGTCCTAAAGTATTCACTACAACTCCTGGAACTCCTTTGGAAGGAGCATGCAAAATCATGGTCAGAAATGGTTTAAGGAGAATTCCAATTGTTGGTGGTGAAGCAGATATCTCCAAAGCAGCTAAAAAATTATTGGGTATTTTGACTTCTACTGATGTTATAAGATTTTTAAATGCAAAAGAGTTATTTGACCATTTAAATTCTAATTTAGCAACTGACGTTTTAAAAACAATCGTTTCTGATATAATGGTTAAAGATCCTATAACCGTTGAACCTACTATGGGTATTGGAGAGTTATGTGAACTTTTCGCTGAGAACAACATTGGTGGCGTGCCAGTTGTTAAAAATGATGAAGTAGTGGGTATTATTACTGAAAGAGACATATTGAACGCAGTTAAAAGATATTAAGTAACAGATAGGAGATGATAATATGCAAATTAAGAATTTGATGTCTGAAGATATAATTACCGTAGACAAAGATCAAAATCTTACTGATGCGTTAAAATTATTACGTAAACACAATGTATCTCGTTTACCTGTAACCAATAATAAGGAATTGGTGGGCATTATTTCAGAAAGGGACATTGCTGATAAACTCGGTTCTTCAAAATATGAAAATATGCCTGCATCAAGACTTCATATTTCATCTGTAATGGTTAAAGATGTTATTACAGTTCCCCAAACAATGCAGTTAGGTGAAGTTGCAAAAATAATGTTGGAAAAAGGTATTGGTTCCGTTCCTGTAATGAATGAAGATAAAATGGTTGGAATAGTATCAAAAGCTGACTTCGTTACTCTTGCAGTTGGAATTGCATTCGATAAGATTACTGTTAAAGAAATAATGTCTAAAGAATTAATAAGCATATCACCAACAGAAAGAATTATTCACGCTAGAAGAAAAATGCTTGAATCACATGTTGGAAGATTGCCTGTTGTAGATGATGGAGAACTTGTGGGAATGATTACTTCAAAAGATTTAATGAGGGCATTCATTGAATTTAGAAAATCCGTCCCTGAAAAGTATCAGAAATCTCAAATTAAAGATCTTTTGGTTGAAGACATCATGTCTGGAAACCCAACTTTTGTTTCAAAAGAAATGTCCATAACTGAAGTATCAAACATCATAATGGAAACCGGTTTTAACGGTTTGCCTGTTGTTGAAGATGGGGAAGTTGTGGGTATTATAACACAAACTGATATTTTAAGATTAATTGAAAAATTAGAATCTTAAATATCTCTTTTTTTTTTATTTTTTGGAGGAATTTATATTACATTTATATCCTTTTTAGGTCCTAAAGGAACTTTTACTCATGAAGCCGCCAGTTTGTTGGGCGGTGAATTGGTTTCATACTGCACTATTCCCGCGGTAATGGAAAGCGTAAAAAATGGGGATTGTTCATTGGGGGTTGTGCCGATTGAAAATTCCATTGAAGGGTCTGTAGGAATCACTTTAGATTCTTTAGCCCATAAATTCGATTTAAAAATATTCAATGAAATCATCATTCCCATTAATCAAAATCTAATTGTAAATCCGCAAACTGCATTGGAGGATATCAAGGATGTGTATTCTCACTCTCAAGCTATTGCACAATGTCAGGAATACATTAACAAGCATAAGATACAACCTCATTATGCTGTAAGCACCGCCAAAGCGGCCAAAAGCATAATTGGCGATAAAACTAAAGCGGCTATTGGTAATGCAAAATCTGCTGAGCTGTACAATTTGGAAATTCTTGAATCCAATATTCAGGATACGGATAATAATCAGACAAGATTTGTTGTTTTGTCCAATGAAGACCATGAAATGACCGGTAAGGATAAAACTTCGATTATTTTTTCAATTTATGAAGACCGTCCTGGCGGTTTGTACAATATTTTAGGTTTTTTCGAAAAAAACGGTATAAACTTAACTAAAATTGAATCCAGGCCCTCTAAGAAAGGTTTGGGCAAATATTTGTTCTTTGTAGATTTTAATGGTCATAAGGATGATGCTATTGTAAAAAATATATTGGAAGAAATAAAAGAAAATGCTTATTTTTTTAAAGTTTTAGGTTCTTATCCTGAATTCTAGTTAAACTTATAAATTAATATTTCAATATATTATAATATTATAATGTTCTCGGAGGGTAGGCATGTCAGACGATAGAGAAAAACTTCTTAAAATTATGAGTAGTTTAGAAGACGATTACAGGTCTGGTAAGATTTCTGCTGATAAGTATAGTTATTTTCGTTCTAAATATGAAGATAAGTTAAATACTATCGATGCTAAAGCAGCTACAAGAAGAATTAGATCTATGCAAGGTAAACCTACTAATAATTCCTCTAAAAAGAAAAGAAGAAGCAGAAAACCTACCGTTAATAAGAAAAAAGAAGAACAAGATTTGGTTCAGAAATATATTATCAATCCTAAAAAAGGGGATGCGAAATATAATAAGACTAAAAAATCATCAATGGACAGCGGCACCTTTAAACTGTTGTTGTTATTGATATTGGTTATTGGATTTACTGCAGGTGTTGCATATGGAATTTTCAGTTTTGATTTTGACGAGTTGAGCAATACCGATTCTGTAGCAATTGTTCAGGATACTGCATTTCCGGAAATTAAAGAGGTAAACGTTACTAGCTCAAATAATTATACATTTGATTCAAATTATTCCAGCAGCACTATTGAGACTACAACTGATGATTCAAGTGATTCATCCGATTCCCAGGGTGGTGGAGGAAATACTCCTGACAGTGGAGGAGATTCTGATACGCCAACACCTACCCCTACGAATTGAAGATAATTCTCTTAATTGAAGGTGAAAATATGGAGAATAAAATATTGAAAGGAAGCATTGTTATATTTACATTGTTGTTATTAATCATTTCCGTTTCAGCGGTTAGTGCCGATTCAAATGCCACAAGCATCTTAACTTTATCCAACAGCGGAATTACTATTAGTTATCCTTCAGATTGGGGATACTCAAAGGCAGTATCAGAGGATTCAATAATGGCAATATCCAAATTAAGCGCAATTGATGCATTCGGCATCGGTCAAGTAAATATCAATATCGAAAAAAGGCCGATTGAGGGAGATTTCTATACATTTGTTAACAGCACATACAAATCCATGGAAAAGGATCCTAATTATGAATTGGTGTCTTCAGGAGGATTGGTCCTTGCGGATTATGATGCAATGGAATATGTTTATACTTCCAATACAGATGGTGTTGAAAAGCAACATATGGCAGTTTGGTTTGAAAAAGGCGGTCAAGCTTATGTTTTGCTTTACAGTGCACCAATAGATCAATTTGAAGATAATTTGTATGTTTTTGAATATGTCTTGTCAGACATTCAAATTACATAATTTCTTTTTTTAAGGTGTTTTAAATGATTGTATTATGTGTTACAGGTAGCATTGCAGCTACCGAATCAATAAAATTGGCTCGCGAATTTAGAAGAAACGATGTTGAAGTTAAATGTTTCATGAGTGAGGCTGCCTGTGAGATAATTCATCCAAATTCTATGGAATTTGCAACCGGCAGTGAAGTTGTAACCAAATTGACAGGCAAGATAGAGCATGTTAAATACTCTCAGGAGGACTTAATATTGGTTGCACCGGCAACCGCAAATATAATTTCCAAGTTTGCACATAAGATAGCTGATGATGCGATTTCAACTTTATTGATTACTGCCTACGGTCATGATACACCAATTATCTTTGTCCCGTCTATGCACGATTCGATGTATAAGGCCATACAAGGAAATATTGATATAATCAGACAAGAGGAATCCGCGATATTTATTAATCCAAGAATGGATGAAGGTAAAGCGAAATTTCCGTCAAAAGAGGATATTGTTCTTGAATCATTAAGAACCATTAATTTAAATAAAAAGGATTGATACCATCAAAGGAAAAAAAGTTTTAATTAGTATGGGCGGAACCTATGAACCCATTGACTCTGTTAGGGGGATAACTAACAAATCTTCAGGAAAAATGGGTTTGGAACTGGCTAAGGAAGCGTATATCCGTGGTGCAGATTTAACATTGGTTGTGGCTAATGTCACTGTTGATATTCCTTCTGTTTTTGATGTAATTCATGTTGAAACAAGCAGTGAAATGAACGATGTCATTTTAAATTTGGTTGGGGATTATGATATTTTCATATCTGTGGCGGCGGTTTCTGATTTTGAGTTTGCAAGAAAGTCAGACAAGAAAATTGATTCAAGCACTTCACTTTCACTGGATTTAAAGCCAACCACCAAAATCATCCGTCAAATTAAAGAAATTAACCCTGAAATATTTCTTGTTGGATTTAAAGCCGAATTCAATATCTCCCGTGAGGATATAATTAACTGTGCTAAAAAGCAGATTGCTGATGCAGGTACAGATTTGGTTGTTGCAAATGACATTTCAAGAGCGGGGTGCAGTTTTGGATCCGATAACAATGAGGTATTGATTGTTGATGAAAATGTCTTATCAGTTCCTCTAGCATCAAAAAGGGAAATTGCAAAAACAATTTTGGACATAATTTCTAAAAAGATATAAGTATATGTAGATATCTAACTTTAAATTCTACTTTTTTCATATTCATTTTAATATTTTCAAATATGTGCTAATTTATATTGATGGGATTGTCTGGAAATATATGAAATTTTAATCATAAAATTGATATTTTTGATAGTAATATTTGTCCCGTGGTATCAATATTCTCATATGATTTGATGAAAAAATTAATTCTTTTATAGGTCTTTATTTTGAAATTTTTAAGGCATATCAATTTTATTTTTAATATGTATTTTTATTTTTTGTGTAAATCGGATTTCAATTTAAACATTTAACTGATTTAATTATCTAGTTTGTATTGTAATTTTCTAAGCTGATTCAAGCATTAAAAAGTAATACTTTTCTAAATAAAATAAGAAAAATCGTCTTTAAAAATAAATCTTTTAAAAATAAGTATTTCAATAAAATAAGTTCATGCCTTTAGGCGTTAGTTAAATGGAGTGATTAATAGAGTGAATCAACCTAAAGGACGTTTAAATGAACTTTTATTTTATTTGCATTAGCATATTTTATATTTTATTTCATAGTATAAAAAGGTATTGGAGTAATACTTTTTTGGTGTTTTTGTAGTAATTTTTTATGTTTCTCATAGCTATTTTTTTTCCCATTTGCTATGTGAAATTACTTATTTTTTTTTAAAAATTTTTTTCCACTAAAAATGCGATATGGTCCTTTTCGTATGGTTCCAGTTTTACTTTTTCAACAATCTTAAAACCTTTTTCTTTCAATTTCTTCTCTTGTTCCTTGAATATCTTTTTAGGTTTTTGTACGACATCGATACTTCTGGCTTTTATCATTAAAAGACCCGCTCCATTATCCTTACAAAATAAGTTCATGTTTTTCATAAACAGTTCACTTTGATTTGGCTGGGCAACATCGCAGTATACTAAATCTGATTTTTCAACAATGTTCAGATATCCTTTGGGTTTGGTTGCATCACCTAAAATCGGAGAAATATTAAGCCTTTGACGTGAAAGTTGAACTAGTTTTTTGGCTGTTGTTGGTGAAAATTCAACCGCATATATCCTTCCATTGATTACAATATCTGAAATGTGGGAAACGGTTGTTCCGGTTGATGCACCTAAGTACAATACTTTTGAAGTGTCCAGAAGCTCCAGATTTTCTAATCCATTTAAAAGCGCAGCTGCTAGTTTGGAGCGTCTAGGATTCCATATCCTATATTCGTAATCTTCTATAATTAACTCTTCCCCATATACTGATATTCCAGGAGTTAAATTTTTAGTTGCAACATTTCCATCTTTATAATAAACTTTCATGGCCTATCTCCTTTTCTTTTTATTTTTTCCTTTTTTGCGCTTATTTTTTGTTTTAGACTTTTCTTCTTTTCTTTTTTTAGTTGTTTTTGTTGGAAATGGATTATTCTTTTCTATCTCT
Source organism: Methanobrevibacter sp. (assembly GCF_045126245.1). Lineage (GTDB taxonomy): Archaea > Methanobacteriota > Methanobacteria > Methanobacteriales > Methanobacteriaceae > Methanocatella. Next base: position 25,408 of record NZ_JBGVOG010000056.1, on the reverse strand, counting down.
TCTACTTTTTGTTTAAATTCTTCTGCAACATTTTCATCTATTGTCTTAGTAAAAACATCTCTTCTAACGGCAAGGGATATTTTCCCGGCAAGCATTCTGGCAATTTTTCCCCTATTCCACCATTTGGCGCCACGAACCTGCGGATGTTGATATATTAAACCATATTTCGGAGGCCTGTCACCACTCTTCAAATGCCTAAACAATGCTTTTTCAGCACCCATAATCTGAACTGTGCTTGAAGGATACATTGCAAGGCGTTTTATTCCTCCGGCATGCGAAATCAATTTAGCACCCAATGTTGGTCCTACTAAAAGCCTTAAGTTTGGCGCTATGGATTCCATTTTATAATCAATATACTCTTCGATATTCCTTCTGGATTTCTGAAGTTCAAAGATGGAATTGGCATAATTGTTCATAATTTCCAAATCTTCGACGTTGATGTCATCTTCAAGATCAATAATGTTGTCCGGAAATGCATCAGGCTTTGCTTTAATGATTTCGTCTTTTGTTTTGTTTTGGGAAATCAGCTTAATATAGGTCTCATTGTTTTTGATAATGTCCATTTCGGGGAAATATAATGCATACCATTCCCTTATTCTTTCAATCAGTTTTGATATTGTTTCATCAATTTCATCAATGGAGTTAACTGCCTGAATTAGGTGTTTATCTTCGGAAGAGGACTCTTTTTTAATTTTATAAATTGCCAAGTTTTGATAGATTTCTGCAATTTCTTCGCTATTTAAATTAAATTGCTCATAGTTGTTTCTAAGGTATTCTCCACCTTGATTTGGTGTTTCAATTTTAATTTTTTCATTGCTGTAATCGGATAATCGTTTATTGGACTCGATGCTGATTTCATCATAATCTTTTGAAACTTCTTCGATTATCTCAAGCTCTTCCTTGACAATTTTTTTATCATTGATATCCGCCAATCTTTGGATTATCTCATCTTGGGGAAATAATTTTTCACAAATTAATTCATTATTTCCATTAAAAGCAAGATATCCTTTTATGCAGTAAGTTATATAACATTCCATGAATTAAAATATTTTTTTCATTTTTAATAAGTATTTTTATGTACAATAAAAAGATTTAATTTATTAGAAAATTAAAATAGTTTATAGAATTTAGTGCTATTTTTGGATTTGTAATTATGTCAAAGCAAAGTTTTAGAGATTTGAAGGATGAACTTGAGCTCAAAAATGCTGAAATTGATGAGCTTTATATGGAACTTGAAGCCAAGAAAGAAGAGATTAATAAATTAAAGCTTTATTCAACCAAATTAAAATATGAAAATAAGAATTTGGAGGATAAGCTGGATACAAAAATCGATTATGACAAGGCCAGAATGAATGAACTGGACGACCTTCAAGAAAAACTTAAGGAAAAGGACAGTATAATTGAGGACAAGCATGACCAGGTAAAATATTTGAGGTCGCTGATTGATGATTACAAACATCAGATAAGTTCAAATTCAGAAAATTTGGAACTTCAATTGAGAAAAATTTCCAAAACCTATGAGGATTTGCTTAAACAAAAAGATTCAATCATCGAAAAACAGGATGAGCAAATTGATAATTTAATAAAATCTAAAGAAGAGATAATTAAATCCAATAAAACCAATGTCATTAGCTTAAAATTACAAAATGAAAAATATCAGGAAATCATTGAAAAATTAACAAAAACTAATTAAATAATTAAAATCAGAAATAATACTTAGGTTGATATAATGTTGAAAACAAATGTTTGTGGAGTGGAATTTAGAAACCCCTTGATGCTTGCAGCAGGCATAATGGGAAGTAATGCTTCCTCTATGAATTGGATTTTAAAATCTGGTGCAGGAGGGGTGGTTTCCAAGTCTTTTTCCTTGAATCCTCATCCAGGTTATGTAAACCCTACAACTGTTGCGGTTGAAGGGGGCATCATTAACGCAATTGGACTTTCTAATCCGGGCGTTGAAAACTTCAAAGAGGAATTAAAAAAGATTGATCATGATAATAATGTTATAATAGCATCAATTTATGGAGCAACACCGGATGAATTTTCCGCACTGGTTGAAGAAGTTCAGGAACATGTCGACATGATTGAATTAAACATTTCTTGTCCTCATGCAATGGACGGTTATGGTGCCTCAATAGGACAGGATTGTAATTTGAGCCATACTATAGTTTCAGCTTCAAAAGATGCGGCTGATATTCCCATAATCGCCAAGCTAACACCCAATGTAACAGATATTACTGAAATTGCAAAGACATGTGAAGATGCGGGTGCAGATGCTTTATCTTTAATAAATACATTAGGTCCTGGAATGAAAATTAATATTGATGTCGCCCGTCCGGTATTGTCAAATAAATTCGGAGGCATGAGTGGTCGCGCAATTAAACCGATAGCCGTAAGAAACGTCTATTCAGTTTATGAGGCAGTTGATATTCCATTAATTGGCGTTGGTGGAATTTATACATTTGAAGATGTTGTAGAATTTATCTATGCGGGAGCCCGTGCAGTACAGATAGGTACAGCAATAATGGATGAGGGCGTTGAAGTATTTGAAAAGATTAATTGTGGTTTGGAAAAGTTCATGGCTGAAAAGGGATTTTCATCTATTGATGAGATGGTCGGAATCGCACATGGGGAGTTGTAAGAATGATTAATGAACCGAAAATTGTTGAGATTAAAGAAATTATTGATGAGACTCCTACAATCAAAACCTTCAAATTCGATTGGGACATGGATACTTTTGGCCGTCCGAATCCGGGCGAATTTATAATGGTCTGGAATTTTAAAAATGAAAAGCCAATGTCCATTTCACAAATTAATGATAATGAATTAGCCATCAGCGTTAAAAATATTGGGGAATTCACTTCCCAACTGCATGATTTGAATGTTGGAGACCAAATCGGTATTAGAGGCAGCTATGGTAATGGATTTGATAATTCATTTGAGGCAAGAAACATAATAGCTATTGGTGGAGGGGTCGGAATGGCTCCAATTAATGCGATTGCCAGTGATTTGGTTAAAAAAGCCAACAATGTTGATGTCATCTCGGCGGCGGTTACCAAAGATGAGTTGCTGTTTTCAGATTCACTTGAAAAATTAGGTGCAAATGTTCATAACTGCACTGATGATGGAAGTTTTGGATTCAAGGGATTTGCCACTGACTGTTTAAGGGAACTGCTTAAGGATTCTTCTTATGATTACGCATTTGTTTGCGGGCCTGAAATAATGATGAAAGGGATTTTTGATATTCTTGAAGATGCAAAAATACCTGCCCAGTATTCACTTGAAAGATACATGAAATGCGCATTGGGCGTATGCGGACAATGCTGTGTTGACAGTGAAGGTTGGAGGATTTGCGTTGAAGGTCCTGTTTTTGAAAATGATAAAATTAGTAAGATTACTGAATTTGCAAAATATAGAAGGGATGCTTCCGGTTTAAAGTATTAAGGTGATAAAATGGGAATTGACATTAAAGAGCATTTAACTCCACCGGTATTGTTGATAATATTTTTGTTGGTAGTTTCTTTAATGATAATATTTCCTGTGCTGAATATGGTTATTCTAGGAGCTATCTTGGCTTATGGTATCAAGCCTGTGGCCTGTAAAATACAATCCCGATTAAAATATCAATCACCGTCTATTTTAATTGCAATGATTGTAGTGTTGATACCACTCTTCCTATTGGTTTTTTATATAATATTTGAAATTTCCACATTTGTAACATGGGTTTTAGCTGACCATCAAACTGCAGGTTTGTTTACGGGTTTAGACCAAATTTCCACATATTTGCCTAATGGCGATGTAAGTTCTATCAATTCATACCTTGAAAATGCCATTAATAATGTGGGAAGTTATATTTTAAACTACACTGTCAAATTTTTAAGTAAATTCGCTAATATTATTTTAGATTTGTTTATTTTGGTCTGTTCTGTATTCTATTTTATTCGTGATGGAAACAACTGTTTGAATTTTGTTAAATCATTTGTTCCTGATGATTCAAAAAAGTTTTTTGATAATACTGTTGAATCAGTTAAGAATGTTTTAAAAAGCATATTCTACGGACACTTTTTGACTTCATTAATCATAGGTATTTTCGGATGTATAGGTTATTCTATTCTAGGATATCCGTTTGGAATATTTTTAGGTGTACTGACAGGAATACTTCAGCTGATTCCTGTGTTCGGGCCTTGGCCAATTTATTGGGCTTTGTTTTTCATAGATTTGGCTACCGGAAATTACACCAGAGCAATAATTGTATTGTTGTTTGGATTTTTCCTAAGCACTATTGATATGTATATTCGACCGGCGTTATCCAGCCATTATGCAGATGTCCATCCATTAATATTGTTAATCGGATTTTTGGCAGGGCCTTTGGCCTATGGCATTGTCGGTTTTATTGTCGGACCGTTAATTTTGGGAATAACTTATGCTGTTTTGGACAGCTACAGAAATGAATATCTTCTCGGTGATGAGTAATATGGAAAGGAATGTTGTTATTTTGGATATTGATTACGTTACATATGAAGATAAGCCAGTAATTCGTTTGTTTTCAAAGGATGGGGATAAAAATGTAATTTTATTGGATGATACATTCGAACCGTATTTGTATGTTGTTTCAGATGATATTGATGAGTGCATGTCCAGAATCCAAGAAAATTTGGATATAGTTTCCGTTGAAAAAGTAGTTAAAAAAGATTTTCAAATTGAAAAGGAATTCATTAAGGTTACTTTCATCCATCCTCAGGAATTGGCAAAAAACAGGGATAAGCTAAGGGATATTGAGGGTGTTCTCCAAATCAGAGAGTTTGATATTCCATTTTATAGGAGATACCTCATGGACAGGGATGTCATCCCTATGACTGAAGTGATAGCAATTGGGGAAGAACTCGATTCATTTCTTAATCTTGACGCCAAAGAACAGGATATTCAGATTATCAAATTAACTGAAAGATTAAGGCGTGTTGAGGAATATCCTCAAAAATTCAGAATTTTAAGCTTTGACTTGGAAGTTAGAAATCCTCATGGGATGCCCAATTCCGAAGAAGATGAAATTATCATGATTGGGGTTGCAACCAATTTCGGTGTTAATCAGGTCATATCCACAAAAACAAATTCAAAAGACCGGGATAATTTTGTAAATCAGGTCACAAGTGAAAAAGAGATGATTGAAGAATTTACAAGGATCATTAAGGAAAATAATGTTGACATCATTGTAGGTTACAATTCAGATAACTTTGACTTCCCATATCTTAAGGACAGGGCTAAAATTTTAGGTGTCGATTTGGATATCGGCATGGATGGATCTGAAGTTAGATACATTAGGCGAGGATATGCTAATGCAGCTTCCCTTAAGGGTTTGATTCATGTGGATTTATATCTTGTAATGAGAAGATACATGACCTTGGAGAGATATACCCTTGAAAGAGTTTATTATGAACTGTTCGGTGAAGAGAAAATCGATGTTCCTGGAGAAAAAATCTGGGAGTTCTGGGATAATGGGGGAGAAGAGTTGGATAATCTTTTCGATTATTCTCTTGATGACGTAATTTCCACTTTAAAGATAGCTGAACAAACATTGCCACTTAATTTAGAACTTACCCGTATTATAGGTCAACCATTATTTGATGTAAGCCGTATGGCTACTGGCCAGCAGGCCGAATGGTTTTTAGTCAAACAGGCTTATTTTGATGATGAAGTTGTTCCGAATAAGCAGGGTTCTAATTTTGCTGACCGTGCCAATGCGGAAGATAACGAGGGAGGATATGTCAAAGAGCCTGAGACAGGCCTTCATGAAAACTTGGTTCAGTTCGACTTTAGAAGTCTATATCCAAGCATTATTATATCTAAAAACATATCTCCTGATGTGATGGTTTTGGGGGATGTTGAAGATGAAGATGAATATAATATTTCACCGGAGCACGGTTTAAAGTTTAAAAAGACTCCTCAGGGTTTTATTCCATCTGTTATTGATAAAATTTTACAGGAAAGATTTAGAATTAAGCGTGAAATGAAAGCCTGTGAAGATGAAACTGAGAAAAAGGCTTTGGATGTACAGCAGCAGGCCATCAAGAGATTGGCGAATACTATGTATGGTATTTACGGTTTTCCTAGATTTAGATGGTATTCTTTTGAATGTGCAAAAGCAATCACATCTTGGGGAAGGCAATATATTAAATCATCAATTAAAAAAGCAGAGGAATACGGATTTTACACCATATATGCCGATACCGACGGTTTTTATGCGAAATATAAAAAGGAATAATATTCATTCGCCACTATTTTTAAATAAAAAAAGAATTTGAAGAATAAAAATTATTCTTCTATGTAGGAATCTATGTCAATATCTAAATTGTCACAGATTTCTTTTAACTGTTCATATAGTTTTTCATCAATTGCAATACCATTAGCTTCAGCTTCAGCTATTCTTTTCACTTCTAAATCTCCAGGTATTGCAACAGTTTCGCCTGTTGCTCTGATTTGAGAAACAAAGTCTTCAGTATGAGCTACAAACTCTCCAAAGTCTCCAAATTTGGACGGATCAATTACAACATATAAATCCCCTTTAGTACAGTCTTTATCTGGTGAAGCAGTACCGGTTACACCATGACCATATCCTGCCTGTACTAATGGGCCTGTTAAAATTTCAATCAATGCTGCAAGAGCATATCCCTTAAATCCTCCAAATGGTAATATTGAGCCTTCAAGAGCAGCTTCAGGGTCGTTAGTTGGATTTCCATCTTTATCTAATGCCCATCCATCAGGCAAATCTAAACCTTTTCTTTTTGATTCAATAATTTTTCCACGTGCAGTAACTGAAGTTGCCATATCTACTGTAATGTAAGTTTCAGATGGAATACCTAATGCAAGTGGATTGGTCCCGATTAAAGGTGTTTTCCCGCCTAATGGGGCAATTGCAGGGTCAGTATTTGCAAGCACTAATCCAATACAATTTTCTCTTAATGCTAAATCAGAATAAAAACCAGTTACTCCAAAGTGATTTGTATTATGCACACCAACGCATCCAATTCCCACATCTTTAGCTTTTTTAATGGCTAATTGCATTGCTTTATATGATACTGCTTGTCCAAAACCACTATTACCATTAATCAAAGCGATTGCTGGTGTTTCTTTTTCAATGACAATGTCATCTTCAAGGTTTATTGTTCCTGCTTCGATACTAATTAAGTATTGCGGGAATCTGCCGAGCCCATGTGATGTAAATCCTTTTAAATCGGCATCGATTGTTGCTTCAGCAACGTATTCACTATCTTCTTCACTGGCTCCTAATTTCTTTAATATCTCCTTTACAAGAGCTATTTCTTTATCCTTCATTATTTTCATTTACACACGCCTCTTAATTATTATCAAATCAGTATTCTATTTCGGATCCTTCAAAAGCTTTAACTTTTATTTTTTCATCATCGGTTACTTTTCCAATAATTTGACAGTTACAATATTCTTTTAAAGTATCCATAATCGCTTCAGATTCATTTTCCTCACAGATTACAACAAAACCGACACCCATATTAAATACTTTATACATCTCTTTTATGTCGACATTTTGTTCATAAATGAGTTTAAATATTTCCGGCACATCCGGAAGGTCAGTTATTTCATAGCCCACACCTTTTTTCAAGCGTCTGAGGTTTGTAAATCCTCCTCCGGTGATATGTGCAAGCCCATTAATATTATATTCTTTTTCAAATAATGCTACAATAGGTTTAACATATAGTTCAGTTGGTCTTATTAACTCTTCACCGACAGTTGTTTCACCATTTGGCATTTTATCGTCAACAGTAAAACCGGCATCATCAAATAATGCTTTCCTTGCAAGACTGTATCCATTTGAATGAATACCGTTACTTTCAATACCAATCAACACATTTCCCGGCTGGATGTTTTCACCGGTAATGATTTTATCGATATCTACAAACCCAATTCCGGTACCTGCCAAATCAAAATCTTTAATAATTCCCGGAAGTGATGCTGTTTCACCACCGATGATTGCAATTCTTGATTCTTCAGCACCTTTTACAAGACCTTCAGCAATTTCGGAAGCTCTTTCAGGGTCTGGTTTTTCAACAGCAAGATAATCCACCAATGCTATTGGTTCTGCTCCAACACATAGAATGTCATTAACTACCATGGCTATGCAGTCTATACCTACTGTATCGTATTTATTCATCATTTCTGCAATTAAGATTTTACTTCCAACACCATCTGTACTCATTGCAATAGCCTTATCGCCTAATTTCACTAAAGCAGCATAATGACCACTGTCTGTAATAATATCTCTACATGATAATGTTGATTTTAGTTTATCAGCCAATTTTGAAACAGTAACTGCTTCAAGGTCTATATCAACACCAGATTCTGAATAAGTAACCATTTTAACACCTATAAACATTATTTTTATACAATATATTTTTGTTTTACAAAGTATTTAATTGTTTTTTCAATTAGTGTATTCTGACACAATCTAAATTGATTGGAGTTTTGGTTTCAATTTTATAACTTCTATGAATGGAAGACGCTAAATCTACGGCCTTATATGGGTCTCCATGGCATGTAATGACTTTTTCAGGTCTTGGATTAAGTCTTTTAACATATTCCATCAATTGTCTTCTGTTTGAGTGTCCACTAAATCCATTGATTGTTTTTATTTCCATTTTCACAATGAACTGTCTGGTTCTACCGTCTTCATCTTCAAGAGGTATTTCTTTCCAACCTTTTTGGACTCTTCTACCCATTGATCCTTCAGACTGATAACCAACAAATATTAATGTATTTCTTTCATCTTCACATAACCATTTGAAGTATTCCACGGAGTTTCCTCCAGTTAACATACCTGAAGTGGATAATATAATTGCAGGTTGTCTGCTTTCAACAATTTCTTTCCTTTGGTCGTGATTTTGAACTTTTTCAAACATTTCTGAGACAAATGGGTTTCTTCCCATGTGGAAGATTTGGTCTCTTAAGTCTTTACTTAGATATTCAGGCCTTGCAGTATGGATAGCTGTTGCTTCCCAAATCATACCGTCAATATAGATAGGCACTTCCTCAATTAATCCATGTCTCATATATTCTTCCAAAACAACCATAAGCTCTTGTGCCCTTCCCACGGCAAATACTGGAACCAATACTTTTCCGCCACGTTTGAGTGTTCTGTAGATGGTTTTCATCATTTCTTTTTCAGCATTGTTTCTGGAAGGTTGCACGTCTTCTTTTCCACCGTATGTACTTTCCATAATTACTGTTTCAGCACGTGGGAATCTGATTGTTGCAGGTTCAAGCAATCTTGAAGGTTCATATTTGAAGTCTCCTGTATAAACTAGGTTATGGGCTCCGTCTCCAATGTGCATATGGGATATTGCTGAACCTAAGATGTGTCCTGCATTGTGCAAAGTCAATCTTATATCCGGAGAAATGTCTGTTACTTCCCCATAATCCAAGGTAATTGTATTTTTGATAGCTTGCTTTACATGTTTTGATGTGAATGGTAAAGGATTTCCTTCCCTGTGAGCTATATCCAAGTGGTCAAATTGCAAAAGTGTTGTCAAATCTCTTGTTGGGGTTGTACAGTAAACAGGCCCTTCATATCCGTAATGGTAAAGGTAAGGTACAAATCCGCAATGGTCTAAGTGAGCGTGAGAAATGATGACTGCATCCAATTCCTCAATTGAAAATTCGGGTGCATTCAAGTATGGGAATGCAGTTTTATTATCTGATGCAGCAACATTAACACCACAGTCCAATAAAACACGACTGTTTGGTGTTTGTAAAAGCATTGATGAACGTCCCACTTCCTTAAATCCGCCCATGGAAGTGACTCTGGCCCAATCATTAGGGTGTTTACTGCCTTGGTGGATTTGGCGTCCGAGACGTTGCAACATTTTTTTCCTTTCTTTACTGCTATTCTTTTGGATGGTTCTGATTTTTCCAATGATGTCAGAACTAATCGGTGGGGTTCTTAAAATTTTAGGAGCCCATCCGGTATTTTTGACAATATTCCTGGATGTTACACCGTATTTTCCAATAACTAATCCTGGCTTTTTAGCGGTGATTACCACTTCGCCAGTAACTGTATCAAAATAAATATCAGTAATTTCCGCGCCGTCCGGAACAATTTCATGGATTTTGTTTATTGTATCTTCCGGTTCGAGTAATGCGCATTTGTCAGATCGAATAATAATTCTTTTTCTAAGCTCTTTTGCAAGTGATCTTATAAGATCGCCATTTTCAGTTATGATTTCCGGATTTTTGGTATAAACTACAACTTCAGGTCCTTCAAATTCAACTTTTGAAACCTGAATTTCATTTGGTAGCTTTTGTAAAATCTCTTTTTTGATATCTTCTAAAATGTCTGAAGTCATATAATCCCTTCAAAAAAAGTTTGTGTAGTAAAATAGTTTACAAAAAGCTTTAAGCTATAACTAGTTAAATTTCATAAACTACCTACACTATGTTATATAAAAAAATAGTTAGTCATGAAAAATTAGCTTACTTATATTTTTTCTAGAATCTCATTAATTTTTTCATTATCTAACATTTCAAAGCCGTTTGCATCAACTTTAGCCACTAAATATCCGTTACCGGAATATGTGTCACGTTCTGCAGCAGCTCTAATAGCTCTTATAGCTATTTCAATTCCTTCATCGGTTGTTAAGTCATCTCTAAATCTGTCTTCAAGAACACCGTATGCAACGATAGAACCTGATCCAGTTGAGATATAGGTATCTTCAATCATTCCACCAGCAGGGTCTAATGAGTAAAGAGATGGTTTGTCGCCGTCCATTCCACCAAGCAATGTCTGAACATACATTGGTCCTGAACGCAATATGTTTGCAGTTAATGATGCAGCAGCTTTAACACTGATATCATCATTGTTTCTCATTTGGTAAAGAGAAACTTCTGCTTCAATAACTTTCATTAAACTTTGTGCATCTCCTACAGATCCAGCAATGGTGGTTACAATGTGATCATCAATTTTAAATATTTTTTCTGCGACTTTGTGAGCTACTAAGTTTCCCATACTAGCTCTTCTTTCGCTTGCAAATACAACTCCATCTTTACAGGTAATTCCGACGGTTGTTGTACCTTCTAGTATTTTATCATCCATTTAAATACACCTCATATAGTATTTAAAATATATCTTATTTCAACTACTTTTTAGGTTGAATATTATAAAATCATTTAACATATTTTATATTAATTTTTATTTAAAATCAGAATCAATTATTAGTATAAACTAACAATATTAATATTATCTATTTGCATATATAAACTTTTCTTTTAAAGGTGAATACATTGAAATGGAAATTAATAGGTGATATCTTAATCCTGGATAAAAGCTTTCATTTTGAATCAATTGAAGAGTTGGAAAGTTTATCTAAAAGGCATAATGTGAAAACAATAATGAAAATAGACCACATCCAGGGAACCAAAAGGGAACCGGTATATAATATTCTCTACGGAAATGAAACAGAAACAATAAACAAGGAAAACGGTTGTTTGTTCAAACTCGATTTGGCAAGGGTAATGTGGTCTAAAGGCAATAATAATGAAAGGTTGAGAATAGCCAAATTGGTTGAAGATGGGGAAACTGTTTTGGACATGTTTGCCGGAATTGGATATTTTTCAATACCTATTGGAGTTCATTCTAAAGCCAAAAAAATCTATTCCATTGAGATAAATCCCAATTCCTATTTTTATTTGAATGAAAACATCAAACTAAATAAGTTGACAAACGTCACTCCAATTTTAGGCGACTGTATGGTTCATACTCCAAAATATAAGGCTGACCGTATTGTGATGGGATATGTCAAGACAACTCATCATTATCTGAAAGTGGCTATTGACAGTTTAAATGAAGGTGGAATCCTGCATTATCATGAAACGGTTCCCGAAAAATTAATGCACACCAGACCGGTTGAGAGGATAATCTCTCAGGCAGGAAATCGTGATGTGGAAGTATTGAAAATAAATAAAATAAAAAAATACTCTCCTGGTGTGGAGCATGTTGTTGTTGACGCTAGGATAAATTAGCTATTTTTTCCAATAGACAGTCGTTTAACCATTCGGCATTGATGTATTTTTCATAAACGCATAATCGCTCTATCAATTCAAATCCGGCATCATTTGTTAAGCTTTCAAGCTCATCAATCCCCGGCCATGGTGAGGTAATGTTGACGAAGTCAGGGCTCACTGGTGAAACTCCTCCCCAATCATCTGCACCGCATAATAAAAATATCTGCGCAGTATCGTTATTCAGATTAGGCGGAACTTGTATGCTCACATCAGTGTCCTTGAACACTAAGGATCCTGCAATAACTGTTCTAATCATATCTAAAAAGCTCGGTTCGGCCCAATTTTCCATTTCGATTCCTGGAATTGGGGTAAAGTTTTGAATAATTACTTCCTGAATATGGCCATATTCGTCATAAATGTCCTTAATTGCAAGCAATGATTCGGCTATTTCCTCTTTTGTCTCGCCAATTCCTATTAGAATGCCTGTTGTGTAGGGGATTTTAAGTTTTCCTGCATTGGATATGGTCTCCAATCTTAAAGTCGGATCTTTCCCGGGGCTTTTATTGTGTGCCGGCAGTTCCATCAGTCGTTTTGATGAATTTTCAAGCATCAGACCCATTGAGGCATTAACTTCTTTTAATCTTTTCAAATCGTCATAACTGAAATTTCCGCCATTGGTGTGCGGCAGCAGGCTGGTTTCATTTAAGGTCATTTGACAAACATCAACAATGTACTCTATCATTTTGTCATAACCAAATTCCCGCAATCTTAATTTTACAACATCCTCTTCATCAGCATCTTCACCAAAAGCGAACATGGCTTCTTTACAGCCATATTTTTCCGCTTCTTTTAAATCTTTCAGGATTTCATCTTTGGTTTTTAAAATAATTGCTTCAGGATTATCTGGACTTTTCTTAAAATTACAGTATCCGCAGTCGTTTCGGCAGATTTCAGTCAAGGGTATAAAAATATTTTTAGAATAAGTAATAAGATTATTCTCCCTATATTTTGCAGTTTCTGCCATGAATTGAATAATTTCGCTGTCAGTTGCATTTAATATAGTGAGAATTTCTTCTTTAGTTAAGTTTGACATATTCACTCTTCACGTTCTGAAACGGTAACTTCCACATAAAGTGGAGGTAGTTCATTTTTGTCTTCCCAAATGGCAATAATCACATCAAAACTTGGAAGTTCAAAGATTTTGTATGCAACTACAAGGCCCATTGATTCCAATTCTTCTTTAACTCTTATGAATCCTCTGTTATCAATGTCTCCTGTAGTAATGTTGATTTCTTTTATATGTTTGTCTCCTGCTTTGAGAATTTTTTCCACTTCTTCGGAAGTTGCTTCTAATTCAGTTCCGCCAAGTATTTCTCCAATTTCTGAAAGTTTTGAATCAAACTCGTTTAGCGGTATAACTTTTCTTGATTTTCCTCTTACAATTAGAATCCGGTCATTATTAATCGCAGGTCTGGAACCTTTGAATGAATCAAAAAAGCCCATTACTTCGCCTGCAATTTCATAAGTTTTTCTCATTAAATCATATCCTATTGAATATTCAATTCTTCTTTTAATTCGCCCATTGTTGTTACTTTTTCAGCGAATGCATTGTGCCTGTGGATACTTTCATGGTTTTCCTGACGTGCTGTTATCAAGGTGTCATCAGGGAAATCAGAGTATTTGTTTGCTATTTTTTCCATCATGTTTCTAACACAATCTTCAACAAACACAGGTTTTCTATGTGCGTTTAACACGGTTGCATTTTCATCAGGCCTTTTCAATAATTCACAAACTGGTGAACTCATTGCAGTTTCGATAATGTCGATGAAATCTTCTGCTTTCACAATTTTATCTTCTGGAACTTCCATTAATAATGTTCCTACTCCCCTCTGATTGTGTGAAGCAAAAGTAACGGTGTCTAGAACTTTTTGTGTAGTTTCTTCATCTAAAAATTCTAATAATTTATTTTTATCGGATTCTTTTACAGATTCTTGAGCACATGGGCAGACAGTCATTCCAATAACTTCAGCGCCGATACTTTTTCTGATGCTGACAGTTCCATCATCATCTCTTAAACCAACGGCTTTTGCTATTAATTTAGCCATTTCTTGGGTTTTGTTTTTAGTCACTGGAGACTCTCTCATAAACATGAAATCAGTTGTCATTGATATTTCAACACGTTTTGCATATTCGTGTTTAGTCATCATGCAATCAACAATTTTTGCACATAATGATTCAACATCTACTGTGGAATCTTTAGCAACAGTTTCAAGAACTTCACTGATAGCTTCAGGATTTCTAGACATGTGCACACCTTTTTGGTCATTTGGCAAGTCCACAAATGCATCAAATGTAGGTAGCAAAATTATAGGTCTTTTGTTTGTTCTTTCTAACTGCAATAATTTCTTTACTCCTGTTACACCTACTCTTGTAAGTTTAATAGGTATGCTTGGAGTGTCATCTTGGGTGTCGGGTAAGCATACTGCCAATTTTATAACCTCTAAAATTTAATTAAGTATTACTATTTATTATTGTCTTTATATTTATACATTAAAGATTTTTTTGATTTGAAAATGTATTTTTTGCCAATTAATTTTGATAATAAAATAAAAAATTGAACAGTAAACTATATTAAAATTGATAGTTTTTTAAAAAAAGCGGTTTTAAAATAAATATTATGTTAAGCAGTTGTTTGGTTTCAACTGCTTTAAAATTCAATAATTTTATAAAATGTTTGAAGATCCCATATCTTCTTTAATCACGTCAAGAACTGTTTGTGTGTATGTTCTTTCTATAATAGGGTCTTTTAATAATTCCTTAATGAATGCGTTCAATTCATTGGTGTTTCTGAATTTTGCAATTAAAAATGCATCATATTCTCCAGTAACATCATAGATTCCAACAACATTCTTGTTAAAGAAAGTTTTTTCTTCCCAGTTTTTAAGTTTTCCACCTTTAACTCTTACTCCAATAATTGTGGTTAAAACGAATCCGAGCTTTTCGTGGTCGATAACTGGTGAAAATTTCTTGATTACTCCTGATTTTACCATTTTGTCTATACGGTTGTGTACAGTACCCACAGAAACATCTAAACTACGTGAAATTTGCCTATATGATGTTCTTACATCTTCATTAATGATTTTCAAGATGTTAATATCTGTGTCGTCAAGTTTTACAACATTGTCTTTTGTTTTTACCATATGATCACTTCAGTTTTAATTAACTAATTTAAAATAATTATTAATATATACTTATTATTATTGCTTTATATTATTTAAAAGTTTACATATTTTTTATTAATTTAAAGGTTATTTTTCATTTTTTATGATGTTTTTCTGGGAAATATGTATATTATTAGGAAATTTTTAAAATTTTAATTTATAATGGATTATTTTATCATAAAATTTCAAATTATTGTAACTATTTTGATAATTTAATTAGAATACTTTTTATTTCTTCAATATTTGCATCAGTTTTTATACCTAATGGATTATAATGTGTTTTAATGGCAATGAATCCTTCATTTTTTATCTCTTCAAAAATCAAATCGAGCTTTGGAGCACTTATTTTTAGAGATTTGCAAATTGAATGCACATCAAAAAATGTAACTGGAGCATTTGCTTCATTAAGGCAGCTATTAAGTAATTTTAATGCTTCTTTTTCAGTATTTATTTTTTTATGTTCAGTTTCTTCAATCATCTTTTGGATAAATTCCTTGTTTTGAATATCTCCCAGCCATAACGGTCCGGCGTGGGTTAATTTTTCACCGCAGATGGGGCAGGTTTCTTCAACGGCGCTGGCAAGTCCATAACTTGTCTGTCTGTGAAGGCAGTTGCTGCAATGGCTGATGTAACCTATATTTTTTAAAGTCTCATCGCTCTTTTTTGAACCTTTTTCAATTTTTATGTACAGTCTCATGTAGTGTTCAGTGCTGTGGGACATTTTTATATCGATGCATTTTGAATATTTTGCAAGAGTGAGTGCAACAAAACCGGCTAAAATTCTGATTCCATTCTCATGGCAATATTCGCTTTTGTAAGGTTTGGCATTGTATTTGCGGATGCATGGTTCCTTATAAGTTCCGCACAATGCAGAAGTGTCTGTTGCGGTAACACATAACAATGAATTTCTGCGAGCACAGTATCCTGCAGAATCCAGGAACGGTGACGGTGTTCCGAAAGGATCAATGTCAATCACATCGAATTCTCCACGTTTCATTCTCAAAAACATGCTTGCATCATGCTGATACACTTCAATATTTTCTAAATTGTTCAATTGGATGTTATGTTTTTCATATTCATTGGCTAATTCGCTGATGTCATTAATTGCAACGTTGTCCACTCCATCAATTTCATTTTTATAACGGATTCCACGTATTCCGCTACCTCCAAATAAATCGCAAATGTTGATTTCTCTATTTTCTTCATTTTGGAATACCTGGATTGCAAGAATAGACAAATCTCTGTTCAGTTCCATGTGAGGATTATAAAAAACAGGTGCTTCAGATGAAACCTTATCAAATTCAGGGAATTCAATTTTTGTCAGTCCTTCTTCAATTCTTTTTATTTTATATTCGTCCATTAGTTCTCACTCATAAATTCTTTTGTTGATTATGTAATGTTTTAAATATTATTAGATTTAAATATTAGTATATAATTAATCTAATTTCTATAATTTGGTGATAATTGTGTCAGAGATTAAAGTTCCTATTGCAAAACCGATAATCGGCGAAGAAGAAATAGAAAATGTAGTTGAAGTTTTAAAATCAGGGATGATTGCTCAAGGACCTAAAGTAGCAGAATTTGAACAAAAATTTGCTGAATGGGTTGGGGCAAAATACGGTATTGCAGTCAATTCAGGTACTGCAGCATTGCATGTCGCTTTATTGTCTTGCGGCATTGGAGAAGGTGATGAGGTAATTACTACTCCATTTACTTTCATTGCAAGCGGAAATGCAATTGTGTACACTGGTGCAAAACCTGTTTTTGCCGACATCGATTTAAAAACTTATACGTTGGATCCAGATTCTATAGAAGAGTTAATAACTGAAAATACTAAAGCTATTTTGCCTGTTCAGTTATATGGTCAGTCTGCAAACATGGATAAAATCAATGAAATCGCTAGAAAACATGGTCTGATTGTTATTGAAGATGCTGCTCAAGCTCACGGAGCAACTTCTAACGGTAAAAAGGTAGGCAGTATGGGAGATATGGCATGCTTTAGTTTTTACCCAACCAAAAACATGACTACATCTGAAGGAGGAATAATCACCACAAACGATGAGGATTTGGCTGAAAACGCCAAAATATTCAGGGCACATGGAGCTACTGTAAGATATCACCACGATGCAATAGGATATAACTTTAGGATGACTGATATTTCAGCAGCAATTGGGCTTGCACAATTAGATAAAATTGATGAATTCAATGAGAAGAGAATTGAAAATGCAGCATATTTAAATGAAGGATTAAAGGATGTTGAAGGTGTTGTCACACCATATTGCGCATATGATTCAAAACATGTATATCACCAATACACAATTCGAGTTGAAAAGGGAAATCGTGATGATTGGGTTGATATAATTAATGAATGTGGTGTTGGAACAGGAATTCACTATCCGATTCCATTATACAACCAACCAATCTATAAGTCATTGGGTTATGATGGTGATTGTCCTAATGCAGAACTTGCGGCTAAAAATGTTATTTCACTTCCGGTTCATCCTTCATTAACAAAAGAAGATTTGGATTTAGTAATTGAAGCGGTTAAAACCGCCTCTGAAAAATTATGTTAGTTTTCAAACTAACTTTTCTTTTTTTTATTTCAGCATTTTTTCGACGGTATCAACTTTAGCGTCTAATGTTCTGTTTTCAAGATCTCTTCTGTCATCTATTTTTATCACGGTGTAAACCCTGCCGATTCCAAGTTCAAAAATAGCTTCCTGGGCTTTGGCTATGGCTTCGTATAATTCAGTTAAATTTTCCGCTTCAATTTGTGTTCCCATTCCGGTCAATTGATAGTTAAGTCCAGAATCTTTAATTGATTGAACTGCAGCGGTTACATAATCCTTACATTCTGTTGTTTCGGTTCCGACAGGCAATATTGCAAAATCACATGTAATCATAATATCACTAGTAAAATTATTTATCTATCTTTTTATAAATTACTTTGTAATGGCAAAATTAAACAAAGAAGAATTCAATGAGAAAATCTTTACAAGAATCAATAATCTGATTTCTGATTATAACCTAATCAAGGAAAATGAGCTGATTGCAGTTGCATTGTCCGGTGGAAAAGACAGCATATTGACTTTGCATGCTTTGAAAAATTATCAGAATTATTTGAACTTTGATTTGGTGGCTATCAGTGTTGATGAAGGGATTGAAGGTTATAGGCAACACGGATTGGATTCAGCCATTAAAAATGCCGATGAACTGGGCATTGAACTTGTTCAAAAGTCATTCAAACAGGAAGAGGGGTTTGCACTTGATGATATATATGAGGATTTTAAAAGTGCATGCATCCCTTGCGGAGTATTTAGAAGAAATATTTTAAATAAAACCGCTTATGAATTGGGTGCTGTAAAAATAGCTACTGGTCATAACCTGGATGATGAAATTCAATCCTTTCTAATGAGTTTTGCTAGAGGAGATACAATCAAATTCTCCAAATTCGGTCCTGAACTTGACGTTATTCATCCTAAACTGGTTCCAAGAATCAAGCCGTTATGGAATACTCCGGAAAAGGAAGTTGGAATGTGGGCCATTTTGAACAATATTGATATCCATTTGGACGAATGTCCATATTCTCATTTGTCTTTGAGGGCTAAAATTAAAGAGTTTTTAAATGTCAGTGAAGATAGGTATCCTGGAGTTAAAAATAATGTGATGGAATCATTTCAAAAGATTTTGACTTTTGAAAATGATATTTCCACAAGCCTTAATGAATGCAGCGTTTGTGGTGAGCCGACTTCGTCTAATATTTGTAAGGCCTGTGAATTAAAAGAATCAATAAATTCAAAAACAATAAATTAAGCTATAGGGGTATAAAATTGGATTTTATTAAAAAATGGACAGAATCTAGTCTTGTTTTGAAAATTTTAATGGGATTGGTTATTGGTGGTATTTTAGGAGTTCTTGTCCCTGAGTGGTCCATTATAGGTTTTCCTGGGGAGATATTTGTAAATACTCTCAAAGCTATTGCTCCAATTTTAGTTTTTATTTTAGTGGCATCCGCTATTTCTAAAGCAAAATCCGGAATTGGTTCCAAATATAAAACAATCATCTTAATATTTTTATTAACTAATTTCGTAGCTGCGATGGTTGCGGTTATTGCTTGCAATTTATACCCCGTATCTATCCATTTGTCTTCTATAAGTAGCACCACTCCTCCGGGGGAGTTTGGTGAAATAGTATATGACATGGTTTTAGGAATATTTTCAAATCCCATAACCGCTTTATCCGAGGCGAATTATTTAGGGATTTTGTTCTGGTCAATAATTATCGGCATTGCATTGAGGATGGTTGCTACCGACACCACAAAAGATGTTATAGATGACATCGCTGAAGTTTTTACAAAAGTGGTGAATATCATTATTCAATTTGCGCCGATTGGGGTTATGGGTTTGGTATTCACTTCGGTTTCTGAAAGCGGTTTAATTATTTTTACACAATATGGTCAATTGATATTGTTGATTGTCATATGCATTCTTGTTGTTGCTTTTATTGTCGATCCGTTAATTTCATTTTTATTTTTAAGACGTAATCCTTACTCCTTATTATTAATATGCTTAAGGGAAAGTGCTATTACAGCATTCTTTTCAAGGAGTTCTGCAGCCAATATCCCTATAAACATGCGATTATGTGAAAGACTAGGATTGGATCGGGATTTATTTTCTATCAGCATTCCATTAGGTTCAACAATTAACACGGATGGTGCCGCAATTACAATTACAGTTATGACTCTTGTTACTTGCTACACTCTTGGAATTTCACTCTCCCTGCCGCTTGCAATTGTTTTATGCATCATTTCTACATTAGCGGCATGCGGCGCTGCAGGTGTGGTTGGAGGATCATTATTGCTTATACCTATGGCATGTTCAATATTTGGTATTTCTCAAGATATTTCCATGCAAGTTGTTGCAGTTGGATTTGTAATAAGCGTTGTTCAAGATTCATTCGAAACAGCACTCAACTCTTCCAGCGATGTATTTTTTACCGCGACTACTGAGTATTATTATAGAATAAAAAATGGAGAATCATTAAATTACCTTGGTGAATTCGCAAAGAAATGATTCTTCCTTCTTAGTTTTAGTTTAATAATTAATTTCTGAGAATTGCGAAAGCCATATACACAATGAATAATGTAACTAGAATCGCACCCTCTCTTTTATCAAATTTGTCTTGTGTTTTACCGAATATGAAGCATATTACAGTTACGACCACCATAAATATGACATCTATCAACATGCTTGATTCTAGAGGTATTGAACTTATTGCGCTACTTGCTCCGAGTACAAATAAAATATTGAAGGTGTTTGAACCAATAACATTTCCTATCACCAGCTGATTTTCTCCTTTCTTTAAAGCGGTAAGTGATGTTACAAGTTCCGGTAAAGATGTGCCTATTGCCACAATGGTTAAACCTACCAAAGTTTCACTCATTCCAAGTGCAATTGCTATATCTGAAGCGCTGTTTACAACCAAATCTCCACCAAGCACAATTCCTATAAGACCAACAATTATAAAAATAATGCTTTTTGGAAGGCTCAATTTAGGTTTTTCAACGACATCAGCATCTTCTGATTTTCTTGCAGTAAATATGAGATAAATTATGTATAAAATTAATATGATTAATAAGATTATTCCTTCAATACTGCTTATATCCCAACCGATTAAGATAAATGCCGCAAACAGTAATGTGATGCCCACTAGAAACGGCAGGTCTTTATTCAATGTATTTTTTTCCATTAACAATTCGCCAAGCAGCGCTGATAATCCGATAACCATTAAAAGGTTAAACATGTTACTTCCAATCACGTTACTTACGGCCATTGCATTGCTTCCGGTAATTGAAGATGTAATGGAAACTGCCGCTTCCGGCGCGCTTGTTCCGAATGCAACGATTGTAAGTCCAACAATAATTGTTGGTATTCTTAAAAGAGAAGCGATACTGCTTGCCCCATCAACAAAAAAGTCGGATCCTTTAATTAAGAATACGAATCCAACAAGCAATAATACAATTTGAATAATTATTGAAAAGTCCATATTATTTACCTTCTTTAATTTCTTCCTGAGGACCCAAATCAGTTACGAGAACCTTATCGATTTGATGTCCGTCAATGTCTATAATTTCGAATATAAATCTTCCGCAGTCGTATTTGTCTTCTTCGTCAGGTATTGTACCGCTTATGCTTAAGATGAATCCTGCCAATGTGGTATAGTTGTCTTCCTCTTCATCAGGCAAAGGCTCTTTAAAGTCAAACAATTTTTTAAACTTGTCAATAGGGTATCTTCCATCTATTAACCATGTGCCGTCGAGTCTTTGGATTGCTTTAGGTTCATCTTCTTCATCAATTCCAGGAATGTCCCCCACAATTCCTTCAAGCAAATCGTTTAATGTAATAAGACCTTCAACGCTTCCGAATTCATCAACAACAAGGGACATGTGAACATATTCTTGGTTTTCTTTGAATTCTTTCAATAATTCTAATGTTTCAAGGTGTTCGGATACAACTAAAGGTTCTTTTACAATCTTATGAACATCAAATTCATCGCCACTGAACATCACGGAGAGAATATCTTTTGCCTGGACAACCCCTATGAAATCATCAAGCTCTCCGGATGCAATTGGGAAAATTGACCTTTTACTCTCAATGATTTTGACTTTGTTAACTTCTCTGTCATCTTCCAAATCAATCCAGATGATTTCGTTACGGGGGGTCATGATGGATTCAACTTTTTGGTCATCAAGTTTGAAGACCCTTTTGATGATGTCTTCCTCTTCCTGTTCAATTGTTCCATCTTCCCTTCCCTCTTTAATCATGAGTTCTATTTCCTCTTCAGTAACAATATCATCGTTTCTGTTTTCGATTCTCAGTAACCATAAAAGAAAACTGCTTGATTTTGCAAGAATGAAGCTCACAGGTTTTGAAATTTTTGAAAGGAGTACCATGCTTTTAGCTACTTTAAGGGAAACCTTTTCCGGGTCATTTAAAGCAATTACTTTAGGAACAATCTCCCCAATAACTAAAGTCAGATAGGTAGTCACGATAACAACTATTGCTACACTTATAGGTTCACTATAAGGTACAAAAGAAATCAATTTGCTGAGCGGTTCGGCTAAAGTTACTCCACCGAAAGCCCCAGTCAATACTCCAATAAGGGAAATTCCAATTTGGACTGTTGATAAAAATTCATTCGGATCTTCCAATAAATCAAAAACAATTTGAGCGTTTTTATTTCCTTCTTCTAAATATTTTTGCATTTTCGCTTTTCTTATGGATACCACAGCCAGTTCGGCCATTGACAAATATCCTGTAAGTATTATTAATATTAATATTATAATTATCTCGAGTGTCGTTCCAATCATTTTTAACAAACCATTAAAACTAGTTATAACTCACTGGCCCTCATAAAGCCAGTGTTACCATATATCTTATCTTGCATTTCCTGGACTGCTAGTGATGCATCTTCTCTTGTCACTGCTTTTTTAAATATTCTCCTTGATTTGACTTTTATGGTTTTGCCGCAGACGCATTTCCTGGTGGCAACACCTTCTTTTGCATATAATGCACGACCGCAGTCGCAACGAAATATTAAATACATGATTATTTTTCCATTTAAAATTAATTTTAATAATAGTATATTGAAATATATTATATAAAATTTTCACTATCCGCCAAACAATTTCATGAATAATGGTATGAAAACCTGTGAAGGTAAGATTACTAAAGTTGCAATGCTCACTCCCAAATTGGTTCCGATAACAACCAATAGAATTCTGAAAATGTTGTTATGCCATAAATCCTTGAAACTTTCTATATTGGCCAAACTTTGAATATCCCTTTTTCTCACTTTCCTGAATTTAGCCTCGGTCAGACCTGAAAACCAGCCTGCAGCAAGCAATGGGTGGATAATGGTTAGTGGGGCCACTACTCCCCCGACAATTGCTGACTGGATTTTGGATCCTGAAAGAATGGATCCTACAAATCCCATAATCATACTTATTGCAATGAATTCATAGATATTTCCGGTTATGTTTATCCCATTAATATAAGCCAGAAAAAATATCACAACAAATGTGATGGGAATCAATGCAAGGATTATTTTAGTCCAAGGGATTCCACCTTTATTTTCTATGCTTTCCAATTCGTGAATCGGAGGCAATGTTTCAGGGTTATCTAAAAATTTTTCAATTCCGGGTTTGTGTCCTGCCCCTACAACTGCAATAACATGGTCTTGGGGGATTTGAAGAATTTTTCCTGCAAGATAAGCATCCCTTTCGTGAACAAGAACTTCATGAACGCTTGGGGCTTCATCCTTAAACATTTCCATCAAATCATCAAGATTATCGGGATTTTTCAAATCTTCAATATCTATTTCATCATCATCGTCCATGCCAAAAATGGATGCAATAAGGCCATATACAAACTTGGCTTTTTCCATAAATCCCATTTTATTTAAGGCTCTTTGCAATGTTGTGCCGATTTCCCTATCGATTAAAGCTATTGGTATTTCTAAATCTTCGCATGCTTCTATTGCGCCGACCATCTCTGAGCCCGGTTTTACATCAACATCGGCACCGACTTTTGACTGGAAATATCCAAGAAGTGTTGTTGTTAAAAATAAGCCTACTTTATTTTCTTTTATGATTTGAGTAACAGATATTGTGTCATCCTCTTCTATGCCCATCATCTCTTTTTTTAATCTAATGTATCTTCCTTGATCAAGCTCAATAGCCACAACATCGGGATGTTGTTCATAAATTGCATCTTTCACTTCATCAACACTTTGGGATGATACGTGAGCGGTTCCAATTATTGTTAAACATTCTCTTTTCATTAAAAAAACACTTCTTTATTTGATTGTATTATCTAATATTATAGAATAACAATATATAAACTTAATCTTTAATTAAAGTCAATTCATTATTCTTATAGGTTGCTACATTTTCAGTGATGTTTTTTGTAAAGCAGCGTTCAATATCTTTTTTATAACCTAGTTTTGTCAAACGCTTACCTGAAGCGCTGTTGAAAAATCCATCTTTCACGGATTCATAGTCTCTGCTGGCCAATATTGCCGCTCTTGCATAGTCATTTATTTCATAACCGTCCAAGTTTTGGCAAATCCAATAAAGTATTTCTCCTGACGCTAAAAAATCTTCAAGTGCAAAATTTCCTCTAACTCCCGCCATAACAACATCTATATGTGAACTGGCCATTTGTGTGCTTTTCTCAGCAACTGCTTTTGCATTCACCATGCATCCAACAAGAATGGTCGAGTCCATGTTTTCCAAAATTCTTGTTCCGTTGCTTGTTGTTAATAGGAGTGTGTCCTTATCAGTTTCATAATTTTCCACTTCTTGAGGAGAATTGCCCATATCAAACCCTTCAATCATTTCTCCGCCACGTTCTCCAGCAACGACTCCATCATATTCCTCTTTTAATTTCAATGCTTCCTCTGGAGTAAAGCAGGGTATAATTCTTTTGAAATTGTTTAAGCCAAGTGTCATTGTTGTACTTGCCCTAAGCGCATCCACCATTATCGATACATCCTTTGTTGATGTGGCCTCAAAACTCAATGTCACTTTCATGAAGTAATTTATATTAAATAATTATATAATAATATTATGAAAATTGTCACAACACCCATGTGTGAAGAGATAGTGAAACTTGCGGGAATTTCAGATTATGTTGTAAATAAACATCCTACTTGTGAAGATGGGGATTTTGCTATTCTACTTTCTGAGAGTAAGGTTGAAATGGATGCTTTGCCCATAAAACTCAATACTCCTTCACAAATTTTTGAAAGCATTAAAAAAGTTTCAAGAATCGCTCAAAATGACCTGTCTGATGAGGATATCAAAGAATTTTTTAGGGGATATGATCTTTCCTGCAAATATCTGAATTCTGATTTTAAAAGGGATATTGATGTTAAGGTATACTCTGAATTTTTAAAGGATATTGTTTTAGATATGGGATTTAATGTAGTTGAGGATAATCCGGATTTTGTAGTTTATCCGGATTATTTGAAGGATAAAGTATTGGAAAAGGATAATTTAGTTGAAATACCGTCTCACAGTTTTGTTTCTGCTAATCCATTTGAGCGAATTGAGGCAAGATATTCAATTTTGGAAAATTTAATATAGTTAGAAATAAAGATTT
>NZ_JBGVOG010000055.1:0-6169 GCF_045126245.1 Methanobrevibacter sp. | reverse complement strand
GGGGTTTCATCGCTTTCTTCCTGTATTATATCTGCAATTTTGCCGATTTCGGTTTCCATTCCGATTTTCTCGACTATTCCCATACCATGGCCTGAAAGTATGTTGGAGTCCATAAATACTTTGTCATTCACTTCTTTTTTAATGCTTTCAGATTCTCCGGTCAGATGGGATTCGTCACAGCTTAAGTTTTTGGATTCGATTAATATCAGGTCTGCAGGCACTTTGCTTCCTTCTTCAAGAATAACAATATCTCCGATTGTCAATGATTTAGAATCGATTTCTTCGATTTTATTGTTCCTTTTGACAATGGCCTTTTTAACCATCATGCTTTTAAGCATTTCAACTG
Organism: Methanobrevibacter sp.; assembly: GCF_045126245.1. Classification (GTDB taxonomy): domain Archaea; phylum Methanobacteriota; class Methanobacteria; order Methanobacteriales; family Methanobacteriaceae; genus Methanocatella. The sequence goes on along the minus strand of NZ_JBGVOG010000055.1, from coordinate 5,823 downwards.
CTCTTTGGGATCTGTATTCTTGGATAAAGCCCAAAATCGTGTTTAGCAATACTGCAAGTATGATTACGCATGCATCAATCACGTCTCCAATTGCATAGGCGGCAATGGCGGCAATTAAAAGAAGTGCAATTAGAATATCAATAAACTGTGATAAAAATAGTACGTATGTTGGAGTAGGCTTTTTTTCAATTAGCTCATTTAAACCGTATTCTGTTTGTCTTTTTTGAATTTCACTGTTGTTTAATCCTTCAAGAGATGTATTGTATTTGGATAGTATGTCTTTCATCTCATCACCTTAAAATGTAGAAACTAGCTTTTTTGAAATTTTTTAATTGCATTTTTACTCTGGGAGTATTTAATTCTTCCCCTGTCAGGGGCTTAATAATCAGCATTGCATCGATTTTTTCTGCAAGCTTTACCAAATACGGCTGCAATTCGCTTGGTGGCCTGATTGAGTATATAATATCCACATCATTGTATAATTCAAGATTCGGATTTGTAATGTCGTCTTTTATAATGCTTTCGTTATCCGGAGAAATATCAGTTTTGATTAAAGTGATATTGTCCTTTTCAGACAGCATTTGAGCAATTTTATCAAATTTTCCAACTGCAATTTCAGCAATTGTAACCTTGTTGTCTCCAACTTCATTGAGGATATATTCTCCAAAATCTTGCCACATTTTAGTTACTCCTTCAAGTTAATTTTTTTTTAATACAAACTATTAAATATATTGTTTTGTATAATTTTTTAGTATGAAAGTTAGAAAGTTTGTTCCAAAAGATTTAAAGAGGGTTTTTGAAATAGAAAACATGTCATTTGACCAATCATATGGAATAAACATGTTTCAGCAGTTATATGATATGGGCATTGGTTTTTTGGTGGCTGAAAAGGATGATTATGTAATAGGTTACGTGATGTTCTGGATTAAATATGAAAATCAGGGACATATCATTTCAATTGCTGTTGACAAAAATTACCGCAGAAGGGGTGCCGGAACGGAGTTGCTCTTAAAGGCAATCGGCATTTTGTCATTGCTTAGAATTGATGCAATCTACCTGGAAGTGAGGGAGAATAATATTGAAGCGGTAAAATTCTATGAAAAATTTAATTTTATTAGGGATAGGGTTGTTCCAGGATATTACGAGAATGGTGAAGGCGCGATTGTAATGTACCTGCCTCTAGACAGAGGTAAGGTTTCCGGCCAATAGCTGTGTATATTCATTGATTATTTCCGGAGGAATGGCTCCGGTGGCATACAATACTGCAAAAAGCGCAATATAGAATATGATTATTGCCAGTTGGATGTATCCATGTTTTTTTGCCACAGGATCTTTGCGTGTAATTAGATAGATTGATATTATCAATCCGATAATGCTTCCTAAAATTGAGAAGAAATACCCTAGCACAATCCAAATCCTATTTGTCCTGCCAACGTTCATTTGGTTTTGATTTTCGGTTGTATTTTTAATGATAATTGGATTTATTGAATTGTGGGTGCCTTCAAACTGGCTTTTGAAAAGCAATGGAGTACCGCATTTAACACAGAAATCCGCTTCATCAGGGTTTGGATATCCGCATAGGGGACATGCATTTTTATCCTTTGGGATTTTTTGAAATTCATATCCGCATTTTATACAAAAACCGTAAATATCATCGCCTGCAGTACCGCATTGGGGGCATCTTCTAATCATATTATCACGCAAATATTATATGTTGATGTGTTCATTTAATTATATGATTATTAATATATTTTTTTGTTTGTTAAAATTTTTGTATAATTATTTAAAAGTTGGGGGATAAATAGTTAATTGGAGATTATGATTGAAAAAATAGAAATCACACAAAGGTTTAATTTCAAAAGGCTTAACCGCCATTATGAATGTTTTACAATTGATTTTGTAAACAATATGGCATATTATAAAATTTCTGAAAGGGGAAGTGGCGACAAGTTCCTTAGGGAAAACACTTGGTGTGATGACTCATGGATTGACATACTGGTCGATTTAAGGCGTAAGATGACCAGTGAAATTCACAAGTTCAGCGACAGAGAGGCGGGGGAACTTATTCAGGATTATGTCAATCTGGATTTGTTCAAGGATTTCGTTTCAGAGGAGTTTTCTTATTTTGAAAGGCTGGAACTGATTTATTCCTGCATAGTAATTGTTTATTCTTCTGATGGTTTTGAGGAATATTCCTTTAAGAACAATTTTCCTAAAAACTGGACCCGGTTCGGTGAGCTTTTAAAAGGCTTTTTCAATTTTGACGTGCTGCACTTAAACTACCAAAAACAGATGGCCACTCCTCTGTTTTACACTCTTAAAAAAGACGGTATTTACCTAAATGGCAATCAATTGAAGATTAAAGCTATTGAATTTGGCCATTACAGGTGCTATCCGTATGAGCTGCCAAATCCGCGTTTGATAATCAACTTTGAAGATAGGTTAATCAACGGATATGTAGATAAGAATTTGACTGCGGATGATGAAAATAGGATTCTGGAACTTTTGGAAAGGTATCATGTCTACCTGTGGACGCAGTCAGACTATCATTTGAAATCCCTGAACTGCGACCAATACGATTTGGAAGGCCATGACTGGTATTTGGAGATTGTTTTTGAAGGGGACGTCATATGGCATCTTTTCGGCTATAATGAATATCCTGACACTTATGTTCACCTGGCCCGTGAGGTGGAAGACATTACCGGAATGGATTTGTTGGAAATGAATTCTATTGGAGAAAGTGATATTGAACTGTTTGAAAAATACGGTAATGATAAGTTAAGTTGAATGTGGAAGTATCTAATTGGTTGCTTTGCCATCGCGTTCGGCAGTATTTTTCCCGATTCATCTTTTAAACTTTCTTTAGGATATTTAAACCATTAAGATAAACTTTATAAACTATTTATTTTGAAATATTAAACAAGGAGAATTCACATGAACTATAAGCATTTTTTAATAACAAGATTCAATCTCTCACTGCAATTCGGATGTGAATTTAGAGATCCTGATGAAAATCCCACACTGAAAATATTGGATGAGGACTATCTTGAAAAAAGATTTGAAATTTTTGAAAAGTATACGTTGAAGTCAATCAGCGAGCAGACAGTGCAGGATTTCACATGGATCATTTTATTCCATAAAAGAACACCCGACAAGTTTTTAAAAAGGATACTGGATTTGAAAAAGATATATGACTTTGAAGATTTGTATCTTGATGAAAATGAGCTTTTTTATTTTTCACAGTATTGTGCTGAAAGAGGCATTTCCAGTGACTTTTACATAACTTCCAGAATAGATAATGATGATATGATTGATAAGGATTATATGAAGCTTATCCATGATTATGCTGATGAAAATTTACAGGAGTGTTTCATATCATTTGTAAATGGTGCAAAATTGGATTTGATGTCCGATAAAATGTATAGCATTGCCTGGAGAAGCAATCATTTTATCACTCTTGTGAATTCCAGCAATGACACCACAGTCTTTGATTATATTCACTCTAAAATAACTCAGGAAGATGTGGAATTGGTTTCTATTAGAACAGAGGTTCCGATGTGGATAGAGCTTATCCATGAAACAAACATATTCAATAGGATTACTCCTAGGGATAAGCTAATTGACAAATGAATGTATATGATATTTTAATTTGAAGAGGGTATTGGTGAAATTATGGATGATTATTTTTTTGTCATTGATTCGGATAATCTTGATTGCATAAATACTAAATTATATGGTTATGGATTGAACGGTGACAATTTGGTTTTGGAAAGTAAAAAGAATTATGAGGGATTGTCCGGCATGGGAGCTTATATCTTTGTGGATGCCCAAGACGAATTTATTTCACTGCATCAGGATTATTTGGGGTCTTTTGGATTATATGTCTATGCAAATGAGGGATATTTTGCTGTATCCAACTCCTTTTTGAAATTGGTCGAACATCTCCGTGACAAACGCGAAAGAATCACTTTTGACAGGGATTATGCGAACTATTACTTGTTTCAAACATTATGCTCAAGCTTATGCACACCCACTTTGGTTAAGGAAATAAAAATGATTCCAAGCGAGATTGAAGTGGTAATTAATAAGAAAACCCTGCAACTCTTATTCAGGGATGTCAGTGCAAAGGAACATTACGTTCCAATCAATTCAAGGGAAGCATTGGATATTTTGGATTCATGGTTTTTAAAATGGGTTGAAACTATAAGGGGTTTGCGTAAAAGGTCCAATAATATTGTTTTTGATATCAGTGGCGGTTTTGATACGAGGGTTGTTGCAGCCATTTGGCTAAATGCGGGAATTGATTTGGCCAAAGTCAGGGTAAGTTCCAATAGGGATGAAGGCAGAAAAGAGGATTTGGAGATTGCAGGTAAAATTGCGGATAGGTTCGGTTTTGAATTAAACAAAACTTTGGAGTATAATTCCAAACCAGTATCCCTTGAGGAGGCCATAACCCGATGCACGTATGCAAAGCTGGGTTTTGAAAAGCAATTCGTTTTAAGAAGAAAGGTGCCTGTTGAACCGATGTTTAGGATATGTGGCCATTGCGGAGAATTGGTCAAGGGCAATACAAACCCATTTTTCAGTTTAAATAAGGATGATTACAGAAAAGACCTTTCCAGGTCAGGTTATTATTTCAATCCGTCATTTTCAAAATCCTGTGAAGTTCTTGTGGATGATGAATTTGAAATATTGTCCCAGATGTATGATGAGGATTATCTTCATGAAAATTTCGCTTCATTGCTTTACAGGTACGGTAGGGCTCGACATCATTTCGGAAAAGAGTTTGTTGAATGCTTTTTATTTAATATTATAGGCATTGCGCCTTTATCAGATCCTATTTTGCAAAAAATTGACAAAAGCATTGTTGATGATAAGAAGATATTGATTGCATTGATTTTTAAGAGGTATTGTCCGGAATTGTTGGATATAGAATTTGAAGCGGACAGAAAAATTAACGCGGATACTCTTGAGCTGGCTGATGAGATTAACATGATACATCCATTTGAAATGCCTGAATATGATTTAGTTGAAGGTCCTGAAATCGAAGATGCCGTGGAAGAAAGGAAATTTGATTATGCATATGATTCAGCGATATTTAAAGAAATATTCGATTCAAAGGAATTTGAAAATGAGTTTTTAAAATATTTCCCGGGAGAAGTATATCAGAAACTAAAACTTGACTTATATCCGAAGTATAGAATTAATTTGAGGGATATTGCTTCGGCCGTTCAAATCATGAATGTGGTTCATGACGTTAATATGGCTAATGATTTCGCAAAGCCGGACTTCATGGATTGGATGAAAAAATACCATATTTCTGGTTCTGACAATTCTTTAGAAACACGTTCATCTTATCTTTTAAATAAATTTAATAAAATTCGTGTAGACATTAAAAATTCGGGGGATGAGAGTAATACGGTTGTGCTTTTGGAAAGTTCCGATGAAGAATTAAGGTCTAATCGTCCAAAATGGGATTCAATTTATTCAAAAAAGGAGCTTGCATTATCCAGTTCAAAATCTTCACTTGATTTAAAACTGAAGGTTGTAAATGACGGTACACTAAGGATAAAGCTAAGATCTCAGAAATTTGAGGATAAAAATGGAAACATTTTCCCAATTTATATCGATTTCATCAGATTTGCCGTAGATGGGAAAAATATTGCAAATAATAAATTGATATCATTCAATAAGCCATTCTTTTATAAAATGGATGTGAAGGATACCCAAATTGTCAATGTTCATTTGGAATGGGTGCCTTTTAATGGATCCTGCCTATATAATCCTTAAAATAACAGATTTCCTCCAGGGAGCTATTTGAAG
>NZ_JBGVOG010000054.1:0-10544 GCF_045126245.1 Methanobrevibacter sp. | reverse complement strand
CTTTTTATCTTAATCAATTCAGCAAATGCCATAGACAGCTCAAATTGGAAAAACGTCAGCGTGGGATATGAGGAATTCAAGATTCCTCCGGAATATGAAAATCCCTACTCAAGTGACTTCAACATGTATGAGTTCGATGAGGATATAGACACATTTACAATAAGATTCGTCAATCCTCAGATTATGAGCCTTTACGGATATTTCCTTGAGCACAACAGCTATGCAAAAAAGGTTAACGTTTCAGGCCATGACGCCATTCATTTCATGAGCTATGACCGTCATGACGGTACAAACAACTCCAAATTATGGTTTTCAGCAGGTGAAGAGTTCTACTACATCACCTGGAGAGGCAGTGAAATAACCCCTGAAATTGAAGAGATAGTTAAAAGTGCATCCCCTTCCAAATACAACCATACGGAATTCTATTCAATCCTGGATAATGAATATCAGAACTATAAGATTGTAAATTCTATCGAATCCCAAAGGTTTGATTATCCTTCAGGCGACAGCGGCACACACGGTTTTGTTTCATTTGGAAGCAATGGAATCAATTTTGGAGTAATGACTTAATTCCGTTTATTTTTTAAAATTTTTTAACTAACAATCGTTAGTTTTATATGGATATTCCATAAAATTATAACTAACAAGCGTTAGTTGATGATGACATGACAACGAAAGAAAAGATATTTGATGTTTCAATAGATTTATTTTCACAATATGGCTATGACAGGGTGTCAATACGCCAGATTGCAGGCAAAGTTGGAATCAAGGAAAGCTCCATATACAATCATTACAAAAGCAAGGAATCAATAATGGATGATATACTGGATTTCTATATACATGAAATGACAAAAGAGGAGATTTCCATTGCACAGGCAAGCGAAAATCTGGATGTTGGTTTTGAATACTTCTATAAAATGGGTTTGGATTTGTATATGTCAAAACTGGGCGAAGATAAAATGATGAAGATAACCAGAATAATTCTGATTGAATCATATCACAATGAAAAGATAAAGGATTTCGTTAAGGTGGCAATGATTGAAAATGCAGTTAAAGGTTGGACGGAACTGTTTGATTTGATGAAGGAAAAAAATCTAATTAAACGTGACTGCGAGTCAGCGCAGCTTGCCAGGTCATTTTTTTACTATGGGCTGTTTCTGCTGATTGAACATTTCATAATAAATTATCCTGAAGATGACAATGAATTTTTAATGAATTTGGGCAAAAAAAGCCAGCAGCATATGGAACTGATATACAATTCAGTCAAGGTAGGGTGAAAATATGAAAATAAGACTCGAAGATGAAAATGATTATTTGGAAGTGGAAAATCTAGTAAGGGATTCATTTTGGAACGTTTATCGTCCGGGTGCATGGGAACACTTCATTGTACACAATTTAAGGGATGACCCTTCATTTGTAAAGGAATTGGCATACGTTATTGAAAAGGACGGCAAAATAATAGGCCATGTCAATTATTCCTATGGAACAATTAACTGCAATGACGGCAAAAGAGAACCCGCACTGGTTTTAGGCCCAATTTCAATAGATAATGATTATCAAAATCAGGGCTACGGCTCCAGATTAATAAGACATACCCTTAAACTAATTGAAGATGAAAACATCCCTCTTGTATTTGTAATCGGGGATGAAAATTACTACCGAAGATTCGGATTTGAAAGTGCATCAAGGTACAATCTGTTTTTGGAGGGTACCAATCAAGATGGAGAATGTCCATTTTTCATGATTAAAATATTCAATGAAGATGCTTTGAAAGAAGGCATATTTTCAAATCCAGATGCGTTTAATGTAGATGAAAATGATGTTGATGAATTTGATGAAAAATTCGAATTTAAGGAAAAAAAGGTCCAGGAAGGGCAATTAAGCGAGATGTAAAAATGAAATATCTGATTATAAACGGTTCACCAAGAAAGAAACATACCTGGGAAATGGCCAAACAGGCGCAAAGCAATTTGGATGGGGAATTTGAAGAAATTCAACTGATGAAAGAAAAGATACCCCTGTGTAACGGATGTACCAATTGCATTATGGAATCTGAAACGGAATGTCCTCACTTCGATATAATAAATCCCATTGTTGAAAAAATTAATGACTGTGACGGGCTGATAATAACATCCCCAGTTTATGCGCTGAACGTATCCGGTCTTTTAAAGAACTTCATAGACCATACCGCATATCTTTACCACAGGCCTCGATTCTTTGACAAAAAGGCATTGGTTCTTGTCTCAACTGCAGGAGCCGGAGAAAAGAAAGTTGCCAATTACATTGATGAAACATTAAGGCATTGGGGATTCAACAAGACATACAAAATAGCTATTAAATGCGGTGGAAAGGACGCACTGGAGACAAAGGATATCAATGAGATTTCTCGTAAGTTCAATGAGGATGTCAAATCCGAAAAAATGCATTCCCCAAAATTCATTAATATCCTATACTATAATGTCTGGAGAGCTATGGCCTCATCAAGTGACCCGATTGAGGCAGATAAAAAATATTGGGAAACTTCCGGCTTGATAAACCATGAATTTTCTCCGGATGTAAAACTTAATCCTGTAAAAAAAGCCTTTGCAAAAGTTATGTATTCAATAATGAAAAAAGTCATGAAATGAATTACAGCTTCCAATCGATTTTGCCAGCTCCATTCTGGCTAAGAAATTCATTTGCCAACTTAAAGTGATTGGAGCCTAAAAAACCACGCCTTGCAGAAAATGGGGACGGATGTGAAGTTATCAGCACCAAATGATTAGGATTTGTAATCAGTTTCCTTTTCTTTTCAGCCTGTTTTCCCCAAAGCAGGAATACGATTGGCTGTGATCGGTTATTCAATATTTCAATTACATTATCTGTGAATGTTTGCCATCCGCATTTGCTGTGTGAGTTTGCATTGCCCTCCTCTACAGTCAAAACAGTATTTAGCAAAAATACTCCCTGACAAGCCCATTTTTCAAGACATCCTGACTCTGGAATCGGATAGCCATATTCATCATTTATTTCCTTGAAGATGTTTTTTAGTGATCTTGGTATCGGATGTCCTTCAGGTGTTGAAAAGGCAAGCCCGTGAGCCTGACCCTTTTCGTGGTAAGGGTCCTGGCCCAAAATCACAACCTTAACGTTGCTTAGTGGTGTCAGCTTGAATGCATTGAATATCTCATCGTAAGGCGGATAAATCGTTTTTGTCCGGTATTCCTCATCTATGAATTCTCTGATTTTTAAAAAGTAGTCCTTTTCAAACTCGGCCTCAAGTGCTTTGTCCCAATCGTTTCCAATCATAAGGAATATTTTATAATTAAAAATATATATTTTTTATTCAATTTCAACATGTCAAATAAACGAAATAATGATTAATTAAATTCAAAGTTATAATAAATCCTGTAATTTAATAGAATTTAATATTATTTTAATGATGTTGAAGCAAAAAATCTGATTTAAAAGATGACTAATGATAGATGAGATTGTGAAATAACAACAATTATTATCAATTTTTGAAAAAATTTTCATTTCTCCTTAACGACTTTTCCAGTCATGTGCTCGATAGTTATTTCAAAAACTTCAGTCTTGTCAAGCAGCCGGTTTATCTCATCTACTGTCTCTTCAGGAGTTGGAAAGAACTTGTTTCCAAGATGGGTCAATTTGTCAATCTTTTCTGCATCATCGGCCAAAGTGGTGATTTTTCCAAAGACTATGACACTTCTGAATGTATACCACCAACTGTCCTTTTCCTTCACGCCATTATCTTTAACGCAATATGAAACTTTTGAATGCTTTTTTATGGCGTCGATCTTATGGCCTGTTTTTGCACCGTGAAAATAGATTTTACCGTCAACATAAACATGACTCAACGGAACGGCATACGGATAGTCATCATCACCGAGAACGGCTAAAACACCGCGGGGTTCATTAATCAATATATCTATGCATTCTTCATCTGACAACTGCTGTCCAAGACGCCTCATTTTTCTAAACATGGTTAAATGTCTGATGAAAGTTTTAAAAATACTTTTACATTACAAGAAAAAAATTTTATTAAGGAATTTACTATTATCCGCAATATAAATTAAATAAAAAGTACATAATTATCTATGGAGTGTTGAAATGACTAAAGTATCTGTTATCATACCGGTATATAATACTGAAGATTATCTTGAAGAGTGCTTAGACAGCATCATCAACCAGACATTAACCGATATGGAAATCATATGCATAGATGATGGATCCAGCGACAATTCATTGGAGATATTAAAGGAATACGAAAAGAATGATTCAAGAATCAATATTATTACCCAAGAAAACAATGGACTTGCATTTACACGCAATGTCGGTTTAAAAAGTGCTAAAGGAGAATATGTCTATTTTATGGACTCAGATGACATTTTGGAGATTGAAGCTCTTGAAGAATTATATGGGCTTTGTCAAAAAGACGATTTGGATATGGTAATCTTTAAAATGATTAACTTTGACGATGAAACCCGAACCCTATACACTAGAGATTACTATGAAATGGATTCCCTAAAGGAAACCGTGCATGATAACGTTTTCAACTACGACGACATAACCGAGGAAATCGTGAAGATAGCCGTTTCATCACCCGGAAAATTTTTCAAGAGGAGTCTGATTTCAGACATGGAATTTCCCGAAGGGCTGATTTTTGAAGACAACCCCTTTTTTGTTGAGGCAATGTTTAAAGCAGATAAAGTACTTTTCCATGATAAGCACCTCTATAAAAGAAGGGTTAGGAATGAATCGATAACCACATCAAATGATTTGAAGTTTTCAGACACTCTCAAAATTTCAGACATGATTATTGAACTTGCAAAGGAATACGGCCATTACGATGAGCTGAAAGATGCCATCCTAAACCGGAAAATAGACATTACATTCTACAGGTTTTCGTCCGTCGGCGACATTTATAAAAAAGAATTCTTTGAAATGATTAAAGAGGATTTCAGCCTAATCAAGGATGATGTGGAAACATCAAATATAAGTCATGACAGCAGATATATCTTTGATATGGCAATGGAGTGCGAAGATGGCGAAGAGTTTGAAGTGAAAGTCAAATACTATAAAAAGCGCTATTTAAAAAAGCTGCACGGCCATGAATTCATCAGGCTTGACATGAAAAATGAGGGCGGGAAAAACAACAGCATCGATATTGTGGAATACACTGACAAGTACCTTCAAATCAATGAAGCTCCATGGTTAACAAACGAAACCGGAAATGGATTTTTCATCGAAAGCCATAGGGGCGAGCTTGACTTGAAGCTGAAAATGATTAATGATGGAAAAGTGAATCTGCGCTTTAGAGGCACAAGCATACGTGATAAGAACAATAACAGAATGAAAATAAAGGTAGACTGCACTTCATTGGTAATTAACAAAAAACCGTACCTTGAAGGACACAATCTACTTGATTATGATAACATGTTTACATTCAAAAAGGACGTTAAGGATTCAGAAATAATTGACGTTCACATTGAATGGATGACATATGACAAAATGAGCAGTTATGTCGAAGAGATAAATGAATATGAAAAATTATTTAATCAATCAAAATCAAGGAAACTCTTTAAAAAGATTTCAAACTTTAATAAAAATTAAGGAGACCAAACAATGCCTGAATTGACATTTAGAGATGCAACCCGTGACGATGTTGGCTTGATTTTAGAATTCATTAAAAAGCTAGCCGATTATGAAAAAAGACTGGATGAAGTTATTGCAACAGAGGATGAACTGGAAAAATGGATTTTTGACAAACATCAGGCGGAAGTGATATTTGCACTTGAAGATGGAAATGAAATAGGATTTGCGTTGTTTTTCTTAAGCTTTTCAACATACATCTCCAACGTTAACCTTCATCTGGAAGACCTGTTTGTTGATCCGGAATACCGTGGAAAAGGTTACGGCAAAGCTCTACTTAAAAAACTTGCCGAAATTGTAGTTGAGCGCGGCTATGGAAGGTTTGAATGGACATGTCTGGCCTGGAACAAACCCAGCATTGAATTTTACCTGTCATTGGGAGCCGAGCAAAAGGACTGGAACGTGTTCCACCTGACAGGCGAAAACCTGAGAAAGCTTGCCGAAGATTAATTTAATTCCTTTAATCTTTGCATCAGCTTGTTTTTTATTTTATTGTTGCCGTCAATCTTTTGGACAGCCATTTTAAGGACCTTTATTTCATTGTCCGCATCACCGTTATTCCTATAGATATTGGCAAGGCCTTCATATGCTTCGGCATTTTCAGGCTGAAGCACCAATACCTTTTCAAACAGTTCAATGGAATTTGTCTTTTTGGCCTCTTTCAATAAATTGGAAACCTCTTTGGTTAAATCAACTTCCTTTTGCATATTTTTGCTTAATTTCTTGGCCTCTTTTGTATCCAATTTGTCAAGCATGTCAAAAATTTCATCGGCATCATTCTTATCGAAGCTGTCTCCAACTTCCCTTTTAGCTTTTTCATCTGATTTTCTGTTGAAAACCTTGTCTAATATTCCCATAAAATATATTATGTCTATTCACTATTAAATAATATTAACACTTAAGAATGTGGTTAAAATGGAAGATAAAAAAGAATTGAAACTGGAAACCAAATGCTATGACGCCAATGAATACGGATATTTATACGGCTTAAACCAAAGGATACCTGATGAAGATTTTGAAAAGGTCAAACCCTATATGAGGGATTTCAGAAGAAAGGATTTTGTTGACGGCATCGTCAAGGTTACCGGAAGGCCAGAAGGATACAGGTGCCTTGAAAAGGATGTTGCAAAAGTAGAGGAGATTCTTGGAATTGAAAACACCCTTGAAAAAAGACAGGATAAAATCAAAAAGGCCTTTGAAGATCCTGTGGCCAAAGCAAATCTTAAGGACAATGCATATAACTGGTTAAATATTCTATTCAAAAAGACAGGGACTCACCCAAAACAGGACCTCTCCAGATTAGCCATTCATTCAACAAAAATATATGACCCGCAGGACAGCTTTAAGAATGGCGCTGAAAACGGAGAAGGAGAGCTTTTCATCTATACTCCACATGGAATGTGGTACATCATTAACAATTGCGGTGAATTCAGCGACACTTCAATAAACAATGTTGAATCCAAGGCCGGCGGGGCAATAGGATACCGGCTGATGTATGATGACACCGTAGATACCTTAATCAGAATATACACAGAGGAAAACGAGTACAGCGGCGAAAAACTATTCTAATCCTCAAATTCCTTTTCAAGCAGTATTGTTACAGGACCATTGTTCAGCAGGCTGACTTTCATATATGCTCCAAATTCGCCTGTTTCAACATCAATGCTTTGGCGGCACTGATTTGTGAAATAATCAAACAATTCGGTTGCCTCATCCGGGTTTAATGCATTGTGAAATGATGGCCTGTTCTTTTTGGTAGAACCATACAAAGTGAATTGGGGAACTAGCAACAGTTTGCCGTTGATGTCTTTAACGGATTTGTTCATTCTTCCGTTTTCGTCTTGAAAGATTCTTAATTTCACCAATTTTTTTGCCAAATAATCAGCCTCTTTGGTGGTATCGTTAACTCCAAAGCCAACCAGAACCATTAATCCTTCACCGATCTCGCCAACGGTTTTCCCATCAACTTCAACACTCGCATTTGTAACTCTTTGGACAACTAATTTCATAAGGTATACTATAGGTTTTGATTTAAATAAATTTTATTAAAAAAAATAGAGAATGATTTAATCAATCATTCTAAAGAATTGAAATTATTGCAAATATTATGAATATGGCAATCAAACAACCACAGCAATTAGACCAATTGGAATCACTGCCTTTTTTGTTTTCAGCAGTAGTGGAGCCACCTGAAGTTGTGGTTGCAGTTACCCTTGGAACATTATTTTTCTCATATACCTCTATAAGCTTTAAGGCAACCATGATTGACCTGACTAAAGCTATGAAGGCTGCTAGAAGTAACAACCATATATAATAACGTACCATTATTTCTGCAGGAAACATACTGCAAGCTATGAAATAAAAAAGCCAAGGCATTTCATAGGTAATTCCCTCTATTATCCAGTTTTTGTTTGAGGCCTTCAATCCTATGTAGATAAAACCAAATCCTGGAAATATAAATGTTAATGGGAACAAAACCCACCATGATTTTTTAATTTTTTCAAAGGTATCCATAATTATCAATATTTATTCTAATGCATCGGTATTTTTAGTTTCGATTTTTTCAACGACCTTCTGGCCTTCATGGGCCATGTCACTGAACATCAATATTGTCTCTTTCATCTTAGGAAGAGCTTGCTCCTTATAGGTGCTCACATCCTCAATAGCTGAAAGGGCTTCTGCAAATGACGCTTTCAAAACATCAGGTGAAATCATAGTCTCAGCACTGTGCTTTTGAATTTCACTGCCCTGTTCCTTAAGCATGCGGGAAGTTGTTTCAATGATGTTTTCTGTAGTTGCATTTAAAATATTAATCTTATCCATTACGATTTTCTGGTCATATAAAGCACTTGCAACCATCACACCGGTTCTTAATGCGGATACTGTAACATTTTTAGCCCTATTAACTCCACGAATTAGCTCCTTATTGTTTCTCCTGATAACATTGAGTGAAACGATTCCTTGTTGATTGACTACAATCATCTGTTGCATGTCCATAATCCTTTGTCTGAGAGGGAACAAGATCTCTTCACGGACAAATGCGATTTTATCCTGTTCAACACCATCAATTTCAGCCTGTTGGATTTGCATTTCGATGGACTCGTCCATCTGTTTACCAAGCTCGATATCTGCAAGAAGCTTATTTGTGACTTCCCTCAGATAGTTTTCTTCGCTCAATAAGGTAACGTTATCATTTTGCAGAACTTTACCGCTGTGGTCCAATGAGTCTATGATGTTTGAAATGGCGGTTTCTGCCTTTTCATATTTTGCAAAGTATTTGCGAACAGGATTCATCAAATCTCCTAAAAATCCTTTTTTGGTGAAGTCAACCTTGCTTGGATCCAAGTCCTTCATTTGCCTGTCAAGTTCAGAGAGTTTATCTCCAATGTTTTCCGCTTCCTTGCCCCCTTTGTTTATGTCGACAAATCTGGTGGCCAAAAGCTCATTTCTAGAGGCTGCTCTGGACATGTCTTCCATACCGAAGCTTTCCAATGGTTTTAGGATTCCTTCTCTTTCAGTCGGATTATTTAAATCAGCTTCAAAAATTGCAACAGCATTTTCACTAGCTTTATCTTTAAGATTGGAATTTTCTAATTTTTCTTCTTCCTCTTTAAGAGTAGTTTCGACATCTTTTTTTATTTCATCAACATCTAAGGAAAATTCAGCCATTATATCACCTTATTTTGTTTCGTTGTCTTGTGGTTTATCAAAATTAAATTTATTCTTATCAACTTTTGAGGAACATTCTTTGATAACTGTTCCGTCCCTAACAATTTCAACTTTTACGGAATCCACATCAATATATTTATATGAAGTATGATAACCTACTGAAATAGGATAATCTGTGTCATAATAAGCATTTGACAGGGATTCTATTTCTCTACCTAAAGTATTATTATTCTCATCTAGATAAGTTGTCCTAACTATATAATCCTTTTTATTGGAAGGTACCTTTTGGAACAATACATCTACCCAATAAAAATAATCATCACTTTCATCATTATAAAATCCAGTGACGTCACTGATGGTCAATGAAAATTCATTGGCCTCTCTGGTTAAATCATCAACCCCGGAATCGTCATTATTGCCCATCATTGAAAATATCAGCAATCCGCCTACAACAAGCACAACAAATATCAATGCGAGAAATATCTTACCGTTTGAAAATATGTCAGACCTTTTTGAAGGGCTATCCTTATTGTTTATGTGGCATCCGCATGACAAACAGTAATTTGATTCGTCAGGTATTTCCTTTCCACACTTTGGGCAACGTTTTGTCATTTCAATCACTCGTATTCCTTAACTGAATCAATCAGGTTTTCCATATCATCAATCAGACTTTTGACCTCATCATGTGATTTATCATCAGAGCTTATATTAATGACAAGTTCATTGGTCAAATCTTCAATCTGGTCAATGATTGAATTTAATGTATTTATCTTGCTGTCAAGTTCGGCCTCCACTC
Source organism: Methanobrevibacter sp. (assembly GCF_045126245.1). GTDB lineage: Archaea > Methanobacteriota > Methanobacteria > Methanobacteriales > Methanobacteriaceae > Methanocatella. The sequence goes on along the minus strand of NZ_JBGVOG010000054.1, from coordinate 427 downwards.
TTGGAGTGTCCTCAACAGCCAGTTTAGCAATGTTCAATGCACCGTCCGCTTCACTGTAAAACAGATCATGTGACTTGTCGATAGTTGACATGAATCTATCGTAAGTGATTTGGGGCGGTTTGAAACGTTTTTCAATTAAGTTTCTAACGGTTTCCTCTTTCTTGTCAAATACATCCCTTAACTCCTCAACCTCTTTTGTGTATTTCTTAAGAGATTCAAGACCTTCAGACGGGCTTTCAATTCTTTTACTTTGAGTGGTTTTAACTGTCTTGGATGAGGATACTTTTCCTGAACTTTTACTTACATACTGCTTCAGGTTGAAAATGTAATATAAATAAAGCAATGGAAGAATAGCCAATATCAAGACTAAAAACATCGCGAGTCCAGTCCCACCATAAAATACAGGGATCGCCATGCAAATTAAAAT
>NZ_JBGVOG010000053.1:0-20073 GCF_045126245.1 Methanobrevibacter sp. | reverse complement strand
GCCGATGCTAGTATGGATGTAATCATTGGTGTGTCCACTGAACTTTCAGCCGTCTACAAGGACGGTATATTAACTGCAACTTTGGTTAATAAAGCTACTGGTAAAGGAATCAATGGTGCTGAGCTTATCGTAAGTTTTGGTAATGATTATGATGATTCTGATAATTCTGATGATTCTGATGATTATAACGATAATCCTAATGAATACACTGTCAAAACCAACTCCGACGGTCAAGCTACTGTCTCTACAAGAGATTTAACTCCAGGACAATACACCGCAACAATATTATTTATCGGCAATAGAGATAGTTTATCTTGGGCAACTCTTGACATTGAAGTTAAGATTGATGGATTCTTCATAGTCGAAGACATTTCCGTCGAATACAGCAGTGATGTCAATTTGACTGCTACTTTAATCAACTATGCAACCGGTAAAGGAATTGTCGGCGCTACAGTCGGATTTAAATTCAACGGCAAATCATACAGCGCAAAAACCGATAGTAACGGTCAAGCCACAGTAACCATTACAGGATTGAACCCTGGAAACTACGAAACAACCGTAACCTACAACGGTAACACCAAATACAACCCTGCAAAAGCAACATTCAACGTACTTGTAAACAAAATCACAACAAGCTTTGACCTATACTATGATAGCCAAACCAACGAAGTTGTTGCTACCCTGATTAATGGAGCAACTGGAAAAGGAGTATACGGAGGTACAGTAGGTATTTTCCTCAACAACGTTAAAAACATAATCGTAACCGATAAAAACGGACAGGCAAGACTTTCACTAGGAAATGTGGATCCAACCACTTTCACAGCATACGCATCATATGCAGGAAACACCAAATACTTCGCAACAGGCAGAACAATCACTCCAGTCGAAAACAAAGTGATTTCATGCATATCCGCACAATACAACAAGGAAAGCAATGAAGTAGTCGCCACTTTAATAAACACAGAAACAGACAAACCAATTATCGGCGGTACTGTAAGCATTGTTGTAAACAATGTTAGAAACACCTTAAAAACAGATTCCAACGGCCAGGCAAAAGTTTCTCTAGCTGACCGGATTCCAAACGTATACACTGTTGTCAGCTCATACTCTGGAAACATCAAATACACAGCAACAACAGAAACAAGAAGCGTTGTAAAAATTTAAAAGGGGATTCATTAATCTCCTACTTTTTTTATTTTTTTTCTAGATTGGCCGTAATATTTTTCGCATTTTTTAAAAGTAATACTTTTCATATGATTTTTAACTAATTAGTAATACTTTTAATATAAAAGTTTATTATTATCTTTTTAATAAATATTATATATTGTAAGATGAAGGGATTTTTGTGAGAAATTATAAGAAGTTGTTCATAATATTCATTGTATTATCTTTTTTAGTATTGGTTCCGGTCAGTTTTGCTTCACCGGATTACAGTTTGGATAATGCGGATAATGTTCAGGAAGGGTTAGCTGTAGCTAATTTAAGCAACAGTAATCTAAATAAAACGCTGTTTATAATTTCTGATAGTCCTGGAACTAATATTCTAGACTCTGCAAGTGATGATATTTATAATGCGGAAAACTTATCTGGCTTTAATATTGTCCTGAGAAGCGGAGAACAGGTAAAGGATATGGATGAAGATGAACTGTATTCTTTGTTTTCATCTTCCGATGCGTTCATTGGTGAATGGATAAGTACTGATGTAGATTCTGTTTTGACAAATCTTTTAGGCAAGTACCCTGATTTATCCAACAAAGAACTGTTTTTGATATTGGAACTCCCTTCAGGTAATCTGAATTCAGGTTCCAGTTCCATTAACTTAATTAGAAACAATACTCTGAATTATCAAAAAATATTCTTATCATACACCAATGAAGAGTTAATTGATTATTTTAAAAATACAAAAAGGGGAAATTCATACAACGATATTAACAGCTACATTAATAGTGAAGGGTTAAAGTTCAATGATGTTTTCAATCAATTAGTTCTCTACAAAGATATAAATGACAGGGATAATCTTAAGAATCAGATTTTATTCACTTTAAATTATTTGGGTTATGATTTTTCATATAATCTTCCGAATTTTACAGGCACTAAAAACTATGGGATTTATCGTGATAGATGGTATTCCCTAGATGAATATGTCGCCACTTATTTTGATTCATCAAGAACACGCACAATAGGGATTTTGGAAAGTACAATGTACATCCTTTCTCAACAGTTACATCCAGTCAATTCATTAATAGAGTCATTAGAATCAAAGGGTTATAATGTAATTCCGGTTTATGCAGCGGGAGGATCCGCCGAACAGTTAAGGGTCATGGTCGAGTCTTGGACCAGTGCAGGCAACGACATATCAGGATTCTTATTGAATTCCTCTAATTTTGACACTTATGTTGACGGAATTATTTCCATGGTTGCTTATGGTGTAGGCGGCGAAAACTTTTCAAAGGCCGTTGACTTTTTTGAAGAGTTGGGAGTTCCGGTTTTCAGGGCTGTTCACTCTGACTATGTTTCAAATGAAATGTGGGAGTTGGGTTCAACAGGCCTGACTACAGAAAAAAGTGATAAATGGTGGCACATTACAATAGCTGAAACTCAAGGAATCATTGATGCAACATATGTTGGAGGTCAATCCAGCTATATTTCTAATTTAACCGGGGCAAGGATTACCACATATGTCCCTTATGAGAGAAATATTGACCTTTTGACCGATAGAATTGATTCCTGGGTGGATTTGAAATACACTTCCAATGAAGATAAGCTAATCTCAATAATTTATTATAACTATCCTCCGGGAAAGCAGAATATCGGATCCAGTTACCTGGACACAATCAAAAGTATCTATAATATTCTCCATACTTTAAAAGATTCCGGTTATTATGTTGGGGATTTGCCTTCAAATGTAAGTGAACTTGAAGATTTGATGTTGAAATGCGGTATCAATGTAGCCACATGGGCTCCAGGCGAGCTTGAAAAGTTAGCCAATCAGTCAGGCGTTACCCTTTTATCAGTCGATGAATATACAGAATGGTTCAACTCTTTGGATGAGATTGTTAAGATACAGGTTCGTGAAGGGCCTGTTGCATATATTGGTGAGCTTTCAAAAAGAGCTGTTGAGCTTGATTACACTGTAACAATTGGGGATACAATCGATGACTGGTTCAATCAGATTGTCGCTTTGCTTCCTGAGGAAAAAGCTGAAGAATCAAAAGTAGTTTTGACCAATATAGTGTCTGCATTAAAAAATTTCACACAAACTAAAAATTTTGATTACTTTAATCTGTTTTTACAGTACTCTGATGAGTTTAAACAATTAAATGTCTCCGGTCTTAACGGTTGGGGTGACAGCCCTGGAGATGTGATGGTTGTAAATCGTAACGGTTCATATTATTTTGTCATTCCTGGATTGACTTTTGGAAATATATTCATAGCGCCTGAACCTCAAAGGGGTTGGGAATCCGACATTGAAAACCTTTATCACTGTACAGCTGTTGCACCTACACATCAATATCTGGCGGCTTATTATTACATGCAAACCAAGTATTCTAATGCAATGGTGTTTGTGGGAAGGCATGCTACACATGAATGGCTGCCTGGAAAGGAAATCCTGTTGTCTGCAACAGATTACGGGTCTGTTGTTGTCGGAGATGTTCCTCAAGTATATTTCTATATTGTCGACGGTTTGGGAGAAGCCATTCAGGCAAAAAGAAGAGGTTTTGCCGTCATGATTTCACACTTGACTTCTCCGATGTCTTACACTCACATATATTCCAATTTGACTGCTGCAGCTAGTTTAATCAATGACTATAAAAACGATCCCAATGAGGAAACAGCTGATCAATTACGTGAGTTAATTATTGAAAATGACTATTCTATGAACATTGGCCTTACAAAAGATGAAGTTATGAATATGTCAAGCAATTTACTTATAGATAGGGTCAATAATTTCTTAGTTGAAATGCAATCTACATTGTATCCTTTGGGACTTCATGCATTAGGTGAATTCTGGAATGAGAACGATTTGGCGAGTACGGTTTCTGCAATGATGTCCTATGATTATGTGCTGGAAAACAACGGTGGAGTTATAAATCTATTCACAGAACTTTCAGACTATTACTTCTCAAAGTCTTACAGCGAATTGTCTGCACTTGAAAGGGAATTCATATTAAATAAATCTTATGATATCACAAAAGCGTTGATTTATTGGGATGTCGATACTGTAAACAGTGTATTGATTGCTGAAAATGACAAATTTGACAATCCGACATTCAGAGCTTGCCTCAATTTGGCTAAAAATTACATTGACCTTATTAATTTCAGCGTTGCAAATGAATTGAATTCAATGCTTGATGGCTTAAATGGCAGATACATACCAATTGGTGAAGGCGGGGAGGTTGTTGTCAAGCCGTCCGTTCTTCCAACAGGGACTAACATGTTCCAAGACCAATCATCAGAGCTTCCGACAAAGGATGCATGGGAATATGCAAAAACCCTGGCTTTATTGACACTTTCCGATTTGAATGACACTACTGAAAAAATCATAATGGGAATCTGGTGTGTCGAAACTGCAAGGGATGACGGTGCTTTGGTTTCAGCAGTTCTTTATCTTTTGGGCATGAAACCTGTTTGGACAGATTCATCAAGTGCAGGTTACGATGATGAGGGAAATCCTACTGGTAAAAAGGTAGGGGCAATGCCTGAAGTTATCAAATTAAAAGATTTGACTCGCCCGGACGGATGGTCAAACAAAAGAATAGATGTAACTGTAATTACAAGTGGCCTATTTAGGGACTTGTACTCCTCACAGGCAGTACTTCTTGATAATGCATTCAGGGTAACATTGGCCAGGTCATACCAAACATTAATCAGGAATGCAACATTGATGAATTCGGAACATGGCTCAGAACTGAAAGAGGCCCTTGCAGGAGTAATGGAAAGCATTAATTATTATGGGGTTTCAAATGAGCCTTTAGAATCTAATTATGTTGCACAGCATTGGATTGAGGATACATTATACTATTTGAGTGTGGGATATAATGCAACCTATGCCGGAGAGTGTGCAATTACAAGAATTTTCGCACCGCCAAATGGGGATTATGGTGCAGGAATATCCAAATTGGTATCAATGTCATGGACTTGGAATGAAACCAGTGAACTTGCCGACTTCTACCTTGGAAGAATGGGAAACATGTATTCCAAAAACTACTGGGGTGATACAAACCCATTGGTTTTCTTAAGGGCGCTATCAAACTCAGATACAATTGTGGCAAGTCGTAATACCAATCAGTATGGTGTGCTTGACAACGATGACTTCTTTGATTACTGGGGCGGTCTGTCAATGACTGTGGAAGAAATTTCAGGAAACGCTCCTAAATTCAATGTTTTGATGTATGCCAATAAGAATACTGCGTATATCTCATCCCTAGAAGAGGTGATGTATAAGGAAATCGCTGCAAGATATGATAATCCGGATTGGATTAGCGGAATGATGGGTGAGGGTTACAGCGGGGCCCGTTATATGTCAAATAAGTTTGTAAGCAACTTGCATGGCTGGCAAATTACAAGGCCTTCTGCAGTTACGGATGATTTATGGAATAGGGTTTACAATACATATTACAATGATAAATATGGTTTAGGAGTTAAAGACTGGTTAATGAGCGGAAATAATGCTTATTCGCTTATTTCCATGAGTGGAACAATGCTTACAACAATCCATGACGGATATTGGAATGCCAATGAGGCCACAGTAAGGGATATTGCAAATACCTGGGCACAGGCAACAGTTCAAAATGGAGTTGCATGCTGTGATTGCAGCTGCGGTAATCTGGCAATGATGCAATGGGCTGTTCAATATGTAAACCCGGATATTCTAGCTCAATTGCTTCCTAAATTATATGATGCTACTAAAAATCCGGTATTCTTAAATAATACACAGTCAACTGTTGTTCCTGAATCTCAAACCAGTGATAATCAAAATGAAGCTTCAACCCAAAATCCTGTTGAAGGGTCCACATCATCTTCAACAGTCAAATCAAATTCGACTTCAACAAATGATGATGTCATTCAGAATGGAGACAGTCAGGGCGATGCATTTTCAAATGTGGGCGAAGGAACTGAAACATCTGAGGCAGGCAGTTCATCATCTCAGGGAGCTGATGTTAAAAAAGCTATTGAAATCAATCCGATCACTTCCCAGTCTGCAAGTGAGGTTGGATTGTCAATAGTGGCTGTTTTGGCAATTTTATGTTTGATTATGGTTGTAGCGGTAGGATACTTTAGAGACAATAATGATATTGATAAAAATCAGGATTTGGATAAGCTTTTCAATGAGAAATTATAGGTGTTTAAATGGATGCAATTAATATGTTATGGCAGTTGGGGATTTTATCTGCTGTTTTAATTTTTGGAATTAAGTTAGGGCTTGCAACTGGCCTTGCCAATATGTCCAGAAAATATTTGGCAATGGTTTCAGTTGGCTATGGTGGTGGAGTATTGATATTGACTGAAATCTCTTCACATTTCACACAACAGATTACAGATTTGATTTATACTTATAATTTTGAATTTTTCCTGATTATGGCTTTAATCATGATTTTAGCAGGCATATTCACAATAAGGGAATATAAGGTGTTTGAAAGAAATACTACTGCAGCTACTTGTATGGCTGTTGTAGCACCATGCCCGTGCTGCTTTGGATCAATTATTGTGAGTATAATGCTTGTGGCTCCGACTGTAGGATTGGGGCTCATGGATTTAAGTTTAGTTGTAGCCGGAGCATTGGTTTTAACTATTGTTTTAACTTACTTCGCATCCAATTATATTGTTAAGTTTATAAATAAACCATATCCGATTGTTTTAGGTAATTTCATGTTCTTTTTAGGAATTTATTTCTTGTTATCAGCATTGTTTTTACCGAATATTACAGCTATGATTCAAAATCCGATGGATGGAATAACAATATCCTCTCCATATTCTTTAATTGGAACATTGATTGTATTTCTTGCAATCATCGCAATTGGCGGAATAATCTCAAGGAGAAACAGTAATTTTAATTAGGTGATTTAATGGTATCTACAATTCCCGGCAGTGATATATTAACTTCAAGCTTAAATATGATTTCCCAAAGCCTGCAAATTCCTGTAATTATCTTTTTGGTAATCTTTGCAGTGTTTGCAGTTTTAGCTATTGGGGGGCTTATTTCAGAATACACTTCAAGAAAGAAAATCACTCCGGATATTATAGAACAGCTGATTTATTCGATTTCTAATGCAGGCTCTTTAGAAGAAATTAAGAATATTATTGAAAATGCAAAGATTTACAACTCTCAAAAAGTTGTATTGATTAAAATATTGCGTTCAAGTTCTTTAACACCTGATTCCAGGCATGCTTTAGCTAAGAAATTAATAGAATTTGAAGAAAATAACTTTACAAAAACAATTGAAAAAACAGATGTCGTTACACGTATTGGGCCGACATTAGGTTTAATGGGTACATTGATACCTATGGGTCCGGGGCTTGCCGCTTTAGGTGCAGGTGATGTTAATACTCTTGCCAGTGCCATAATTGTTGCATTCGATACGACCGTTGTAGGTATTGGTGCCGGTGCTGTAGCTTACTTTGTATCTAAAGTAAGGCGCAGATGGTATGAAGAGTATCTATCTAACTTGGATGCATTGGCAGATGCATTGCTTGATAAATTAAGTCAATAAGGGGTTTTTGTTATGGTTCGTGAAAAAGGTCGAAAAAGGTTTTCAGAAGGCGAAGAAGACCCGATGGCAGGGACTACAAACCTTGTTGATGCAATGCTTGTAATAGCTGTCGGTTTGCTGATTTTTGTTGTTATAAGTTGGAATATGCAAAGTGTTGTATTTCAAAACAATGACCAGCAGCCTTTAGATGCGTCTTCTGACAATGTAAAGGAAGTTTCAGAGGGACAGGTCTTAAATGAAACTCCTGATACTTCTGATAGTTCTGGTCAAGGCTATATGGAAATGGGTAAAGTATATAAGGATCCTTCAACGGGAAAGCTTATAATGGTTGAAGATTAGTACTTTTTTTACATCAATTTTATCCTTTTTTTTATTTTTTCCCATATTATTTATCTTTTTGAAAACTTTTTAGAAAAGTATATATTATTATTACTTTAAACTATTATTGTACTAACATGAATAATAAATATTAAATATATTTTATTACTTCAAGTTAAATTTTTGTACGATGAAATATTACAATGGGAGATAATATGGTTAATAAAAAATGTTTATTTATATCTGTTTTTCTTTTCATAATCGTTCTCTCAATTGGTGCGGTATCTGCTCAAGATGCGGATGATGCAATTGTGTCTAACAGTACTACTGTTGTTTTCGCGGATTCAGGCACTGTTTCCGGTGGAGTCGATGTAGTCACTGAAAATCCTTGGAATACGACTGGCGTGCTTAGTTATGATATTCCTTCAGATGCAACAACAATTAGGAGTGCGGATGTGTATGTGAATGTTTATGGCGGTAGTGCTAAGAATACTTATGGTGCTAATGCTAACATTACCATTACTGCAGGGGATAAGAATGCAGAATATAGTGAATTATTATGGATTGAGGAAGGTAGTTCTGATGGAACTGTTTACACTGTAAATGACCACACTACAAAATGCTATTCTGATTATATGATTCATTATGATGTAACATCAATGTTAGATGGTTTAAAAGGAACTGATTTAAATATTGATGTTTCCACTTTCGAAATGGATAATAAGACTTTTGACGGTAGAATTAAATTGATTGCATTGGTTTTGGCTTATGATGATGGTGATGATGATGTAATTAATTATTGGATTAATGATGACCAATTGTGGAGTAAAACCAATGTCACTATTACTTTCGATACCGATAGTGTAACTGACTTTACAGAAGCCAGTTTGGTTAATGTTGTCCTTTCAAGTGCTGACGGCAGTTATAAATTTAATGATGAGTTTTTAGGCGATGCTGATATTCATGAGTCAGGTAATTATTACCAATACAATGAATGGGATGTAACTGATCTCATTGAACCTGAACAGAAAACTGATTTGGATGTTATTTATGCTGGAAGCAGTGCCTATGGCTCAATCAAAAATGCTTTATCTGTTTTAGTTATAGGTAACGGTATGGACCAGGATAATATAGTTTCAGGTGGCGTTGATGTTGTAGCCGTAAATCCTTGGAATACAACTGGTATGCTTAGTTATGATATTCCTTCTGATGCTATATCAATTAGGAGTGCTGATGTATACGTGAATGTTTATTCTGGCAGTGCTAAAAACAATTATGGTGCTAATGCCAACATTACTGTTAAAGCAGGCGGTAAAAATGCTAAATACAGTGAAGTGTTATGGACTGAGGAAGGCAGTTCCGACGGAACCGTTTATGTTGTAAATGACCACACCACTAAATGCTATTCTGATTATATGATTCATTATGATATAACCAGTTTAGTATATGGCTTGAATGGAACCGAGTTGAGCATTGACGTTTCCACTTTCGAAATGGATAACAAGACTTTTGACGGTAGAATTAAATTGATTGCATTGGTTTTAGCTTATGATGATGGCGATAATGATTTCATTGGTTACTGGATTAATGATGAGCAACTGTGGAGTAAAACTAATGTCACAATCACCTTTGACACAGAGGATATACTTTGGTTAACAGAAGCTGATTTGGTTAATGTTGTCCTTTCAAGTGCTGACGGCAGTTATAAATTGAATGATGAGTTTTTAGGTGATGCTGATGTTCATGAGTCAGGCAATTATTATCAATACAATGAATGGGATGTAACTGATCTCATTGAACCGGAACAGAAAACTGATTTGGATGTTATTTATGCTGGAAGCAGCGCCTATGGTTCAATCAAAAATGCTTTATCAGTTTTGATTATTACTAATGTTATAACTCAGGAAAACACTGTTTCAGGTGGTGTAGATGTTGTAGCTGTAAATCCTTGGAATACAACTGGTATGCTTATTTATGATATTCCTTCTGATGCTACAGACATTAAGAGTGCTGATGTTTATGTGAATGTTTATTCAGGTAGCGCTAATAACAATTATGGCGCTAATGCTAACATTACCATTACTGCAGGCGATGCTATTGGTAAATACTCCGAATCATTGTGGACTGCGGATGGCAGTACTGATGGAACTGTTTACTATGTAAATGACCACACCACTAAATGCTATTCTGATTATATGATTTATTATAATATAACTGATTTATTATATGGCTTGAATGGAACCGAGTTGAACATTGATGTTTCTACTTTTGCAATGGATGGCAGGCAATTTGATGGTAGAATTAAATTGATTGCATTGGTTTTGGCTTATGATGATGGTGATGATGATTTAATTAGTTATTGGATTAATGATGACCAACTTTGGAGTAAAACTAATGTTACAGTCACCTTTGACACTGATGATGTAACTCTTTTCACTGATGCTAATTTGAAAAATGTTGTCCTTTCAAGTGGTGACGGAAATTACATGATTAATGATGAGTTTTTAGGCGATGCTGATGTTCATGAGACAGGTACTTATTATCAATACAATGAATGGAATGTAACCGATGTAATTGAACCAACTCAAAAAAATGATTTGAATGTTTTTTATGCCGGAACCAGCGCTTACGGTTCAATCAAAAATGTTCTTTCTGTTTTAACTATTAACAGATATGCTCCTGAGATTTCAATAATTCCGGAATATACCAGTGTTCCTAGCGCCTATGCTGGAACTAATAATACCTTAGTTATTAATGTCAAATCCACAAAACCAGGCAATTACACTATTAAGTTATATTCAGATGGTGATGCAGTAGATGAGAAAAATATTACTTTAGTTGAAGGTACAACAGGAATTTTATTAACTGATCCTACTATCCGACCTCTTGATGCATCAACTGTTAACGGTGCTGATAATAATCTGGCCATGTATACTGTTGAATTATACTACAATGATGTTTTGGTAACAGCTCAAGATGCAAGTTTCCCTGTTTTGTATAATGGTAATTTAGGTTATGACTTTGAATATAATGTAACTGGATTTGAAGAAATTGCCCCTATCACCGTCACTGGTGATTTTGTCATTGATGTTAAAGATGCTAGTTCTTATTTAAGTGCCAGTGCCATGAACAGGACAGATAACTGGGCAATCGACTTAAACAGCAAATCAACAATTACTGATGCATTTGTTTATGTTCCTTATAATTGGTTCAACGCTAAATCTTACACTGAAGGCATGGACATGTTTGACGTGACCTTCAATGGTGCTAGTGTTGCCCCAATTGCTTGGTATAGGGATCAAAGTAATTTAGGTAACTACGGCCGATACGGTTATGGTGTTTTAATTTATAATGTTAGCGATTTAATTGGCGTTGGTGACAATTCCTTTGTTTTAAATAAGGTTAATCCTACTCCTGCAGTTTATCCAAGTGCATTAATATACATGTACAACACTGCGGGCAGTAAAATTACTAAGACAGTTTCTATTTTGAACGGTGCTGATTTACTTTCAGTCACTAATAATGTTGCGGATAGAACTGTAAAATCAGATACTACAATAATCGTTGGCTCCACTGAATTTGATAATGCTATATTTTATGTTTTAGCTGCTGGTGCTCAAGCTTATGAGTCTGATATTGTATTCAACGGCAATGTTTACAGTGATGTTTGGAATGGAACTAGTCAGACTACTGATTTGTTCACTGCTGATGTAACCGGTTTACTTGATGAGAGTAACTCAATTTCATTTGTTGCTACTGGCTCAACAATCTTGGCATTACCACAAATCATTGTAACATCTAAAGACATTGGTATAAACACTGCTTTATCTGCCGTTTATGACTCTGATGCAATGAAAGTGATTGCTACTTTAACCAATAATGTGACTGGTCAACCTCTTAAGTCTGCAACAGTCAAGTTTTCAATAAATGGTGAAAAATATGCCATTAAAACTAATTCCAAAGGTCAAGCTGAAATTTCTACAGCGGATTTAGCTCCTGGAACTTATACTGCAACTGTCTCTTATGGCGGTTATAACAAGTATTATCCTTCTAAAGACTCTGTTAAATTCATTATTAAAGCAAACACAACAGTTTCAGCTGATTATAATAAGGATGCTAAAGAATTAGTTGCTACTTTAACTAATGATGCTACAGGCCAACCTATTAAAGGATTCACTTTAAGGGTTAAACTTGATGGCGTGACCTATAAGCTTGTTACTGATGCCAATGGTCAAGTTAAGTTATCTACTGCGGATTTAGCTCAGGGAACTTATACAGCTACTGTTACCTTTAATGGAGGTACCAAGTATAATCCATCCAGCACCAGTATTCAGGTCATAACTTCTAAAGATAATGTGGATATTCTTGTTGAAGACCTTTTCAATAGATATGGCGATGTTGAGTTAGGTGCTTTCTTAGTCAATCATGAGAATAATCAATCAGTTAAAGGCGCTACTGTAGGATTTAAAATTAACGGCACAACTTACACTGCTAAAACTGATGCTAATGGTTTGGCTAAAGTGACTATCTCCGGTTTAGCTCCAGATACTTACAGTGTTGTTGTTTCCTACAATGGAAATAGCAAATATAACCGTGCAAGTAAAACCATTACTGTGGTTGTAAACAAAATATCCACCCATATCAATGCATATTATGACAGCCAAAGCAATGAAATAGTTGCTACTTTATTCAACGATTATACCTTTGATTATGTTAAAGGAGGTACCGTTGGTTTTGTCATAAATAAAGTTAAAACTCTCGTGGTAACAGACGCTAAAGGTATGGCTAGACTATCTCTTGACGGTTATGATCTAAGTTCATTTAAAGTAACTGTTTCATATGCCGGAAACGCAAAATATTTCGGATCTGTTAGGTCAGTATTTGGTGAAGTAAATAAAACAGCAACTGACATTTCAGCCGCTTATGATGTGGAAGACAATGAGATAGTAGTTATGGTAATGAATAATGAAACCAGTCAGTTTATTAAAGGTGCTACTGTGGGTATTGAAATCAACGGTGTCAAAAACATTGTGAAAACTGATGCTAACGGTTTTGCTAAACTCGCAGTCGATGATTTAGTTCCTGGAGCATATGTTCTAACAAGTTCCTATTCAGGAAACACCAAATACTCTGGTACAAGTGAAACCATAACAGTAGTAAGAACAACACTAGACTATGGATTGGCATAATTCCATAGGGTAGAAATCTAAATATAAAAGGGGATTCATAAATCTCCTACTTTTTTTTATTTTTTTTAAAATTGACTAATCAGTTAATCAAAGTTTATATACTATAATTTCCAATAGTTATACTAAACTTTTAAAGGTGAAATTATGGCTCGCAAATCTTTCAACGAAAAATTAAAAGACTCTAAGGATATGCCGAAAATAATTGAAATCGACGACGAAAGATCGATTGACATATATGGTGGAAATCAGATGCTGATAGCCCCGCCAATCGAATACAATGACATCATGGCTCAGGTTCCCGAAGGCAAGCTAATCACTGCAGTGGAAATCAGACAATTTCTCGCAGATAAGCACGGGGCAGAATTCACATGCCCTATGACAGCCGGAATATTCATATCACTTGCAGCCCAGGCAAGCTGTGAAAGGCAGGATGACAGGATTCCATTTTGGAGAACCCTAAAAAAGGACGGGGAACTGAATCCGAAATATCCCGGCGGAATTGAATACCAAAAGGAAATGCTTTCAAGGGAAGGCCATACATTTACAACAAAAGGTAGAAAAAACATAAGATATTTTGTTGAAAACTATAAAAATAACTTATTTTCATTGAAATAATTTCATTGCGGATATGTCTTTTCATATTCGCACATTGAAATGTACAAATTTGGTTAATCTTATCTTATTTTTTAATATTTTTTTATAATTTTTGAACTAAAATGTTAATTTAATAAAATTTTCATTATATGTTGAATATTTTTTAATTCAATTGGCAAGATTTAAATAACTTCAAAATTAGACATATAACCATAGTTGATTATATTCGGTGTGATGGGGTTATTTAATGAAAATAATTTCTGATTTCATTTGAATATATTTTTTTTTAAATAGTCAACCTTTAAAAAATAAATTTGGAGTTAAAAACATGAAAGGACTAGCAAGAATCGATCAAGACGTAATGGACTGGGTAGAAAAGGACAAACCTGAATGCGGACCATATGATGCAATCGTCAAACCTATTGCACTTGCACCATGTACTTCAGACGTTCACATCGTTTGGGGAAACGCATACATGAGCGATGCGCCAAACAGGATTCTCGGACACGAATCCACCGGTATCGTTGAAGAGGTAGGAAGCCATGTAAAAGACTTCAAACCAGGTGACCGCGTAATCGTACCTGCAATTACTCCTGACTGGCTCACTGTTCCAGGCCAACAAGGATTCGGCCAACACTGTTACGGAATGGGAACAGGTATGAGCTTCATTACATTCAAGGACGGAACATTCGCAGAACACTTCAATGTAAACCAAGCTGACGGTAACCTTGCACACTTGCCTGACAACGTTTCACTTGACCAAGCCGTAATGATTTCCGACATGATGACAACCGGTTTCTATGGTGCTGAACTTGCAGAAATCAGACCTGGTGACACCGTAGCGGTATTCGGTATAGGTCCTGTAGGACTTATGGGTGTAGCAGGAGCACACTTCATGGGTGCATCAAGAATTCTTGCAGTGGGAAGCAGACCGGTATCTGTAAAAGTTGCAAAAGAATATGGTGCTTCTGACATTGTTGACTACCATGACGGTGATACAGTTCAGCAGATCATGGATTTAACCGACGGTGCCGGTGTCGATAAGGTAATTGTCGCCGGTGGTGGAGCATCTACCGTTGGGGAAGCTTTAGAAGTTCTTAAAGTAGGTGGTGTATTGGGTAACGTAAACCACTATGACGGTGTTGCCGAAGTGCCATTGCCTGCGCTTGCATGGGGTGCCGGACTTGCTGATAAAACAATCCGTGGTGGAGTATGTCCTGGTGGACGTGCCAGAATGGAACAGCTCGTAAAATTGGTTGAATACGGCAGATTCGACTCAAGTAAATTAATCACCCATAGATTCACTAACTTTGAAGACATCTATGAAGCAATGATTATAATGAGAGACAAGCCACGTGACCTTATTAAACCTGCTGTAATAATGGATGAATAAACTTGAATCATACTATAATTCCTTTTGAATTATAGTATCAATTTCTTTTTTTGTGAAAAAATTTTATATGATTTTGTATATAGTATAATTAATGAAAGCTCTTGAAAAGACATTGAAATCAGTGGCCGAAAACCCGAAATATATATTTCGTTTGACAGTTCAGGGTGTGATGGTAGGCATATTTGCGGGATTGATGGTTTGCCTTTACAGATTTCTTCTTTATGGTTCTGAAAATATTTTAAGGGGTTATTTGGCAAGCATTAAGGGCAATATTTTATACATGATTTTATTTTTCATAGCCCTGGCAATAATGGGTCTTTTGATAGATTGTCTGATTAAATGGGAAAGGGACTCTGCCGGAAGCGGAATACCTCAGGTATATGCCGAGATAAAGGGTCATATGGAAGCCAATTGGGCAAAGGTGCTCTTCTCTAAAATTGCAGCAGGAGTCCTGACAGCTCTTGGCGGACTGTCCTTGGGTCCCGAAGGCCCGTCAGTTCAAATTGGAGGTATGGCCGGAAAGGGTGTTGCCAAATTATTCGGGGGATCAAAAACCGATGAGCTGAGACTGATTCTTGTAGGTTCTGCTGTAGGTATCACTGCAGCATTCAATGCGCCTTTGGCAGGAGTGATATTCGTTTTTGAAGAAATCAACCATGGTTTTGACAAGACATTGGTGTTCATTGCGCTTGTCTCAGCCATTGTTTCCGATTTCATCTCCAAAGTCATATTCGGCCAGGCAACCATTCTAAGCTTTCCCGTATTGAACATACCTCTGGATGCATACTGGATTTTAATTGTTTTAGGTTTGATAATCGGCCTTTTGGGATATGTTTACAATATGGGAATGATCAAGTCAAGCGATCTTGTCTCAGGCCTTAAGATTCCGTCCTGGCTTAAGTTCGTATTGGTATTCATGGTATCCGGCGTTGTTGCCCTCACAATTCCTGAAATAAGTGATGGAGGTCACTTCATGATGGACATGCTGGATGTGGCAGTTCCGTCTTTGGGAGTTTTGGTGCTGCTTTTAGTAATGAAATACCTGTTTTCAATGTTTTCATTTTCATCAGGAGCTCCCGGAGGAATATTCCTGCCGATTCTGGTACTTGGAGCCTATATCGGTGCTGTGTTCGGCTCAATGGTCGTGCCTTATTTCGGATGGCAGCATGATTTGATTTACCGCTTTGTAATCATTTCAATGGCGGGATTTTTTGCCGCAACAGTCCGCTCTCCGATTACAGGAATTGTTCTTCTCGCCGAGATGAGCGGTTCGACAGAGTCACTGGTTGCTATGATTATCGTTTCCCTGATAGCTTATGCGGTTCCGACACTTTTGGCAAATGAGCCTATTTATGAGTCATTATATGACAGGCTGCTTTTAGATAAAAATCAGGAATACGTAAAAAAGCCGTCAAAGCATGTATTGTCCGAGTATATCGTTCCGCTTGATTGCAATTATATCAATTTTAAGATTAAGGACATTCCATTTCCAAAAAATGCAATCGTTGTATCTGTAATCAGAAACGGCAAATATATAATTCCGACTGAAGACTTTCATATAATCTACAGCGATCAGATAAACATCTTGACTGATGTGAATGACTATCCTTATGTAAGGCAGGAGATTGAAGATTTGTTTGGTGGTTAGATGAGTATTGTTTTTAAAAGGCGTTCCGTTCGAAAGTTTAGAGATGAGAAGGTTCCGGATGAACTGATAGAAAACCTGTTAAGGGCAGGCATGCAGGCACCGTCATCGTGCAATGCGCAGCCTTGGGAGTTCATTGTGGTTTCAAAAAAGGAAGATAAATTGGCTATTTCAGAGATGCACAGATTTGCAAAGCCTGCCGCCGGAGCGTCCCACCTGATTATCACTTTAGGGAATTTAAATCAGGCAAAGGTAATAGGCATGATAGAGCAGGATTTGGGAGCATGCAATGAAAACATTCTGCTTCAGGCAACCCATGAAGGTCTTGGTGCTGTATGGTTAGGTTTTCACCCGATTGAAGACCGTACGTTGAAACTGAAGGAGTATCTGGAAATCCCGGATTATTGCATTCCGTTTTCAGTAATCTGTGTCGGATATCCTGCAGGTGAGGGTGAAGTGAAGCTCAGATATGACGAGTCAAAAATTCATTACGATAAATATTAATTATGAGGATGCTAAATTATAAGTAACTATGTGAGGTTATATTATGAACAAAAAGATTTTTGCAATACTCTTTATTTCAATCTTTTTAATTGCAGCTATCGGCTTTGTTTCAGCTGCTGATGAAGGCGGCGATAAGGCTTCAAATCCGATAAAAGTTAAAATAGTTTGGAATGATAATGGTCAAACAGCCGATAGGCCTAGTCAAGTCACAGTAAACCTTTTAAAAGATGGAAAAGTAGTTGAATCCGTTAAGCTGAAGGATTCCAATTCCTGGAATGCAGTTTTTAAAACTCAAAATGATGGCGGAAAGTATAAAGTGGTGGTGGCAGACGGCATCCCATCGTATTCCGTTTCACTAAATGGTAATGTCAATAGCGGTTTTGTAATTTCTGCGGTTCTTAAGGAAGCCCCATTGAAGGCCAGCGGGGAGGATTCCTCTTTGCTGAATGCCAGTGATGACGGCAATGGAACCGGCGACACTAACAATACCAATAACAATACAAATAATAATACTAACAATAATACAGGCAATGATACAAACAATACCAACAACACAAGTAAAGATGTTTCCAATAAAACAAAAGAAGTTAAAAATGATGGAAAAGACGTTAAAAAGGATAAACCACATAAAAATGTATTGAAAAATACAGGTATTCCAATTGCTGCGTTACTGTTAGTTTCTATTGTTGCAGTATTTATTCCGTTTAGAAATAAAAAATAGCTGAAGTAGATGTTTAACATCTACAATATTTTTCTTTTTTTTAATCATTCAAGTCTCAAATCATCTCTTTTTTTAAATTCAATTAGACACTTTTAAATAATAATAGAAATAAACTTTTAATTAATAACTTAATGATTTAAGTTAATATTTTATATGAGGTTAAACTATGGTAAGTGTAAACGTAGAAGCTAAAAAAACCGTAGATGTAATGATTGAAAAAGCAGATGAATTAAACATCGCTGTTGCAACTTTAGACAATGGCGCTACTGTCATCGACTGTGGTGTAAATGTAGATGGAAGTTTTAAAGCAGGAGAACTTTATACTAAAGTTTGTCTTGGTGGACTTGCAGATGTTGGAATTTCAATTCCTGGAGATTTATCTGAAAAATTCGCACTTCCTTCAGTAAATATTAAAACCGACTCACCTTCCATTTCAACATTAGGTTCCCAAAAGGCAGGTTGGTCCGTATCTGTAGGAGATTTCTTTGCATTAGGTTCAGGTCCTGCCAGAGCTATTGCATTAAAACCTGCAGAAACTTATGAGGAAATCGGTTATGAAGACAAAGATGCAGATTTGGCTATTTTAACTTTGGAAGCTGATGTATTGCCTGGTGAAGATGTTGCACAATACATTGCTGATGAATGTGATGTTGATGTAAAAGATGTCTACTTGCTTGTAGCTCCTACTTCTTCTCTCGTTGGATCTATTCAAATTTCAGGTAGGGTAGTTGAAAACGGAACCTACAAAATGTTGGAATTCATTAAATTTGACGTAACCAAAGTAAAACATGCTGCAGGTATTGCACCTATTGCACCTGTTGACCCTGACGGACTCAAGGCAATGGGTAAAACCAACGACGCAGTATTGTTCGGTGGAAGAACTTACTACTATGTTGAATCTGAAGAAGGCGATGACATTGCTGATGTTGCAGCTCAATTACCGTCTTCCGCTGCTGACGGATACGGCAAACCGTTCTTCGATGTATTTAAAGAAGCAGGATTTGACTTCTACCAAATAGATAAGGGAATGTTTGCTCCTGCAGAAGTAGTAATCAATGATTTGACCACAGGTAAAATCTATAAGGAAGGATTTGTCAACGCTGACTTGCTTAAGAAATCCTTCGGTGTGGATGAATAGATTTTAATCTATTCTCACTTTTTTTCTTTTTTTTTAAAAAATTCTTTCATATAATTATTGCCGTTTTGGCTAGTTTTTTGCTTAATTTTAAATAGTATTACTTTTAAATATAAAGATTATCTCAACGAGATATTTTTATTTAATTTAAAGGTGATTAAAAATGGAAATAATGGATATTATCAAAGAAGCATTTCTTTTCCCATCACAAAATTTAGAAAAATTAGCGATATATATAGTTATTACATTCGTTGTAGGTATTTTAATTGGTGGTGGAGTCATTTTGACTGCATTCGGAGCTTATGCCGGCGAATATGCCTATGTAATTTTGTCCTTTATCTTGATTATTCTTGGAATTATTGTTTCATTTATCATTTCCGGTTACCAACTGGGCATTTTAAAGTCCGGTATCGATCAAGTGCCTGAAGCACCAAGCTTTGACTGGAAAAATGATTTGATTAATGGAGTTAAAATGTTAGTAGTTTCAATCGTGTACTTCATCATCCCTATGATTATTACATTGATTATTGCATTTGTTACCAATATTCCAGGCCAATTCATTGACATCTTCCAACAAGCGGCAGTGGCTCCTGCAAACGTAACTGCAGCTACTAATGCAACTGCTCCTGTTGTAAGCGGTGTTTCAGAGGCTGCTATGGCTGCTTTAGGAACTTCCATAGCTATAACTGCTATTATTGCTGCTGTATTATTCATCATATTTGCATTCCTCCACACTATGGGTGAATCAAGATTGGCTAATACAGGCAGTTTAGGTGAAGCTCTCAACATCCCTGAAGCGTTCAAGGACATTACAAGAATCGGTGTTGGAAAAGTTGTTGCTGTAATAATTTTAATGATTGTT
>NZ_JBGVOG010000052.1:0-5978 GCF_045126245.1 Methanobrevibacter sp. | reverse complement strand
AGGCATAGATAATTTAACTGATGTATCTGACCATATCGAACCGAAAACAAGAAAGATACCTGGTGTCGGTTATGTTTCACCTGAAACCGACGATCCGGTTGTTGTTGCAACAGTTGAGGATATCGAGCATGTTGGTATCATTGCTGGTGCGATGATTGGTGCTGCACTTGGAAATAAGAATACTTATTTGGTTAAAAGAGGAACAACATGTAATGTATTGCCCGGCAGTGTAATATTTTCAGCCACTGCGTTTATGAATGGAAATGTAATAGATTTGGCTGTTCCTTTTGAAAATAAAACAAGAATTTTGAGATAGGGGATAAATTATGATTTTATTAAATGAAGATACAAAATGTTTAGTTCAAGGAATTACCGGAAAACAAGGTTCATTCCATACAGAACAAATGTTAAATTACAATACTAATATTGTTGCAGGAATTACTCCCGGCAAAGGCGGTCAAAAATTTTTAGACCGGGTTCCAATTTTTAATTCAATTGAAGAAGCAAAAGAGGAAGTTGACATCAATGCTTCAATAATTTTTGTTCCTGCAAAATTCGCAAAAGATGCCGCATTTGAAGCAATAAGGCATTTGGATTTAGTTGTTATTATTTCTGAACACATACCTGTTCATGACAGTATGAAAATAATGGCATATGCAAAACAGATGGGAACAACCATTATAGGCCCAAACACTCCCGGAATCATTTCCCCGGGCATTGGTAAATTGGGTATCATGCCTACCCATATCTTTTCAGAAGGTAATGTGGGCGTTATTTCCAGAAGCGGTACCTTAACTTATGAGATTGCAAGTGAACTTACTAATGCGGGCATAGGTCAAAGTACAGCCGTAGGTATCGGTGGAGACCCGGTTACAGGTGACAATTACGTTGATATCTTAAAGAGATTTGAAAAAGACGATCAAACCGATGCTGTTGTATTGATTGGTGAAATAGGCGGTACTGCAGAAGAAAGGGCAGGTAAATACATTGCTGAGGATATGTCAAAACCTGTTGTATCTTATATTGCAGGAAGGACTGCACCTCCTGGCAAAAGAATGGGGCATGCAGGAGCTATTATCCAAGGAAATTCCGGTACTGTTGCAAGTAAAACAAAAGCTTTAAATGAAGCCGGTGTGGATGTGGCTAAAAAACCATCTGAAATTGTAGAATTGCTTAAAAAGGTTATGTAATGTCAAATCAGGAAATTATTGATAAATTATTAAATGGCGAAATGAAGCTTTATCAGGTTGACAAGCAAGTTAGCGCTAAGGAAGCGACTGATATCAGAAGAGAATTTTTAGAGCAAAAATACGGTATAAGCTTGCAGAACATTTCCAGCTATACTCTTGATATGGAAAGGGCATCAGCAAGAAATATTGAAAACTCTATCGGGATTTTACAGCTTCCAATGGGTATTGCAGGTCCTTTAAAAATCAATGGGGAATACTGCAACAGAGAGGTTTTTGTTCCTCTTGCAACTTCCGAAGGTGCGCTTGTTGCATCAATCAATAGGGGTGCATCAACCATTACTGCATCCGGAGGTGCAAATGCAAGGGTAATCTCTGATATTATGACTCGTGCACCGGCCATTAAGTGTGAAGGTGTGGGCGATGCTTTAAAAATCAAACAATGGTTTGTCGATAATTTCGCTGAGTTAAAAGAAATTGCTGAAAGCACTACCTCTCACGGTAAACTAATAAAAATTGACCCTATCTTAATTGTTGGTAGCTATGTTTATCCGCGCTTCGTTTTCTCAACTGGAGACAGTATGGGAATGAATATGGTAACAATAGCTTGTGAAAAAATATTGGACAAATTAGCACAAGACACTACAGCAACTCATCTGGCTTTGAGTGGTAATGTTTGCGTTGACAAGAAACCTGCCGCTATAAATATTGTTGAAGGAAGAGGAAAAAGCGTTATAGCGGACATTTTAATCCCAAAAGAAATTGTTGCAAAAAAGCTTAAGACCACAACTGAGATGATTGTTGAAGTTAATACAGTTAAAAACTTGATTGGTTCGGCTGCCAGTGGAAGCATGGCATTCAATGCACATTATGCGAATATGGTTGCAGCCATATTTTTAGCGACAGGTCAGGACGCCGCTCATGTCGTTGAAGGATCTTTAGGAATCACCACTGCAGAAAACAGAAACGGAGATTTATATTTCTCAGTTAACCTGCCGGATTTGCCTGTTGCCACTGTTGGTGGGGGAACCAGTTTGGAAGCGGCTCATGAAGGATTGGAAATTTTAGGTGTCGCCGGTTCAGGTAAGGCTCGTGAATTTGCTGAAATTGTTGCAAGTACGGTGCTTGCGGGTGAATTGTCTCTAGTTGGTGCAATAGCTGCAGGACATTTGGCAAAAGCTCATCAGGAGCATGGAAGAGGTTAATATGGATGATTTTTTAGATGAATTGTATCCTGAGATTACTCTTGAAACCGATGATATAATAATGACGATTTCAGTAAAAAAGGATTATTCTCAAATCGGAGATTTGGATAAAAGAAAAGAAGAGTTCATCAATGATTTAAAAGATTTTATTCATGAATTTGAGGAAACTCCAGAATCAGTTGACTTCATGAGATATTATGACGATTAGTATTTGGAGTCAATTTTCTCAAATACTTTTTTCACGTTTACTTTTGTTTCAAAACACCCTGTTTTTTCAAGCAAAACGCCTTGCGGACAAAAATCGGAGAGAAGCATCATCATTTGGTTTAAGTCTTCATGGCAGGCAACGCCGATTACGGCCTTAAACTTGTTTTCCATAACAATTTTTTTAACAAAACTTGATCCGGGAACAATATATAATTTATAGCCCATAGGTTCTGATTTCTTTTTGATGACTCCAATAGAGCACAGTCCACATTCTGTACAGTTCAAACCTTCTTTTTGAAGTGTCGCAGGACAGTCCTTGTGTCTTAAACAGTGCGGTAAGAAGATCAATGTCTTATCGGCAGGAATCTTTCTGAATTTATCCTTATTGATTTCATCCCTGACTTTAATGGCAATGTCATCAATCAGATGTTCATCCAATTTCAATACGCGGGCTATTGTTTTAAATGGGGAATATAATAAATCCACTACAAATAAAACAAATCTGGGGAATTTGATTTTGTTTTTTCTAGCTATCAACAATCCCAAAATAAGAACTATGATAAATAATATTACAATCAATACGGCTAAAAAAACTACTAACTGGCCTAAAAACATATAAAAGGAATCAATAAACATTATTTAACCTAAAATTTTTCAATACTATAGTTATCAATATCTTTATTCAATTTAACTCCGGTTGGGGTTTTAGTTATCTCAAGTCCGGACAAACTGTCGCAGGAGCACAATACGTCCTGTTCTGGGTGGGTTCCAGGGGTGATATTGCAGTTTAAGTTTACCCTTTCGCCAATTGATAAGACAGTTTCCAATCTTTTAGTTGATGGATGGTCTTTGTTTAAAATTACAAGCGGAGAAGATTCTTCTCTACTTAAATATGCCTGTGACCTGATGGCTCTCTTGTCTTTTTTAAAGTTAGAGACTGCAATCAAATCATCGGATTCTAAAAATTGAACTATCTCTTCATTATCTTGAGTTGCAATAAATAGCATTTTATTTTCGTATGCTACCTTAACGACTCCGACAATTCCGGTTTCACCTTCAAGAAATAGAATTTCATCATTTTTAAAATCAATGTTCATATGAATCAGTTAAAAAAAATAAAAATAGAGTAAATGTTTACTCTGCAAGTTCAACATTGTCGCTTTGGCAAGATGGACAAACTACTTTTTTTCCAAGACCTTTAAAGGAATTTCCACAGTCTTTGCAATGGTATTTTTTTGTTTTCAATTTTTTCAAATCAATGTCGGCCATTGGCCCTCCACTAGAACACATTTTAAATCACCTGTTATATTATATATAATATATAATATTAATAGTTTATTTTTTCTTTGAGCGAATTTATTTTTTCAATTGTTTTCTCATCTTTGGTTATTCCGTATAATAATTTATAATAGTAACCTGCTTGATTGAATAGTAAATTTTTCTCATATTCGCTACCTAATTTTTCTAAAGTTTCTATTATGAAAGGATTAACCCCAGGTTGTATGTTTTTGTTTTTTATTATCTCTTCGCATTCTTCGAAAGTTAATTCCAAATCCGGATTTTTTGTCTGGATGTAGGTAATTTCTGCATATGCAAGGGGGCTCATCTCATAGTTCATGCTGTATTTGAATAGTGCCAGTGCAGTCTCCATTTGATTCTCTTCAATGTAATAATAACCTAAATTTCGATAGCATCTTGCCACATCACTAGGATAATATGAATATTTCAATGCATTTGAAGTAAATATGAAAAACTTATTTAAGGTATATGTATGAATTTTATAGATTTCACTTAATTCCAATATGATTCTTGCGGATACCGGATTTATCCTTAAAGCTTTTTTTAGGTATATTTCAGACTTGTCCAATTGTTCGTCTTCTAAAAGTAAAAATCCATAAATATAATATAAGTCAAGCAAAGGCTGATTGTCAGGTATGTATCTGATGCTCTTTTTAGATCCGATATACTCATTGAATAATATTTCCTCTAAAGTGTTAGTGAAGAAATGATATTCGCTAACCGAATCATCTTCAAACATCGGAGGGTAAGTTTCAATGAACTTGTCAAGTGTTTCCAAAGCGGATTTATATTTTCCACTTTCAATATCAGGGGATATTTCGTTTAAGATATCCATTAGGGGATTTTCTTTTTCACTGATTTCTGCGAATTGCTTTTTTTCATCTTGAGAGAGGCAATCCCATATCATACGAGAAATTTCTCTAGTTATTTCAATGCTATATGGGTGGTCACGATATAAGTCAAGCTGACCAGTCAAATATCGTCTGTTCAAATCTTTGTTTTCGCCCAAATTGGATTTGATTTCTCTGATTATTTCTTCGTACATTAACACACCTAAAGTTAGTTTAATGGGTAATCTTTTTATATAACCTCAAACTATGTTAATATGTATAAAAACTTATTTTTATATTATTTTATTAAAAATTTAAAGGTGATTATGAAATGGCAAATCAACCAATATTCATCCTTCCTGAAGGGACTGAAAGATATTCAAAAAGAGATGCTTTAAGAATGAATATCACAGCGGCTAAAGTATTGGCAAATATTGTAAGAACTACTTTAGGTCCTAAAGGTATGGATAAAATGTTAGTTAGTTCATTGGGTGATGTTACTGTCACCAATGATGGTGCAACTATCATGAGAGAAATGGAAATTAATCAACCTGCAGCTAGAATGCTTGTTGAAACTGCTAAAAAACAAGAAGATATTGTTGGAGATGGAACAACTTCCGTTGTTGTTATTGCAGGTGAACTATTAAGTAAAGCTGAAGAATTACTGGATGATGGTATTGCAACATCTGTTGTTGTAAAAGGTTTTAGAAATGCAACTGCAAAAGCAATTGAAATCTTAAATGAAATTGCTATTGATGCAGATGATAAGGACACTCTTAAAAAGGTGGCTGTTACTGCAATGAGCGGTAAAGGTTCCGATTATGCGAAGGAACATTTGGCAGATTTGGTTGTAGAAGCTGCTTTAAGAATTGAAGAAGATGGTAAATCAGACATTGATAATATTAATATTCAAAGAGTTTCCGGTGATTCTGTAGAAGACTCATTTTTATCTGAAGGTATCGTAATTGATAAAGCTCCTTTATCCAAAAACATGCCAAAAGAAATTAAGGATGCTAAAATTGCTATCATGAAATATCCTATTGAATTGAAAGATATTAATACTGATGCAAAAATCGATATTACTAGCCCTGATCAATTTGAAGCTTTCTTGGCTCAAGAAGAACAAATGATTAAAGATTTGGTTAACAAAGTACTCGATTCCGGTGTAAATGTTTTATTCTGTCAAAAAGGTATTGATGATATGGCAGAACACTACTTGAAAAAAGCAGGAATCATGGCATTTAAAAGGG
>NZ_JBGVOG010000051.1:0-2791 GCF_045126245.1 Methanobrevibacter sp. | reverse complement strand
AGGCTGATTTAGAGGTTATTAAAGGTGTGCTTAATTTAACTGCTCATAGTGGTGAAATTGTGGATTGGTTTATTATGGTTAGGAATTATGGTCCTGATGCTGCTGTTAATGTTGTTCTTGAGGATCTTTTACCTGCTGAATTGATTTACAATGGCACTGTAAATATTACAGTTGGCAATTTGTCTGCTGACGGTAAGACCTGGAATATTGGAAATATGGCTGTTGATCAGGTTGCTATTTTGGTTATCAGAACTATTGTTAATACTACTAATATGTCTGTTATTAATGTGGTTAATGTTTCCAGTGAGACTTTTGATCCTGAATTGTGGAATAATAATGATTCCGATGTTGTTATTGTTCCTCCTGAGGCTGATGTTGGTGTTGTTAAAATTGCTTTAAATAGAACTGTTCATTGCGGTGATGCTGTGACTTGGCTGATTATTGTTTATAATAATGGTCCTGATGCTGCTGAGAATGTGGTTGTCACTGATGTGTTGCCTGGTGAATTGGTTGATGTTAGTGTTGAAACTGTTGATGAGGGTACATTTGACGGCAATGTTTGGTCTATTGACAGAATAGAAAGTGGTGTTGCTTTAGGTTTGGTTATTACAACTGTTGTTAATGCTACTGATGTCAATATTACCAATCCGGTTAATGTGACTTCTGATACTTATGATCCGAATATGGCTAACAATAAGAACAATGATACTGTTGTTGTTCCTCCTGAAGCCGATTTGGAAGTAATTAAAACAAATGATTGTGATGGAATTTGTCACAATGGAGATACTGTTACTTGGACAATTACAGTTGTCAACAATGGACCTGATGACGCTGTAAATGCAATTGCAAGTGACGTTTTACCTGCTGGTTTGATTTATGTTTCTGATGACTCTAACGGAGCATATGACCCTGAAACAGGTATTTGGAAAATGGGCAATCTCTCCATTGGCGCATCCGCACAATTGAATATTGTAAGCTTAGTGAACGATTCTAACGTTACAATCGTTAATGATGTGGTTGTCTCTTCAGATACCTACGATCCAAAAGAAGAGAATAATCAGGATAATAGTTCCCTACCTGTCGACCCTGAGGCAGATTTAGAGATTATTAAATTAGTTTCTGATAATGCTACCCGTAGGGGCGACAAAATCACTTGGACCATTATTGTTACTAACAATGGTGGTGATACTGCTGTAAATACAGTTGTTATCGATAAACTAGTTAATGGGTTAGTTTATATTTCAGATGATTCAAAAGGAGCTTATGATCCTGATTCCGGCATTTGGAAAGTGGGAGATCTTGCTTGCGGACAATCTGCAACTTTAAATATTGTAACCTTGGTCAATACTACTAATGCTACAATACAAAACATAGCAAATATTACTTCTGATACATATGATCCTAATGAAACTAACAATAAATGCAATAATTCAACTACCGTTTCTCCTATAGCTGATTTGCTCATCACTGTTGAACCAAACGTTCGCAAAATGAGTGTTGGAGATAAAGTTACATTCACTGTTAATGTTGCTAATCGGGGACCTGATTCCGCACTTAACAGTCATGCATTTATTAAATTGCCATCCGGATTAAAGCTTTTAGGTTTCGAACCATTAAATGGAACTTATGATTCAGATAATGCAATTTGGGACATGGGAGATTTAAATATTGGCGATGAAGTAACCCTTTTACTTTACACCCAAACATTAGTAAGCGGCAAACTTGTTGTAGATGTATACACTGAATGTGATTCAGGTGAAAGCAGTTATTCCAACAACAATGACACTACTGACATAGAAGTTGAAACAAACGATACTCAAGATGAACCTCCTGCAGATGTTCAAGAACCTCCAGCAATGTATGCTACAGGTAATCCGTTTGCAATGATGCTTTTAGCATTGCTCGCAATTGTTTGTATCGACATTAGAAGAAGAATTTAAACACGTTATGGGAAATTAATTTTTCCCATATTTTTTATTTTTTTGCTCAATTTTTTACTTCAATTTAATTAAAATTTCGAATGATTATTTCATCGAATTTTTATTAAAATGTTATTTTTATTAAATCAATTTCTCAATAAATTAATTTTATAGCATGCTTTTTCTAAAATCAATCGGGCAATCTACATGCACTAACCGAATTTTATCATTTTCAACAAATTTCAAATATTATAAAAGTTATTAATGAAATATATAATACTGATTTGATTAAATTGTGTGATTAAATGAAAAGTGATAATGTTAAAAAAGGAATTCAAAGAGCACCTCACAGGTCTCTTTTAAGGGCTTGTGGTCTTGATGATGAAGACTTTAAAAAACCATTCATCGGAATTGCAAACAGTTTTACAGACATTGTGCCGGGCCATATCCATTTAAAAGAACTTGTTGAGTTTGTAAAGGATGGAATTATTGCTGCAGGAGGTATCCCTTTTGAATTTGATACCATGGCGGTTTGTGACGGAATCAGCATGAACCATGAAGGAATGAAATATTCCCTTCCTTCAAGGGAAATTATTGCCGCAACAGTTGAAAGCATGACAAAGGGACATGCATTCGACGGATTGGTATTAATCCCAAGCTGTGACAAGGTGGTTCCTGGAATGATTATGGGTGCAGCAAGGGTGAATGTCCCATCCATTGTCGTTACAGGCGGACCGATGCAATCCGGTGAATATAAAGGAAAACCTGCTGATTTGATTACAGTTTTTGAAGCGGTCGGTGCTTATTCGGCCGGTAAAATGACAGAAGAGGAAGTCAATGAACTTGAAAGATGTGCCTGTCCTGGAGCAGGA
>NZ_JBGVOG010000050.1:0-6411 GCF_045126245.1 Methanobrevibacter sp. | reverse complement strand
CCAGCTAAAACAACTCATGAAGAAAATTATTTGGAATTCATCGCTAAAGATAAGTTAAGGGATGAGTTGAATCTTGAGGATGGAGATATTGTAACTTTGGAGTTTTAATTTCTGTTTTCTATTTCTTTTTTTATTTTTATTATTTCATCTTCGCTCATGTCAATGTACTCTTTTATTTTTTCTATGTCTCGCTGTTTTTCAGCATTTTAATTATTTTAAAATTAGGAAATTTTCCATGTAATTATACCAAAAAGTATTTTATATATGATTAATATATTTGATAATACGTTCTCAGGGCGGGGTGCGATTCCCCACCGGTGGTGATTTTTAAAACAAAATAAGTCCACGAGCACGGAAACGTGTTGATTTGGTGAGATTCCAAAACCGACGGTGATAGTCCGGATGGAAGAGAAGTAATAGTTGTTTAGTTATTTTTAGCCCTGGTTCTAGTAAATAAGGAGATATTACTATGAATCAAGAAACAAACTTAGATAAAGCTTTAGAAGCTATAAGAAATGGTGAATTTGTATTAGTTTTTGATGATGATGACAGGGAAGGGGAAGTCGATATGATTATCGCTTCTGAATTTGTTACTCCTAAATCAATAGCTACCATGAGAAATGATGCTGGTGGTTTAATCTGCAATTGTTTACATGCTGATTTTTGTGATGCTATCCACTTGCCGTTTATGGTTGATATTATGGAAGCAGCAAGTGAAAAATACCCAGAGCTTGCAAAACTCGCACCAAATGATATTCCTTATGATGAAAGATCTTCATTTTCTGTCTGGACCAATCATAGAAAATCTTTTACTGGCGTAACTGACCATGACAGGGCAATGACCATTAGTGAAATGGCAAAAATGATGAGGGATGAAAGATTTGATGAATTTGGAGCAACTTTCAGATCTCCAGGTCATGTATGTCTCTTGAGAGGAGCAGATGGATTGGTTAAAAATAGACAAGGACACACTGAAATCGGTCTTGCATTATGTGAACTGGCCGGTGTCACTCCTGTTTGTGTCGTTTGTGAGATGATGGACGGTGAAACCGGACAAGCTACTTCAATCGCTGATGCTCGAAAATACGCCGAAGAAAATAATTTGGTCTTGCTTAGAGGCGAAGACATTATCAATAAATATTTGGAAGAATAGTTATTTGTTCATTGTTTTTTCATGAATGTAATTTGCTATGAATTGGGTATTCTGTTGTATTTTGTATGAGTTGTAAATGCTGAATACAACATATTTTCCATCATTCATCTTTATTTCCAAGCCATCTCTTACTTCTTTACTTTTACCTATTGCGGTAATCTTATCCCATTTTATTCTCAGTGTTTTGGTTTTCAGTGCCTTTTCTATGTGAATTCCATCTTCCAATATTTTAACGATTTTTACAACCCGCCTGTTGGTGTCGGATTGAACTTGTATGTTTCCATTTTCGTCAAACACATAGTCCGGAATCAGGCAACTGGCCTTCCAGCCTTGTTTCATCTTTTTTAGGACATGTGCCCTATCCTTTTTTGTAAGTTTCACACCAGGTTCAGGGCTTAGATTCAATGCCATTATATCACAATTCCTTTAATTTCATCAAATGAGTAAATTTTTTCAAATTCGACTTCACGGGCCATTGCGATGATTTTTTCAATGTCCAAGTTTTCTTCTATCAGATTAAGGGCATGGCTTGTAAACAGTTCATATCTTATTTCAACTTCAGGAATGAATCCTCTCATATCCGCAGATTTAAGTTTTGGAAGTTTTAGGATGTTTTCGACATTTGTATTTTCTCTGATATAAGGAACTACGGTATCAAATATATTCTCATTGTAAACTTTATTCAAGAGTATCGCTTCTACTGATACTCCAAGCTTGTTCAGCATGTTTGCATGTGCCACTATATCAACTGCAGCCGATTCTATTCCACCTTTGTTTACTCCTGTAGCCAATATCATTGGAATTTTTGCAGACATTGCAATTTCAGCTGCAGAAAAAGGCACCTTTTCATTTAAAAGTCCGGTAAATACGCTCATGACACCTTCTATCAATACAATGTCATAATCAGAATTGTTCAGTATATTTATTGTAGATTCTATGTCTTTCCAACCCAAGTGTCCAATTTTTACAGAGGCGAAATCTTCCATTTTTCCCTTTGTCAAGTATAATCCCGGTATAATGTCGCGGACATCAGGACCGACTTTTAGAAGAGCCACCTTATAGCCTCTTTTTCTGATTGCACCTGCCAGACCTGTTAGAATAAATGTTTTACCTGAATCGGATCCATTGCTTCCAATCATCAGATATTTAGGTTTTTTGTTAGGGGTTATTTTTGGTATTTTAATTCCGCTGTTTATTCCGACTTCCTCCTGAAGGAATTTTTTGACTTGCCTGTTTCTATTGTATATGTCGTCGAGATTTTTTATGCCTATTTGCTCTTTGATGTTTTCTACAAGAATCGGATTTTCATCCAGTATTCCATGAATCATGGTTCCGATAACGTTTCCATCATCGTTGCATGCACCGGAAAATATATTATATTCACCTTTTTCATTTGTGTCTCCATAATTCATCCTTTGAACTTGCGAATAGAACAGAGGTTTGGCATCCCCTTCAACCTTACCGTAGGTATGTGTGTGAAATCCGTTGACGTCTTCTGTCTGGTTTTTCACCAAAAATGAGTTGTCAAAGACTTTTGCCTTTACCCTGTCACTTGTAATCAATGGTGAGAAATCAACATCGATAAGTCCAAGACCCTCTTTGACAATGGGCACGGGAGATTTTCTGCCGATGTCAATCTGGTTGGATAGAAGCTGAAAACCGGCACAGATTCCAATGATTGGCTTTCCGTCTCTGGCCATCTTTTTGATTTCACTATTCAAATCCATGTTGATGTCATTGGATTCGATCAATGTTCCTCCCGGAATAATTAAAGCGTCTAATTCTTCGGAAGCTTTATTACCGTCGACAAGTCCATTTTCTTTAACAATGTCTGTCGGTAAATTTCCGAAATCTTCAAATCCCGGAACAGCTCCACTAACATAAGCAAGTCCAATTCTTGTCATAAAAATAACCTCTTGATTATAAATTATATTTTGTAAGTTATAAAATTTTAGAGGTACATTTCAAGTGTAAAAAATGTATAGTGATTTTGTGAAAAATATGAAAAAACAATAAAAAAGAGATAAACTATTGAGTGTTTTCAAATACACTCATAGCTTTAATTATTTTCAAGTCATCTAAAGGTTTTGCCTGAATTTGCAAACCGACAGGAATGCCTTCAACTTCACCTGCAGGAATGCTTGCTGCAGGAATACCTGCCAAGTTAGCTATTACGGTTAAGATATCGTAGGCATACATTTCCATAGGCTCCAATTCCTGACCTATTTCGTGAGGAAGTTTTGGAACTGTAGGTCCCACAATCAAATCAACGTTTTCAAGCATTGCGGTGATTTCACCTCTGATTACAGATCTTGCTTTCAGCGCCTGTTTATAGTATTTTCCACTGAATTCAGCTTCGGCAATATGTGAACCGATTTTGATTCTTCTTAAAACTTCATCTCCACATACTTCTTCAATTCTGGATCCGTAATCCCTTCCGTCATATTTTCTTGTAGCTGAGAAGAATTCCACATAGTTGATCAGGTAATATGTAGGAAGACAAAGGTCAATGTAGTCAAAACTCACTTCAACAAGTTCGGCGCCTGCATCGACTAATTTATTGATGGCCTTATTAACTGTTTTGTTGATTTCCTCATCTGTAACATCAATGAATTCCTTACATACAGCTATTTTCATGCCTTCTAAACTGGTGTCATCCAATACACTTGTAAAGTCAGGCTTATCCCAGTTTAGTGTTGTGCATTCGGTTTCATCATATTTTGCAATGGTATTCAATGCCAAAGCAATACCGCTCACGTCTCTGGCCAATGGTCCGATTTGGTCCAGACTCATTGACAAATCAAGCAGTCCCTGTCTTGAAACCGCACCGTATGTTGGCTTGAATCCAATTACTCCGCAGTGTGATGCAGGGTTCCTGATGGATCCTCCGGTATCGGACCCTATTGAAATGTCGCACATGTCAGCTGCAATGGCCGCTGCACATCCGCCGGATGAACCTCCAGGGATTCTTCCCATTGCCGCAGGGTTTTGGGTAGATCCATAGTATGAAGTTTCAGTTGAACTTCCAGCCGCAAATTCATCCATATTTAAAATACCTATGATGATTCCGTCTTCAGCCAGGATTTCATTCACGACTGTTGCATTATAGCTTCCGATATAGTCTTCTAAGGTTTTGGAAGCCGCTGAAATAATCATGTCTTCAACATTAATGTTTGCTTTTATACCAAATACCAAACCAGCCAAAGCGCCTACATCTTCACCATTTGCAATTTTTTCATCAATCTCTTCTGCTTGCTTTAATGCATTTTCATAGTTTAATTCTATAAATGCATTAATGGTTTCGTTATTCTCATCAATAACTTTAATGTAGCTTTCTACATTTTCTTTAGCTGTCATTTCTCCATTTTTAATGGAGTTTAACTTTTCAATAACGTTCATTAAAACACCTAGTAATCGTAATATATAATGTTAATATTCTATTTTTTAAGGTTTATATATTTAATAGAAAAATTTAATTTTATTCATATACAAATTAATCAACATGAAAAAAGCTGTTGTATTTGATAACTCAGGAACATTGATAGAGCGATACAGAGTCATCAAAGATGTATTGAATGGCAATATATTTACTGACATCAATTCACTGGACTTGATTGATGCAGCTGACTCCTTAGCTTTGGTAGTCCTTCAATTCAACACAAATAAGCTTTTAAAATTGGATCCAAATACTTTGATTTCCGATGTAATTCAGGAGTATGACATTGATTTTGATGTAAGCTTTTCAACAAGGCAGGTTTCAAAGGCCGAAGTCAAGGAAATTCTTGAAAATGAAACCGATTCCAAAATTTCAGACATTACCGATGGATTTGATATTTTAAGGGAGAAGATTCCCCACATGGAATTATGTAATGGGTCAGCTTTGATTGTTGACATTGATTTGGGCGTTGTCGCATATACAATTACTTCAGCGGGAAAATTTTTCCCTAAGGTTTTTGAAACTGTTGAAACGTTAAAGTCCCGTGGAATTGAAATTTATATTGCATCCGGAGACAGAAAGGGAGCCATCAATAAGTTAGCCAATCTGCTTGATGTTCCCGAAGACAATGCATACGGAACTGTTTCAACAAGGGGCAAATGTGAAGTTGTATCCATTTTAAAAGAGGCAGGTTACAAAGTAATGATGGTTGGAGATGGCCTTAATGATATTTTGGCATTTAAAAAAGCTGATGTCAGTGTCCTGACTATCGAACAGCAGGAGGAGGTATCTCCAAAGATGATGGACAAGACAGATTATGTTATCGAAGACATTTTTGAGGTTACCATGATTGATTTTTAACTTTATTTTTTTGGATGTAATAACTTATAACTTATAACAAATAACTTATAAAAAATAATAAAATTATAGGTTTTCAATAACCTCCTTACTTTTCAAAATGTTATCAAAGTTATTTAGCTCAATGATAGCCGTATCAATCTTTTTAAGCAGATTCAAGTCAAGGGTACCTTCACCTAATGTAATGTGCTGATCCTTAACACCGTCATTATCATTTAAATGACAGTAGCTGATGTTTTTCAGTGAAAGCATTTCCTCCAGGTTTCCGCATGTATTCCCATGTCCGGTATCGATGGTCAAGCTGCAGTCTGTTGCTTCCTGTATCATTTCGATTTCTTCAACAGTATTTCCCAAAAACTTGCCTCTCACAGGCATGTTTTCAACTGAAACCTCCACATTTGTGTTGTCTATGATTTCCCCGACACTTTCTACTGCAATTTCCAATGCGCATTTTCTAAGGCGCGGTTCGTTACGGCCGATAATTCCCGGGTGAACGGTTATAGTCTTTGCGTTTATGCTTTCTGCATATTGACCGCATTGAATCATTTGCTTTATGCTTTCCTTTCTTATTCCCTTATTTAGGCTTGCGATATTGATGTCGACTGTTGCGGCATGTATCCTCACATCCAGTCCGCAGTCCTTATATTCAAGGTTTTCTTTTTCAAAAAAAGGACCTTCACCCAATATTTCTATCATTTCAAATTCATGTTTTTTAGCTAAATTGATGATGTCATTATTAGGTTGCATAAACAAAGCTAGCGTAGTAAAACCTAATTTCATAAAGAATATTTTATTTTTTTAATTTCTTAAAATTATCTAATACATAGACTTATTAACTTTTATTTTTATACTCTAATCAAGGGAAGTAATATTATGGAAACAATAGAAAAATTAAAAAGCGAAAATATGAACATAGCAGATAAGATTTATATTTTCGATACTACATTAAGGGACGGTGAGCAAA
>NZ_JBGVOG010000049.1:0-9470 GCF_045126245.1 Methanobrevibacter sp. | reverse complement strand
TTAGCAGTACCGGTCAGGATGATGCCGCCCTTGGTGGTCTCTTCGGCTTCCACCATTTTCAGGATAACGCGGTCTGCCAGCGGGGTGAGTTTCATAGTAGGGATCCTCCTTATATTTTTCATTATAAAAAAGCTTTATGATGGAAATTCGTTTTCCATTCTATTTAAAAAATTTAAATAATGATAAAAAAGAATTATTAAACATGTACACTAAACAGCAAGTCATTTACCTGGCTGGAGGGTGCTTCTGGGGTGTTGAAGCATTCATTTCAAGATTGAAAGGAGTTAATCAAACTGAAGTTGGATATGCTAACGGACACGATTTGGCTCCAAGTTATGAAAAGGTCTGCAAAGGCAAAACCGGACATGCAGAATGCGTTAAGGTAACATACAACCCCAAAATCATTAGCTTAAATGAGATTTTAGACAATTACTATAAAATCATCGATCCATATACAAAAAATCGCCAGGGCCCAGATATCGGAACACAGTACAGGACAGGCGTATACTGGAATGAAGACTCGCAAAAAGAATGCGTATTGAAATTTTTTGCCCATAAGCAGAATTTGAGCGAGAAAAAACTAGTTGTCGAAGTCGGACCTATACACTCATTTTATCCTGCCGAGGACTATCACCAGAAGTATCTTGAAAGAAATCCGCAGGGCTATTGTCATGTTGATTTAAATTTAATAAACGATGAAGAATTCGACCACTTGACCAAACAAGAGTATGAAATAACACAGCTTTCTATGACAGAACAACCATATAGTGGAAAATACGATAACTTTTTTGAAGATGGTGTGTATGTAGACGTTGTAAACGGTGAAGTTTTGTTTTCTTCAGATGACAAATTCGACTCGGGATGCGGCTGGCCTGCATTTTCAAAGCCGATTTCAGAAGATGCCGTCACATACAACAGGGATTTTTCACACGGCTCGACAAGGGTTGAAGTCAGAAGCGCCAAAGCCAATTCCCACTTGGGCCATGTTTTCAATGACGGTCCCGGAGGGTCCAAAAGATATTGCATCAACTCAGCAGCATTGAAATTCATACCAAAAGATGAATATATTAACAATGAAAACAAGAGTTAGATACAATGAAATTGGAAGAAATAAAACATCCCGAGCTAAAGAATCATATCAACATGATTTACATGCACAGTGAAAATCAAAACCAGGAAGCTATCGAAAGAACCGAACAGGAGATAAGGGAATATATCTCAGACAATGAATTTATAATATCCACTGAAAATAATGAACCCGTTAAAATTCCTTATGGAAATGACGGCAAATATATCGTCCCGATTTTTACTGATGCGCTGGAATATAAAAACGGGATGCAGTACTTCTCATTGAACGTGATGGACGAAAATAAGGACTACATCATTGAAAAATTAGATTATTTCAAAAAATTAAAAGATGATCCTAATTTCTTAGGATACATTGTTAATATTGCAAGAGTAAGTTATATCATCAACATTACTCTTCTTTAGCAAATTTCTCTTGAATTTCCAAAACAATTTCCTTAAATCTTTTGGAAACCTCATCATCAGGATTGAGTACTGAAATGACTGCATCCTTGTTAGGAGATTCTGAAACTTGTTCTTCTATAGGCAAATCACCTAAATATTCAATCTCCATTTCTTCAGCAAAAGCTTCTCCATTACCTTTACCAAATATATGAAGCTTTTCTCCACAATGAGGACACATATAATAAGCCATATTTTCAATAAGACCAATTTGCTTGATGTTCATCATTCCAACCATTTTGACACATTTCAAAACATCCTCTTGTGATACGACATTTGGGGTGGTTACCATAATTACCGCATCAGCATCAGGAATGGTCTGCAATACTGTCAGTGGTTCATCACCGGTTCCAGGAGGGTTATCAATGATTAAATAGTCAAGTTCTCCCCAATTGACATCTGAAATCAGCTGTTTTATAGCACCTGTTTTTTGAGGTCCCCTCCAGATGATAGGAGTATCAATACTTTCCAAAAGGAAAGCCATTGACATTACCTTTAATCCGCTAGGCAATGTTACCGGAAACATTGAATATTTGTATTCTTCCTGTTTTGCTTTGATGTATTCTGCCTTTTCCTCATCATTTGCAAATGTTTCCCTAGCCAGTCCCGCTTCAGTAATTTCCTTGAATACTTCAAACTGGTGGTTGCTGAATGCTTCGCCGTACAATTCGATGCCTAACATTTTAGGGATGTTAGGTCCGTGAATATCAGCATCCAAAATACCTGTTTTATAACCAAGTTTTTGAAAAGTTTCAGCAATATTAGCTGCTACGGTAGATTTTCCAACTCCTCCTTTTCCACTCATAACAACTATCTTATGTTTGATTTTGCCTAAATTTTTGGCTAGTCTTAATTCTTGTGCTATCATTTCTCTTTGTTGTTCGGGAGTCATCTGACCCCCGTGACCGTGATGTCCGTGACCATGTTCAGGCATTTGTATCATCTCCAAAATTGTTTAGTTAAATTTTTTACTTACCTCTTCAACGGCAAGGATTAATGGATCTGTAACCATTGATACCGGCGGCGCATAAGCAAATTCCATATTGCTTAAATCAAAGCAGGTCAAACCTTCGGTAATAGCTAATGTCATTGTATCAATTCTTTCAGCCACCCTTTCCTCAGCTATGATTTGACAGCCTATAATAGTTCCATTACCGTCACAAATAACTTTAATGTCCATCGGTTTTGCATTAGGATAATAGCGCGCTCTTGTAAGTGCTTGTACCTTCTGTACAACAGGCCTGATTCTATTCTGTTGAGCAAAACCAGTAGTATAGCCTACTGCACCAAATTCCAATTTACCAACTTTTGAAACCATTGAATTTAAAACAGGGTTGAATCTGGATTTTTTACCGCAGATTGTACGGGCTAATGTTTTTGATTCCCTGACTGCTGTAGTACCTAACTGTGAAATTGTGTTGGAACCTAAAATCAAGTCTTTTGATTCAACGCAGTCTCCGACAGCATATACGTCTTCCACTGAAGTTTCCATCCTGTCATTTACAAGAATCGCCCATCTTCCGATTTCACAACCGGCCATCTTAGCAAGATCCAATTCCGCCCTAACACCAGTTGCCATGATTACCATATCAGCATCATAAATGTCCTCATCACCGAAGCAAGCCTTTTCTACCTTTCCGTCACCGATTAATTTAGTGATTGGTTTTCCTAAAACGACTTTAATGCCTTCCATTTCCAGATATTCAACTAAAATGTCAGACATGTCCTTATCAAGAGACCTTGGAACAATTTGGGGTAACATTTCACTTAGTATAACTTCCAAACCTTGCTGTTTAAGGGCGTAGGCAATTTCAATACCAATTAAACCTGCGCCGGTTACTATAGCGCTTTTGGCTTCCTTCATTGCTTCCTGGACTCTAATACCATCATCAATATTGCGTATTCTAAATACTCCCTTAAGGTCCACACCTTCCATAGGAGGGACAAACGGATTGCCTCCTGTTGCTAAAACCAATTTGTCATAGTCCATGACAATTTCCTTACCTGCCCTTTCATAAGTAACTGTCTTTTTGGCTGAATCAACTGCAGTCACTTCCACTTCAGTGATAACATCAATGTCCTTTTTCTTATAATCTTCAGGAGTTCTCATAATGATGTCATCAAAAGATCCAATCTTACCGGACAGCACATAAGGAATGGCGCATGGAGAATATGCAACCTTATTATCTCTTGTGAGAACTGTAATTTCTATGTCTTTATCAAGTTTACGAATATTGGAAGCTGTAGATATACCTCCAGCTCCACCACCTACAATTACTACTTTCATTATAACAAAACCGTCTATGATTTATAACACTTATATTTATTATTAAATACATATAAAAAACTAACTATTTAATAGGATTTAGGTTAAAAAATGCGAGAAATTGAATTTAATTTAGATGAAAATCCATTTACTGATATCCTATCTTCCAGATACTCGATGTCAGCAAGAATAAACGTTAAGAAATTATGGGATTTTACACATGAAAATGACAAATCCTTTTTTGTTATGAGCCTAGGATGTTTAATGAATGCTGTGAATGGTATTGACCAACTTAAAAGAAGAATAATTGCCGGCAAGGCCGTGGAATTTGACTATCTTGAAGGGACTTGCCCAATAATGGATGAAAATAATGAGTCATATCATGAAATGCGTGTTGAAACGCCTCAAAACTTCACTGACATATTCGAATGGCATGACTATGTCAAAAACCTGTCATCTGAAATATTAAATGGTGAAAAGGAAGGGTTTAACCTGGACATGCATTCACGAGACTTTGAAAACATAGCTAACTTTTCATGCATCCCCTGGGTTGACTTTGACACATTGACCACATGTGTCGTTGGTCCAAATCAAATCCAGCCATTGGTAACTTGGGGTAAAGTAAACAAGGATTGTGAAATGAGTGTAGCCATTACCGTGAATCATATCTTTGTCAATGGCCGAGAACTCGGATACTTTTTTGAAAATGCCCAAAAGGAATTTGACAGTACCTTATTTGGATAAATATAAAAAAAATAAAAAAAGTAAGGAGAATTGAATCTCCTTTTTATTTTCTCTAACAGTCATATGTTGTTCTTACAAGAGTTATTGTCTCGCTGGTTCCTGAATATTTTGTGTTTCCGGAATATGAGCTGGTAACAGTGTATACATCAGGAGTTAAATCCGCAACGGACAGTCTTGCTTGACCGTTAGCATCTGTTTTTATAATATTTTTAACATTGTTTATAGTAATGCCTGCAGTACCGCCTTTGACGACCTTACCTGTAGCGCTGTTAATTAAAGTAGCCACAATTTCATCAGTTTGATTATCATAAACCGCTGAAATGTATGTTGCTGTCCTGTTAGCTGCGCCGAATACTGCCCTGACAGATCCGAAATATTTGGTATTTCCGGCATATGAAACGGATACTTTAAATGTTGTCAAGTCCACACCCTCAAGAGAGAGTTTAGCTATACCGTTAGCATCTGTCTTTACGAGAGTCTTGACCTTGTTGATGACAAAACCGACTGTACCTCCTTTAACGCCTTGACCTGTATAGTCATTGACTAAGGTAGCAACTATCTCGTTGGTTTCGCTGTCATAATATGCTTCAATGTGGGTAGTGATTTTATTTACAACAACATCGAATGTTCCTCTTCCGGCGTTATACTTGGAGTTGCCGTTGTAGGAAACGACTACCTCATACGCATTGGCGGGCAATCCTGAAACTATGACTTTGGCCTGACCGCTCTTATCGGTTTTGACCTTATATGATTTGCCGTTTACCTTAAATACTACAGTAGCTCCTTTAACAGCCTTACCCGTAGCGTTATTGACTAGAACAGCGGATAATTCAACATCACCATACTCCGCAAAGATGTCTTCAGCGACAAATTGAGTGTCCGCTTTAACAGTGAAGTCGATGCTTGTCTCTGAAGGATTATATATGGTGTTGCCATTGTAAGATATATTGGCTGTGTAGGTACCCGGAGCCAATTCCCCTGCGGAAATTTTTGCCTGACCTGCAGAGTTGGTCTTAACAGTGTAGTTTTCACCGTCAACATCAAATATTACATCCACATTTCCGATTACATCACCCTCATCATTGGTCAAAGTGGCAACCAGGATATCTTTCGCTTCGTAATATACTGCAATGAGTGCAGTGTCCTGCGGAGACTCGATTTCATCAACTGTGTAAACTTTTATTGGGAATACCGTATCATCTGATGCGTTGACCCAATTTCCATCTTCTACATATTGTGATGATCCTCTTATGTAATGTTGTCTTGAATCACTGATAAATGGAACTGCATCCGAGGTGATTTTAACTGCGAATACATCCCCTTCCATAATAGGAATGTATGAATCCAATTGAATTGTATGGAATCCGAAAAATGGGGAAACACCGCTCTGATTGAGTTTCAAAACATCATTGACATAAATTTCAACACAATATTCCTCATCAGGACTGTCGAAGTAAGTTCCGACACCTGCAATATAATCATCTTCTACGGCTACAAATATGTCTGCATATTCCTTTAAAGAACTATTAAAACCAAGTGAACCTCCAAAGTCATATTGGTAATTTTTAGTGTATTCAACAGTGTTCTCAAGTACGAATCCCATAGAGATTAAAGTAGTTGCAAAAGTCCGGTCATAATATGAGATATAGTAATACCCATTATCTCCGGCACTTTCACCCCAACTGTTTTTAAATATCCATGCCCCGTCACCAGGAGGTGTGATTAAAAAGTTTTTTGCAGAATATGAATCGTCCCAACCAACTAATGTGACAGCATGATTTGGATCTAATGACTCATTGCAGTATTGTGATGCAGTTTTCGCATTATAATAAGGAGCCTCTTGTGCAGCAGAATATGTAACAGCCAAAGCACCGTATTTTAAAAGAGCCTCTTTTAAAGGATTATTGTCAGTTGCATTTTTACGTAAAGGTATGAAAACGACATCCTGGAAATGGATGCTGTCTTCAACTGCAATTATCGGAGAAGTTTTGCCCAGTTGGTCATAGGCATCATAATCAGATGAAAAGACACCAAACCAGCTTAAAGCATAAGCGCCACCTACCAGAACGGGTGCACCTTCCACCATGTTTTTTCTGCCGTACTTGTAGTATTGCAGTGAAACATCCTGCATGTTATTTTCAGAAACGTCGATTTCAAGTCCCAAGTATCTCAAAACTGCTGATTCGATAGCTCCTGCTGTTCCGAATGCCCAACATGCCCCCATGTCTCCTTGGTCTCTGACAGGTGTAACCCATCCCCAATCACGCAAGTCAAATTTTGAAGGAAGTGAAGTCACGTCGATTGTATTATTGATTAAATTCAATTTCATTCCAGTAGCGTTGATTATTGTTTCATAGCTTGTATTGTTCAAGCTTACAGAACCTTTTCCGCTATAGGTATTATCTTCTAAAAAAGCAGTTTCCATATCAAATTCTGTGAAAATATCATCATAACTGCCGTTTGAATTGAAATTATTGTTAAAAGTACTGTTTACAATATAATAATTAGAATCATACATGTATACTGCAGCACCTAATTTTGCATAACTATTTGTTAATGTAGAATCTATAAAATTAAAGCCTCCCATATCACAAAATATTGTACCACCATAAGTGCTTCTGTCATCGCCATCATACTGTGCCCAGTTTTCATCAAATACTGAATTAATAAGACGAAGCACTGCATAAGAAGAATAGATTGCACCTCCGTCAAATAGTGCTGAGTTATTTGTGAAATTACAGTTATCGACTGTAAGGCGACTGCCATATTGCATTATGGCTCCACCAAACTCAGAATAGGAATTGACAAACTTGGAATTATAAATCACCATTCTTTTAATAT
Source organism: Methanobrevibacter sp. (assembly GCF_045126245.1). Classification (GTDB taxonomy): domain Archaea; phylum Methanobacteriota; class Methanobacteria; order Methanobacteriales; family Methanobacteriaceae; genus Methanocatella. The sequence goes on along the minus strand of NZ_JBGVOG010000049.1, from coordinate 2,092 downwards.
AAGCCGGGTCATAAATATCTGCAAGTATCGCTCCACCATTCTTCTTAGAAGTGACATTTATAAATGTACAGTTATTAATAAAACAGTCATCCGCCTTTTTTACTGCAATAGCCCCTGCACTAAAATCGGCATGCAGGTTAATGAATTTGGAATTTTCAATTCTTGCTTCTTTACTGCTTTTAATTGCGGTGGAATAGTTTGAAGTGGTGTTTGCAAATGTTGAGTTTAAAACAGTTATTGAAGAATTTTGATAGTCATAAATAAAACCCCAGGATAACACTTTAGAGCTCATCATCAATGCATTAACAATGATTGCATTGGAATTGTATAGGGATATGACTCCCATATCAGTTGTTGTCGAATCCAAGAATTTATCATCATTACTGACATAAGTCCCCCTTGCAAGAACTATACCATAATTTGCTGTATTGTTCACAAAAGTCACATTGTTTGTTGATACCTCACAATCGGCCATAATGTTTAAAACACTACCCACTTCAGAGTTAGCGTTTACAAAAGTCAGATTATTTATAACTACATTAGTTCCCTTAATGGTAAATATTCCGGATTGGTTATTTCCATCGATTGTATAACCGTTACCATTGATAACGAAATTACTCCTTGTAATGACAACTGAATCAGCTTTATCGGTTTCATCATCGAATATGTAATCCCTTTCAACCTCAAAAACATCTCCGGAATTACGAATATCATTCATCAAATCCGTGAAGGAACCAACATCATCAGTTGCATAAACCTTTTTCTCCCCTATTTCAAAAGTGCCGTTATCCACATCAAGAACACCGTCTTCACAAATAGTGTCAGATGCACTAACCGCACCGATAGATAAAATAGTTAAGATTAAACTAATCATTAAAATTAACTTATAATTCATTATTATCACTATATTAAACGTTTAATCTTGATGATATATAATCATTTCAAAGTTATACAATTATGCCCAAAACATCTTTATTTAACAGACTTTTAAAAAAAAACAGATAGTTTAATTGAAATTTTTATCAGTTAAGTAATTAAATATTATTAAATTCTACTCATTTTAATAAAAAAAAAGTTAATATTCACTGCAGTAGCTGATTTCATTTATTATCTTTTGCAGGTATTTTTTCTTTAAAACAAGTTCGCGCTTATTTGCCAATTTATCACTGTTCGGCTGCATGACCATTTCAGACAACCTTGAAGCTCCAAGATACCTTGTATCCCCTTCCCTCAACCTATGGGCTTCACCATTGTCAATGGCTTTTTTTATATGATAATAATCCTTAAAAAGAATGTCAAAATCATTGCTTAGGTAATAAATTTCCAAATCGGTGATGATTCCATCCTCATCAAACCATATTATAAAAATAGCCTCCTTTTTAAACAATTCGGAAAATGAAATAAGGTCAAAATAATCCAAATCCGCTAGTTTGAACTTTGATGATGGGTACTTGCGACCGCAATGTTTTGTAAAATAGCCTAATGGCGCTAAAATAAAATCAGAGGATACATCTAAATCAACTTCATTGATATTTTTACCAATCAGATATTTAAATGAATCCATATTATCTAAATTTAGTCTTTGTCGAGTGCTGGAATACCAGTTATTCTTAATCCACCATAGTGGGATTTGTATTTGATGTTCAATCCGATTAATAGTGGTGTGATTTTTTCGATGATTCTTGCTTTTTCAAGAATTCCTGTATCGATTGTTTTGATTCCTGGTATTTTGTCGATTATTTCTGCAGCGATTTCTTTGGCTTCCTTGTCATCACCTGCAATCAAACAGTCACAGTCGATTTCTTCTGGAATGTTTGCAAGGTGTGAGTTTGAAATGTTACAGAATGCACAGATTACCTTTGCACCTGTTCCTTCCAGAATGGATGCGGTCCTTTCAGCGGCAGATCCTTCCATGAGGTCGATGAACCTGAACGGCTTTCCGCCGATTGCAGTTTCCAAAGGCACGGTTGCATCCATGACAATCTTATCCTTACAGAATTCCTTGATTCCTTCAACGGTTGGCTTTTGAGCAGCCAAAGGTACGGTGATTATTAATACATCTCCTTCACGAGCCGCATCTTCATTCGCCATT
>NZ_JBGVOG010000048.1:0-10893 GCF_045126245.1 Methanobrevibacter sp. | reverse complement strand
GAAGTCGTCTACTACTGTGAAGTCTCCGTCGAAGATTGGGTCGGATACTACTACTTCGTCTACTCCTGCTAATTCGAGTAATTCTGCACCCATTTCGATTGTGGAGTGAGTCATTGCAATGTTTTCTTTTCCGGTTGCTTCTGCAACTTCACAAGCTCTTGAGAAGTTGGTAATTCCACTTGCAGCATGTGTTCTGTAACATCCTGCACCTAAAATTGCTACTTTCATTTTTCTATCTCCTTAAAACATATGTCTTTTTATTTAACTTTTTTAATAGTGAATCACATTTAAAAAAGTTTTACTACATGGCTTAAAGTATTAAATTGCTTTTTTATTACATAATTATGGTAGTTTATGCCATGTAGTAATAATTTATATTTAAAAAGTAGTATTATTTAAATCTTTACATTATGCTTTATTTAGTATTATTTTTTCAATTATTTTTCCTTTTTTAGTAATACTCGTATTACTATTAATTCTGTTTAATTAAATTTAGTAATACTTTTTGTTTATGTATTACTTTAATTTAAATTAAATTTAGGTACGACTAAATAGAAAGTTATTTATTTAAGATTTCACTGAAAATTATATTAGTTAATAGTAAAACTTGGAGAATTTTTCATGTATGATTTAATAAAATGTGCTGTTTATGATGATGATGCCGCAATTGAAATTTCAAAAATTGATAAAGATATAACTTCAGTCGTTGATGCAATATCAGAACTATCTTTAGAAGAGGCAATGAAATTGGGAATGCAATTTAAAAGATTTCCTTTAGGGTGCGACTTGACTGAAGTAGTTGCAGGAACATGTGCATCTGATTTGGAATTAATGGAATTATTGGGCAATTGCAGATTGGCAGATATGATTGGAGCTCCAATTCATATTTGCGCATACGCTTTTTCAGATATAGCTGAGAAATTTGGAATGCGCGGTGTTGAAGTTATGAAAAGGGTTCATGAAATTGTTGATGTTCCTCTTGATTTGGATCATTTCGGCGAAAATGGGGCAATGAGGCTTCCAAAAAATATCAGCGGGTGTGGTGGTGAATGTTACAATAAAGGGCCAGCATTCACAGAATGTCCTAGGGGAAGAATTCATGAAAGATTAATAGACAAGGAACTGGCTGAAAAAGATGATAAGGAAGAATGGGTTAAATTATCATCATCAGTTGCAGTCAATGTAACATCAGAACAGACAGGAGACGGTCATGCTGCGCCATTAAGGGAAGCTGAAGACATTGCTAATTTAGCTAAAAAATATGGTAGGGGTTTGGAATCTATCATGTTTGTTGGTGATGGTTATGATGAAGTAATAACCGGCTTTGAAAAATCAATTGAAATTGGTGCTGATGTTATCGTTGTTGAAGGGGGTCCTTTCAATAGATGTGAAAATGCGACTGAAGCCTTTGCAAAAACAATTGCTGCTGCAAGAATATTATCTCCTGGAAAAGTAGTTGCAACTAATGGCGCATATGAACATGAAGTAAGAGCAGGTTTAAGATCAGGCTTAAACATGATTATCACAGGTTTTCCAAAAAACCATCATGGATATATGTGCGGATATGAACCTGGAACCGCTAGAAGGGGAAAGTTCGGACTTCCTAGGGTAATTCAAATTATCAATGAAGAATTTCCAAACAGGGGTCTTCCAGTTCAAAAACATGATTTGTTATCCTTAGCAACTGCTGTTAAAATTGCAGGTCCTGATTATGTATATCCAAGAAAAATTGGTGCATATCATGTTGGCGATGCTCATTGGGCAACTTTAGTTAATTCAAGGATGTATCAAAATATTGAATTGAAACACACTTTGGATGAGATTGTAGCTTTGGCTGATGGCAATTCTGTTTCATTGCATGGTGGAAGGTTCATATCTTGGGTAATAGCAAATGAACTAGACAAATTTGTGGATGAGATCATAATTTCCGATGTTGATGAATGGGTGTTAAAGAATACTGTTGATAATTTGCAGGATGCATTAAATGCAACCATCATTGCGGAAAGCGATGATAAGATTGCTGCTAAAAATTCAGACTTTTCAATTGCATCATCTACAATGATTCAAGTTAAGGAGAATATTCTTAAAAAAGTTCCTAATGCTTTAACTATTGTATAATAATAAATCAATTAGGATATGGATTATTTGGTTTTGATTAAGCATTCATCAATGTTTTTTCAAGATTTTAAATCCATTTTATTTTAATTTTTAGTAATACTTATTTTTTATTTTTTATTATTTTAAATAGTATTATTTTATAAAAAAGTATTATTCATTAAATCTTTTCAATGTTTGATATGATTAGTATCAATCTGCGATTATTTTCCATTTAACTTTTAATAAGCAATATTTTAGCTAAAATGAGCATTATATTTCATTTGTTTTTGTATTGGGCGTCGGATATGTTTAATTATTTTTGATTGCAATTATTATTTGATTTTAAAAAGTTTTTTTTATAGATTCATTTTTAATTTATCTTATTATTTGGTGTTATTTTGGAGTGTAAAAGGATTTTATTATATATCCGTTAATATAGTTCTGATTTTGTTGATTTTTTTTATTCTAATTTTAATTTGAATCATGTTTGATAAAATGGTTATTTTTTTTATCTATGTCTCGGGGCTGTTGTAATTAATTGTGTAATTGCAATTATATTGCTGTCAATTAGCTAAAAATTAAAAATTAGTATGCTGATGGGATATATTTTAATTCAAAGACTATACTATTGATATTTGTCAAATAAACAAGTAATACTTTAGTAACATTTATATATGTTATTACTAGTGATTATTTATTAGATTATCATTCTTATGATAATTTAATGATAGACCTCAATAGAAATATATCATATATTCTAGTAAATAGCTGTAGGGGGCTATTTACTACTCTATCTTTAATTTTCTTTCTAAGATTATTGTGAAAATAATAATGTTAGAAAGATAGTTAAAAACATTTTTTTAATTATCTTGTAAGTCATTTGTATCTTCAAAGAGATATAAATAATTCATTTTATCAATTGGATTATTTAATGTAATAATGGTTATTAAAGCATGCCCTAAGCTTTAATAACTGTTTTACATCTTGTTTTAATGGTGATGGAATAAAGAATATCTAATCGGACAGGTAATAATATTCTCCTTTCTCTTTTTGTTCACGGTCTTTGTAACTGTCAAGTTTGTTAACTCTAGGCCGTTTTGTTTCCTTATCTCTTCTGAATGTAATGTTCAGGTTTCCTAAAAATTCGTTCATTGCATTTCTCAAATCGGTCGGTTTGGATGCATGTCCGTTTAAACCTGGAGTGCCGTTAAACACCATTGCTCTATCTGAGATATAATCAATAAATACGATATCGTGGTCTACGATAAGTGATGCGGCATTTCTGCTTTCAACCATTTTACGGATGACTCTTGCGGCTATCAATCTTTGCTCAACATCCAAAAATGCGGTAGGTTCGTCAAATAGATAAATTTCAGCATCTTTTGAAAGTGTGGCTGCAATGGCCAATCTTTGAAGTTCTCCTCCACTCAAACCTTTGACAGGTTTGTCAAGCATGTCATTTAAAGTCAGAGGATTCATTATTTCGCTTTCAAAGATCTTGCTTCCGAAACTAGGTGCATTCATATATAAAAAGTCACTTACAGTTCCCTCAAAGTCAGAAACTATGTATTGTGGCTTGTAGGCTATTGTAACTTCCTCATCCACTTCTCCGGTTGTTGGCTCTTCCACGCCCGCAAGCATTTTGGCAAAAGTGGTCTTTCCGATACCGTTTGATCCGAATGCAGTCACGATTTCATCGTAGAATATTTCACCTGCATCCGCTGATAAGCTAAATCCATCATATTCTTTACTGATGTCTGTATAGCTTGCAAGGGCATCCCCTTCGTCTTCAGGAGTCGGCGGTCTGATTGTAAATTCGATAGGATTTCTTCTGATTCTGACATTTTCCTCTGCTAAAAACCCATTGATGTATGCATTGATTCCTATACGGACCCCTTTTCTTCCGGATACTACGCCGTATCCTCCGGGTTGTCCATACAATATGTGGACATTGTCGGATAGAGCATCTAAAGTTGCAAGGTCGTGTTCAATTACAAGAACGCTTTTTCCCTCTTCTGCAAGTGAACGGATTACTTTAACGGCATTCAATCTTTGGGATACATCAAGCCAGGAGGTAGGTTCGTCGAAGTAGTAGAAATCACCTTCCCTCAATACTGTTGCGGCGATTGCCACTCTCTGAAGTTCCCCTCCACTCAAGTTTTCCATCTTGCGGTCCAAAACGTTTTCAAGCTGAAGTTCTTTTGTAACATAATCAAGCTTGTCTCGTTCATTGACGTTGGTAAGCAAGTCCTTTACTTTACCTTTAACGACTTTCGGAAGCTTATCAACCATCTGAGGTTTTAGGATTGTTTTAATGTTGCCTTCGGAGAGATCCTGGAAGTATTTTTGAAGTGATGAGCCTTTATAAAATTCAATCACGTTATCCCAATTGTCCTGAGGATTCTCCCAATCTCCAAAGTTCGGAATTAAATTCCCAGATAGAATATTCATTATTGTGGATTTACCGATACCGTTTGGCCCGAGAAGTCCTAAAACGGTTCCTTCCTCTAAGTTTGGAAGTCCAAACAATTCAAATTGGTTTTGACCAAATCTGTGAATCGGGTCATCGGCAGCTTCAGGTAAATTGATAATTGTAATGGCATCAAACGGACATCTATTGGTACAGATTCCGCATCCTTCACATAATTCTTCTGATATCAACGGTTTTTTTGTATCTTCGTCAACTACTATGGTGTCCTCATCCATTCTAACACCCGGACAGTAATGTATACAAAGATAATCACATTTTTTTGGTTGACATCTGTCTTTGTCTAAAATTGAAATACGAGTCATTATTATCTCCTTAAAAAATATAATCATTAAAACTTTTATAAATACTATTTAATTAAATTATTGTAAGATTTGAATTTCAAATAATCATTTCAATTTGATGGCAAACATTGTCATGTCATCAAATTGCTCGGGTTTTCCACAGAATTCATTGATATCTTTTTTTACAGAGGTTATGATTTTTTCTAAATCGTCATTTTTATGTTTATTTATGGTATTTTTTAACCTTTCTTCTCCATAAAATTCTTCATAATCTGAATTTGCTTCAGTTATTCCATCAGTATATAAAATTATTGCATCTTCTGAGTTCAATTGGAGTTCATATGTTTCATAAGGCATGTCTTCCATGGCGGCTAAAATTAACCCCGGTTCAATATCCAGATATTCAAAGTTCTCATTCTGCTTAATTAGTGGGGGGTTATGTCCGGCATTAACATATGATAATTTTTTTGTTTTAAAGTTTATTTTTCCAAGCCAACATGTGACGAAAAGATTTTCAACGTTTCCCTCACAGAGAAGGTTGTTTACTTCATAAAATACTTCTGAAAGATCCTCATTGTGTTTTGCATAATCTTGGATTAATGTCATTGACTTAACCATAATCAGGGAGGCAGTTATTCCTTTTCCGCTCACGTCTCCAATTACAAATCCAATGTTATCGTCATCTATTTTGAAAAAATCATAGAAATCGCCTGCCACTTCCCGTGCAGGTTCCATTAATCCCCAGATCTCACATTCCTCGCCGTCATTATATTCTTCAAAATTTTTCGGAATCATTGAATTTTGAATCTCATGAGCTAATTTAAGTTCGGTTTCTAATCTTTCTTTTTGGGAAGTAACTTTTATCAGCTGTTTACTGTACTGGTTTAAATCGTTTTCCATTTTAAGCAGGGATTGTGCTAATGTTTTTAGTTCGTTATTGGCATTTATTGAATTTAAATCATTTTTAAGTTTTTGATATTCTTCTTTATTGTTTATGTCTTTCGATAAGGATTCTGATAGTCTGTTTATAGGTTTCATCATGTTCTTTTCAAGGAAATAAAGATAAATCAAGAAGGGTATTAGAATTAATGTAAAGAATTGCTCTGAGATTTCTGAAAATATATTGATTATCTCATATATGTTAAGATACTCTGGAATCAGAAAGAGTATTGGTAAAGTAATTACAAGCATTATAATGAGCAATATTAATAAAATAGAGAAATTTATTTTATTAATTAAATTTAACTCCATTTTCTCTTTGATTTGATGTGTGCCGGTCATTGGGTTAGTTAAGTAGATTATGAGGAGCAATATTATTAAAGCAGTCAGCATCACAGAATACTTTGGACTGCTTATTAGTTGGATATTTACCATTCCAATAATGATTGCAAGAATTAATATAATCAAGTAAATCTTATTAGGTAGGAACTGCTTTAATTGTCTTTTTGGTGTATACAAAGGTATCTTATATTTAATTGAAATATGTATTCCCAATAGTATAATAATCATGCTTAAAGGAAATAGTACAATCATATTCTGGTATATCTGGTCTATTGCGGGATTTCCTTTGGCAAATGCACTAAAAAGAATATGGCATATTATTAGATATATCAGGAATACTGCGAATAATTTAATCATGTTGGTTAAAGAGTTTAAATTTGGGATTTCATATCCTTCATGATTCATTATGGAATACCATAATTTCCATATTAGCATATTTCCTAAAAAAAGTAAAAAGATCGTTATTAAGTTAGAGGGCATGTCATTTGGGTTAATGATAAATAATTTTATTCCTTCCACTATAACAAAACCTAAAACAGCAAACGGTCCCAATAATAGACTCAAAGTGGGCATGATCATTAGTTCAATATTCATTTCCTGACTGCCATTTGATAGTATCTCAAAAAGCAGCATTGCTATTAGAGTTAAACCCATTGAAAATAATAAAATATATTTTTCTGATTTTAAAAGTTCATTTATATCATTCATTACTTTCACAACCATTATATTTTATTATTAACATTGTAATGTCGTCAAATTGAGTATAATTGCAAAATTGATACAGGTCGTTTTTAATGTTTGCAATTATTTTTTCTAATTTTTCATCTTTATGGGTGTTTATAGTTTTTTGCAGACGGGCTTCCCCATAAAAACCTTTATGATTATCATTTGCTTCTGTTACTCCGTCAGTATATAAAAATATCATGTCTCCGGGGGTTAAATCTATTTCATATTTGTTATAAGGAACGTTTTCTTCCATTCCCAAAACGACATCTGGTTGGACTTTTAAATATTCAAACTCTTTATTATCTTGTCTAATTAATGGAGGATAATGCCCTGCATTAACAAAACTTAACTTTCCGTTATTCAAATTCAATTTTCCAAACCAGGAACTAACAGATAATCCCTCATCATTTCTTATGCATGATAAATTATTAACTTTTTCAAAAAGTTTTTCGGGAGTGGAATCAAATTTGCTGTGATTTTCAATCAGCTGCATTGTTTTGACCATGAATAGTGTTGCGGGAACTCCTTTTCCATTTACATCTCCAATGACAAAAGCTATACTTTCTTCATCTATATTGAAATAGTCATAAAAGTCTCCTCCAACCTCTTTTGCAGGTTCCATTAATCCATAAATCTCGAAAGGTCGGTCATTAGAGAATTCGTCAAAATCTGTTTTAATCATCCCTGATTGGATATTGCTGGCAATTTTAAATTCAGTCTCAATTTTTTCTTTCTCTGCAGTTGTCCTTTTAAGATTATCCAGATTGTTTCTGATATTTTTGTTTAATGAAATAAATGATTCGACCAATCTGGACATGTCATCATTATTTTTTAAATATTTTTCAAAGTCAATATTGAATTTTTCAGCGGAGTTAAATTTTTTATTATCAGTATAGTAGTTTACCGAGCTGATTAAATCATAAATTGGATTGGTCATTGTTTTTTCGACATAATGGATATGCAATATGCAAAACATTATCATCAACGCGCTTCCAATAGTCAAATTCATTAATTCTAGGCGATAACCTTCGAAATTAGTTGCAAAAACAAAACTGATTACGGTAATTTCATCAAAATAGATAAGTAATATTATTGATAATACAATCAGGAAAAATAATATGATTTTTTCAATAACGGAGTACTTGACAATTCGCGCTTCAATTTTTGCTCTAAACTTGTTTAAACAGAATAATATTACCATTAGGATTGTCAGGGCAAAGAATATGTTGTCTGTAATATCGTTGTCTATGCTAAATATTTGAACAGGTATTAAATAAGCCATCAAAACAATAAAAATTATCAATAGGTATTTATTGTCGATATCTATGATGTTGAACCAACCTTCGGGGATTTTCATAGGCAGCCCCATAATATTAAAAATGCTGATGAAGGCCAGTCCAAAAATTAACGTGAAACTGAACATATTTAAAGCATATGAAGTTCTGTTAATTATAGTGGATAATGGATAGACTATCCACATTTGGGAATATGCTTCAATGGAGATATGTATCAATGCCCAATATATAACTGAGATAAATAATGTTATAATTAAGAATTTGAAAACATTATAGCTTGAATCGAATTTTGGAGTATTTATTGTTCTTTTTGTAAATGTCGTATACCATAATTTATAGGCGGCTATGGATATTGCAAACATTATTGCAAAATCAATCAGTGATGCAATTGGATCCATTCCGTCATAAAGCTCCCAGATAAGGCTGGCAAGTGCCTGGCCAAAACCGCCAACAGGGCCGAACATCATTCCAAAAACAGGAGCAATTCCCACATCCGGAACTATATACTCTCCTCCAATCGGCAAATGCTCAAAAAAGTAATATAAAATGGATTCCACTATAAAAGTGAAAATAAAAATGAATTTTTTGTCTTTAAATAATCTTTTGAGCATAACCGTCACTTTAATATTTTTTGAAATTTAATTAGGTTTATATAATTAATATTTAATATTGGTTTTGTTTAATTATTGAATACTTTATTTTTTTTAATCTAGTTAATATGATGTTTTATTTGAAGTTACTTCGCAACTGTCGAATAGTAAATATAAATATTAATAATCAGATATTTTAAATAAGAAAAACCATTTTGTGTTTAATTTATTTGATGATAATATGAAACAAGCGATGATTGTTAGAACAGATTTGAAAATGCGTAAAGGTAAAATTGCTGCACAGTGCTGTCATGGCTCTATAGGTTCCTATAAAAAAACCGACCCCAAAAAAATTAAAAAATGGGAAAATGAAGCTTATGCCAAGGTAGTTTTGAAAGTTAAAACAAAGGAAGAATTGCTCGAACTTAAAAAACATGCTGATGAAAAGGGAATTTCAAATTATTTGGTTATTGATGCTGGAAGGACTCAGATACCTACATCAAGCATTACAGTTCTGGCACTTGGGCCTGATGAAGATGAAATTATTGACGAAGTGACTGGAGATTTGAAGCTGTTATAGGCTAACTTGTAATTTAATGAGGGCTATTTTTAATTAAATGGTGGTTGTGATAGCATCATAAAACAGGTTGTTAAAATTGGTGGAAGTTTATTTCCAAATTATGCAATAGATTTGGCAGACAAATTAAAAAATACTTCTTCAGCCATTATTTTGGGTGGTGGAGATTTTGCAAATCTTATTCGTAAATATAACTCTGAAATGAATTTTTCTGATGAAGTTAATCATTGGACGGCTATTGATTGTATGGATATAATAGCTAAACTCGTTAATGATAAAGTGGATTCTGCAAAATTGGCATATTCAATTGATGAAGTAAATCAAATAGCTAATAAGGGGTTCACGCCAATTTTCGTCGTTTCAGAATTTTTGAAGGAAGAAGATCCTTTTGAATGCAGTTGGGATGTTACTTCAGATTCGATTGCGGCATATGTTGCACACCTTCTAAATGCAAACCTTTTAATAGTAACAGATGTAAATGGTATATATACCCAAGAACCTGAAGAGCCTGGTTCAACATTCATAAGTAAAATTGATGCAACAAAATTACTAACTTTTCAAGAGTCATCGATTGATGTAATGTTACCTTCTCTTTTATTGAAGTTTGGGACTAATTGTGATGTTGTGAATGGAAAGTTTCCCGAAAGGGTTTTATCTCTTATAGATGATAATATAAATGATTATAACTTCGATTACACAAAAATTATAGGTGAATAAAATGAAAACTGTAGAATGTATTTCATGTAAACAAGAAATTCCATTAACTGGACCTTTCGTAGAATTCGAATGTCCTATTTGTGGAGCAAAAATTGCAAGATGTGAAAAATGCCGTACCTTTGGTCACGCTTACAAATGTGAATGTGGTTTTGAAGGACCATAAATTTTTAAAATGGAGGAATTAGAATGGGTGAAGTATTAACAACTATGAAAATCATGCCGGACAGTCCGGATGTTGACTTAGAAACTATTAAAGAAGCTATTAAAACCTCAATGCCTGAAGGCGCTGAAATCCACGAAATTGCAGAAGAACCTATTGCATTCGGTTTAGTTGCAATTATTTTAAAATTCATCACTGATGACGGTGAAGGCGGATCTGAAGCTGTTGAAGAAATGGTTCAAGCTATTGATGGAGTAGCAAGTTTCGAAATCACCGGTGTTGGAAGATTAATGTAAATCTTTCAATCATTTATTCTTTTTTTTAAATTTATTTTTTTTTGGATATTGCAAATCTTTATATACTAGTTTATACAACCTGTTATATAACACGTGACATATTTTTAGAAAAGGCATGGTAAACATTTAGGTACGCCTAAAAATATCGAAACCTTTATATACTATGTCTTACTATGTAATACATGGTGATGTAAATTTAGGCACACCTAAATTTATCAAACATTACTTAAACAAAACATATTATTAGTCAAATAATAATACAATCTCCAAAATTAATTTAAATATTAAATTAGTTTTCACAATTTTCTAGTTTAATATTGGGAAAATTATCTGCCAATTATTTTCCGAAAAAGTCGTGGTGTTTAAGATCCTCAATAATTAA
>NZ_JBGVOG010000047.1:0-12117 GCF_045126245.1 Methanobrevibacter sp. | reverse complement strand
GGTATAATAGGATGGTTGGCAATGATGTGCTGATGGTTTGCGCTACCGATGAGCATGGAACTCCAATTGCAGTAAAGGCTGATAAGGAAAATAAAAAACCGATTGAAATTTCTAAACGTTATCATGATATGATTGTTCGTGATGTGGAATCAATGAATATCTCATTGGACAATTTCACAAGAACCACTGATGATGTTCACTACGAAATAGCTAAAAACTTCTTTAAGGATTTATACGATAACGGATTTATCTACAGGGAAGATATCCAACAGTTGTATTGTCCGAACTGTAACAAGTTCCTTCCTGATAGGTATGTTGAGGGATTATGTCCTGTCTGTGGATCTGAAGCTCGCGGAGACCACTGTGAAAAATGTGGTAAGGCCCTTGATCCGACAGAACTTGATGAGCCTCACTGCATTACCTGCGGAACAACTCCGATAATCAAGGACACATTCCAGTACGCATTCAAATTGTCCGAGTTTGAAGATGACCTGATGGATTATATTTCAAACAATGAAAACCTTCCGGCCAACGTGAAAAATTATGCAACCAACTGGCTGAAGGACGGTTTGAACGACTGGATTTTGACAAGGGATATGGATTGGGGTATTCCGGTTCCTTTAGATGAAGCAAAAGGCAAGGTACTGTACGTATGGATTGAAGCATTCCTGGGTTATATATCCTCAGCTTCACAATGGTCAGCCCAATCCGGAAAGAAATGGGAGGAATATTGGAATGACTTTGTAGTTCACTTCATAGGAAAGGACATCATCTACCACCATTCAATATTCTGGCCTGGATTGTTAAAGGCATATGGCTGCAAATTGCCGGATATGATTTATGCCGGTGAATTCCTGTCTCTTGAAGGTGAAAAGATGTCAACAAGTAAAAACTGGGTTATATGGATAGCTGATTTTGTAAAGGATTATGACCCTGATTTGCTTAGGTATTACCTGACAATCAACGCTCCTTTAAATAAGGATTCTGACTTTTCATGGGATGATTTCCAGAGAAGAAACAATGATGAATTGGCTGACGTAATCGGAAACTTCCTTCACAGAACATTTACCTTTACCCGCAAGTATTTTGACAATAAGATTCCCGAATATAAAAATCCTTCCTCAGAAGATGAAGAATTCAAGAAAGCTATAGTGGAACTGCCTCAAAAAGCAGGCGAATGTATCTCCAATTTTGAATTCAGGGAAGGTTTGCTTGAAATATTCAAGGTTGCCAAAAAAGGAAACAAGTATTTCAATGACCAAGAGCCATGGAAAGCTGTAAAAGAAGACCCTCAAAAAGCGGCAAATTGTCTTTACTTATCAAATCAATTGGCCAAAACATTGGCTTACACATTAAAACCATTCCTGCCAACAAAAGCTGATGCGATAGCCAAAATCATGAATTTGGAAAACTTGGATGAGTGGAAAGATGCAGGTGTCTTTTTGGCAGAAGGTCATGAAATCAACAAGGCAAAACCGTTATTTAAAAAGATTGATGATGATGTAATCGAAGCCGAGAAGGCGAAATTGCAGGAAAATTTAAAACAAAGTAATGAGGATGAAAATATGAGTGATTTAATTAGCATAGATGATTTTGATGAAGTAGTAATTAAGATAGGTCAGGTAATTGAAGCCGAAAAGATTGAAAAATCCGACAAATTATTAAAGTTACAGGTCAACATAGGGGAGGAAAAACCAAGACAAATAGTTGCGGGACTTGCAAAATTCTACTCTTCTGAAGAATTGATTGACAGGAAAGTTTGTGTTGTAGCAAATCTGCAACCTGCTAAATTATTCGGAACACTATCCGAAGGAATGATTTTGGCAACAGGAGAAAGCGGTGCATTGTTATCTCCTGATGAAAATGCTGAAATCGGTGAGAGAATTCAATAAAATCTGATTAGTATGGAAGAATCTGTCCTGGTAAATAAAGCCGAGAAATACCTAAGAGAAATATCAAACGATTCAATCAGCTTAGATAATATTGATGACTTTGATGATTTCAAAAGTCTTTATTTTAAGCTAGATGACAGATTAAACCATTTGCAAAAACTGAAGGATGATATGGATGCTCAGGGATACACTACCCCATTCACATCCTTAAGCCGTTATGGAACCAAAGCAGTATCTGAGGTAACTCTAGATGAGGTGGGTGAAAACAGCCGTCACAATCAGATATTCAGAATGAAGGCAAATGCCAAAAAGAATATTCTCGATAGGGTCAAGTCCGCTATCGATTCACACAAGATTGCAATCGGCAATCTTAAGCAGTTCGGATATGTGAAGTGTGATTCCTGCTATAAGAAATATTCAATTGAAGAATACAAAAAAACAGGTTCAAAATGCAGCTGCGGCTGCAAATCTTTTACTTTTAAAATCAATAAAGGGGCAACACACAGGATTGAAATAATTCCATTCCTGCCGCTTTCGGGCAATTATATGGTTTTGATGAGCAACTTTTCCAGTTATGGGAGGGAAGCTCTCAAAAGGGTATTGGCCATTTTAAAGCAGGAACGTAAGGGTGTCGTAAAAACGATTTCCCTTGTTATCAGATTTAAAGATGAAAACAACAGGATAATTCGAAAAAACATCACTTTGGATTCTGAATATGTCGCAAATTATGAAGAGGAAGTAAGAAGGATATACGGGCCTCGAGTTAGAATCGAAGCGTTAAGGTTCCACAGAACCAAACCTGCCATTATTGATGATAAGCATGCAAGAACTGCTCTGGCCATCGCGTATGTCAGGTATTGCGAAAATATTATTTTAAACATCAAGGATGATATCTTAAAGAGAAGATTGTCCGATTTTAAAAGAATAAATAATTATGATGATATAATCAGCGAGTTTGAAAATCAGTCTCCGGAATTCATTGACAGATATGATGTTGATGCAATTGAGGCCTGGAGAAAAGCCCAAATCAACAATAAACTTAAAGAACTGAATTATCTGGATAAATTCGGAAACATGAAGAGGGCCCTGAAGAGGGATTTGAAGGTAAGGGACAATATTTACAGAAGCACTTTTGTAAACATTTCATCTGCCTTAATCATATGGGACATATTCAGATATTATATGACAACATCATTCAATTCCCGCAGAATCGATTCGGGACCATTTCCATACATTCGTGTTGAGCTTGACCGTGAACAGCGTAAGGTTTTCCAGACAACATATACTAAAGTCATTGAAATTTTAAATGATTTTACAGACATCAAGATTATTCCAGTTTATGAAATGGATCTGCTTTTATATGAGAAGTTCAAATTTGAAAAGCAGATTAAAAATTCTAATATCAAGTTCAACCATGTGGCGTTGGGTGCAGGATTGATATATGAAAATTCAGACATTGAACTTGAAGAGATAAGCAATGCATTCAACATTAATGAATCCAAGATTAAAAAAGAAATCAAGAATATTGACAATATCAAAAATCCAAAAAGCGATAAATCCAAAAAATTCCTTGATTTGATAAAGAAATAGTGATATTATGGACGAGAGCGTAACAAAAATTCATGTAACCAAAGTGCTGTCATCAGCCATGATTGTGGATTTGATAGACAAATATCCGAATTTGTCTGAGATTACATGTTCCCCAAGCGTTTATAATAGAACCTCCAAAAACTATATCGGTGCATTGCAGCAGCTGGATATTGAAGTCAATAAGGAATATAACTGGGGAGCTAAAAGCAGAACAAACGGCATTGAGAAGACAGTTTTGAATTTGGCAAAAAAAGGTTTGACAGCTCGTGAAATTTCAAGGAAATTAGACATTAACATCAATCGCGTTTATTATTTGCTCAGAAAAAATAAAGAGGATATAAGATTTGATAATTATAAAAGAAAAAATAATCACTCTGAGGTGAGGATTCTTAAAGATGAGGGTTTCTCTGCAAAGGAAATCTCTCAGAAATTGGATATTCCGTTAAGAAGTGTTTATTATATTTTAAATAAGAAGTGATACTATGATGATTCTTCCGCAACTTCCGTTATACGCAATTGCAATAATCTGTGGGTTACTTTCATTTTTTGTAACCAGATTTTCAATGCCAAGGATAATTAAGAAATTAGAAAATGCAAACATTGTTGGAAAAGATATTCACAAGTCATGGAAACCGATTGTGGCTGAAATGGGAGGATTCGGTATCCTCTTCGGATTTATCATTGGAATATTTTCAGGAATATACATGCACGATATTTTGGCATATCCGTTATGTGTTGTTTTAATTGTAATCCTGCTTGTGGGCATTATCGGAATAGTTGATGATTTGCTTGCACTCTCTTCAAAGGAAAAGTTTTTCCTATTGTTTTTGGCAGGTCTTCCATTGATTTGGGCGGCACCAAGTAATGTAGGAATCTTGTACCTGATAACAATTCCTATTGCACTGTCAATAGGATCTAATCTAACCAATATGTTGGCAGGTTTGAATGGAATTGAATCCGGTTTGGGCATTATTTCTATGACTTCCCTTACAATAGCATGCATAATTTTGGGGAAATATGATGTAACAATCATTTCCATGAGTATGTTGGGTGCTCTTGTTGCGTTTTTATACTTTAACAGATACCCTGCAAAGATTTTCCCAGGAGATACAGGGACACTGATTATCGGAGCGGCAATTGTATCAATCGCATTTATCGGAAGGGTAAAACTGATTGCTCTGATTGTTTTGATGCCGAACATTATTGACGCTGCCTTAAAGTTCTATTCAGCAGGTGTAATGAATCGTTCCCAACAAAAACCAACACAACTGAACGATGAAGGTAAACTGGTCAGACCGGAAACAGGATTCAAATCATTAATCAGATTAATCTTAAGAAAACCGATTGCTGAAAAGGATGCAGTAAGAATTATTTGGGGTATTGGCATTGTATTTGGTATCATAGGTATTTTAGTTGCTTTGATAATGCCTGGAATGCTTGAAAACCAGACTTTAATGAATTTCCTACAAATCAAAGAGATGTTTTATCATATTTAGGTGAAATAATGAAACCTTATGTAATACTTAGTGCGGCAATGACACTTGACGGAAAGATAGCGACAGAAACCGGAAGCTCAAACATTTCAGGACCTGAAGATCTCAAAAGGGTTCATGAGCTGAGACGCGAATGTGATGCCATCATGGTAGGAATCGGAACCGTGCTTGCAGACGATCCGAGGCTTACAGTTCACAAGGTTGATGCCGATCCAGAAGACAATCCCGTAAGGGTGGTTGTAGACAGCAGATGCAGAACCCCAATCGCTGCAAGAATCACAAACAAGGATGCAAAGACGATTATTGCAGGTGCAAACGAATACAAATATGACTTCATTGTATCTGACAGATATCAAACTTTCACAAAAAGGGGTGTCAACTTCTTTTGGAGTGGTGATAAGCGGGTAGACCTTGTTGCATTGATGAATTACCTGCATGAAGAGGGAATCAATAAACTGATGCTTGAAGGGGGAGCTACTCTTAACTTTTCCATGATAAAGGCAGGTTTGATTGATGAGATAAGACTATGCGTTGCGCCAATGGTCGTCGGAGGAGCAAATGCAAAGACATTATTTGATGGTGACGGATATCCATTGATGGATTTGGCAACAAAACTGGAACTTATTGATTCATATAATCTTGATAAGGATTTGATTTTGACTTATAAAGTTTTAAAATAACTTTATAATCTTTTTTTTTAATTCTTACAAAAAAATAATTTATATTTTAATTTTTAAAACATTCCAGAAAAGCTCACATTTTTACAAATGCAGTATCTGCACAGTGATTTTTTATCATGAATGTATCTTGCACGTCCTTTACAATAATAATCTCCATTAAAGAAGTAGACATCATCCCTGCTGTTTTCGCTAAATGGATGCAGTGGCTTTTTGGCAATCAGTACAAGGTATAATGAAATGTATTTTGTAAATTCACGGGTTTCCTCATCACCAGGAGCATATCTGTCGAAATAAAATCCAATATCTGACTGGATATTTTTGATGATTTTGTCTTTAATTTCAAAATCATCTTCAATATCGGCCTCATATATCTCATCATACACTGAAGAGTTATATTTTGCAAGTTTTTTAACTAAGGGGTCCCTGTATCTATCATCAACTGCCTTGTTTTTCAGGTAATCTATGGGATAGTCCTTTAAGTTTTGACGAATAATATTCAATAATTTGGATGCCTTCATAATATGCCTTTATTCTTAAGAAGTTCGCGAGGATTATCCACAATAGCTTTCTTTACTTCTTCTTCACTCAAACCGGCACCCAAAGCAATTTCATATGATTTTTCAAAGGTTATGAGGTTATCTGGAGAGTGAGTGTCGGTATTTACCAATAATTTATTTCCAACTTCACGGGCCACGTTTGCAACGTGTCCGTTTCCGAGACAATGGCCCTGACGGGCTGATATTTCCAGATAGATATCATTTTCCTTTGCAATTTCCGCCTCTTCAATTGTGATTAAGCCTGGGTGGCCTAAAATATCAACATGTTCGGATTCAACAGCGGCCCTGTTTGTTCCAGGTGTCACAGGCTCGTTTAATGTTTCACCATGAACAACAACTATTTTTGCACCTAACTCCTTTGCCCTTGCAGCTATTCCGTCAATGGATTCGCATGGGGCATGGGTTACTTCAGCACCTAAGACAACGGTAATGTCCCAGTTGGCATTGATGTCGTCAATGGCATCCTGAATGGCTGGAATTGTATCTACGTTTGACCAGTCAACATGATCTGTAATTGCAATTGCTTCATGGTTCAATTTTAAAGCCCTTCTTGCAAGTTCGGAAGGCAAAAGTTCCCCGTCACTGAATAAACTGTGCATATGTAAATCGATTCTTTTCATTTAAACATTTCCCCTTAATTATAACTATAATATTTTATATATTAGCTAGAATATAAATTTATATAACTTAAATTATTTGAGGTTATTAAAATGAAAGCAAAAGCAGTAAAAATAGCTGATGGTGTTTACTGGGTTGGAGTAATTCATTGGAATAGTAGAACTTTTCATGGATACGGAATTCCGGGAACCACATATAATGCTTATTTAGTATTTGGTGAAGAAAAAACTGTATTAATCGATAATGTTTACAGAGGAATGTTCGAGCAGTTCGATGCAAGAGTAAAGGATGCTTTTGAACAGGAAGGAAAAGAATTTAAAATTGATGTATTTGTTCAAAACCACTCTGAAATGGACCATTCAACATTTTTAAGAGAAACTATTGCTAAATACAACCCTGATGCAGAAATATATGCTTCCGCTAATTGTATCAAATTCCTAGAAGCTCAATATCATAACTTTTCTGATTTGGAAATCAATGCTGTTCAAACAGGTGACGAATTGGATATTGGTGGCAGAACCTTGAAGTTTGTATCTGCACCTATGCTTCACTGGCCTGACAGCATGTTCACTTTATTGGCTGAGGATGGCATATTGTTTTCAAATGACGCATTCGGTCAGCATGTGGCACGTTCAAAAAGATTTGATGAAGATTATAATGTTGAATACCTATTGAGGGAAGCTCAAAAATACTATGCAAACCTTGTAACATTAGGTTCACCGATGCTAAGGATGAAATTACAGGAATTGACAGACACCGGTTTGATTAATGATATTAAAATGATTGCACCATGTCACGGTCAAATCTGGAAAAACCCTGCACCTATTGTAGAAAAATACACAGAATGGGGATCCGGCGTCTGCAAGGATAAGATTACTGTAATTTATGATACTATGCACCACTCAACTGAAAAACTAGCTTTCCAAATCGCTGAAGGAATAATGAGTGAGGATGTTGAAGTTGTAATGTACTTTATGCAGGAAGACGGACCTGATGATGTGATTACAGATATTCTTGACTCAAAAGCCATTGCACTAGGTGCTCCTACAATGATGAACAAGGCATTTCCAAGAATCGGTAACATGATGTACTGGCTTGACTGTGTCAACTTCAAGGGAACCGGCAGTGAGAAAAACGCTTTGATATTCTCATCCAAAGGATGGGGTGGAGGAGCTGTTAAAAAACTCCAGGATGACCTTGAAAAAGCAGGATTTACTGTAACAGATACTATGGATGTTTTGTTTGTACCTGATGAGGATGTTTTGGCTGAAGCATTCGAAAAAGGTGCTGAACTCGCTAGATCTATTAAGGAATAGGTTTAGCCATTTCTTTTCTTTTTTTTTATTTTTAAAGTTAATTGTTGTAATTGGCAACATTTATATATTAAGTTTTTATTAAATTATATAATAGGGGTAATATAATGTCTGATTTGGTAATTTATTTTTCAAGAAGCGGTGAAAATTACTTCGGAGGAGTACTTAAAAACATAGAGAAAGGAAACACTGAAGTGATTGCTGAGTACATTCAGGAATTTACTGGTGCAGATTTGTTCAAAGTTGAACCTGCAGTAGAATATCCTGAAGATTATATGGAATGCATTGACGTTGCCAAAAAGGAACAGCAAAACGATGCAAGGCCTGAAATCAAGGAGTCTTTGGAAGATATTTCTGCTTATGATACAATCTATATAGGTTTTCCAAACTGGTGGGGAACACTTCCGATGCCTATGTGGACACAGCTTGAAAAACTGGATTTTTCAGGCAAAACAGTAAAGCCTTTCGTTACACATGAAGGTTCAGGCTTCGGTTCCAGTAAAAGGGATTTGGCAAAATTATGCTCCGGTGCTGAAATTGAAAATGGACTTTCCATTCCTGGTGCTAATGTATATGATGTAAAGGATACAGTTGAATCCTGGATAAAAGAATGAAAAGTTCTTTTATTTAATTATTATTTTTTTTAGTCAGAATATGGATATTGATAAATCATGATGTAAATTATACATTTTTTTTTAAAATAATTGAATGTTATATAAAAAATTTAAAATTTTTTCATTCTAATAATTAAAAAAATCTATTGTAAATTTCATAATGGTCATGGATTTTAATTAGTTTAATATTATTATATAAATTTTGAAATTTTATCTATTATTCATAGCAATTTTATATAAAATTTTTAATTTAATAAAAATTTTTATAGTCCTTTTATTTTTTCGCTGTCATTAAATTTAAAAAAGTTTATATTTGATGGCCGGTATATATTACATTACGGAATATGAATTCATATAAATTGTTTTGTATTCCTGAAAATTTAAATAATATAATATTATGTTTATTGTATGACATAACAGCAGAATATGAGGATGTCAAAGTATCCAACAAGATATATTTTAGCTAAATAAATGCAAAATTTAATTAGAGATTAATTTCTCTATTTTTTTCTTTTTTTTTTAAGATATTTTCTGGAAATATTTTTCTTATGTTTTTGTTTCAAAAATTTTAATTAATTTAAAGTCAATATCTTTTATCATGAGTAATTCAGTTTTTGTGCCGGGACACATTACAGGTTTTTTCAACATTGAAAACCATGAAATCAATCTGAAAAACGGATCTTGCGGTGCAGGATTTCTTCTTTCAAAGGGCGTCAAAACCACAATTTCCCCTGCAGATAAGCTAATCATAGATGTCAATAAGGGTGATGATACAGTAATCAGTGAAGTTCTTGATATCCTGGATGTTGATACTGATTTTAAGATTGCCCAGGACATTTCCCTTCCGATTGGTGCAGGTTTTGGAACTTCGGCGGCATCCGCATTGAGCCTGACTATGGCAATCAACGAATTTTTAAATCTCGGATATTCCAAGGAGTTATGTGGTCAAATAGCTCATAGGGCGGAAATCAATTTGGGTTCAGGTTTGGGAGATGTTATTGCACAGACTGGCAGAGGTTTGGTCTTAAGGACACAACCGGGAGCTCCGGGCATTGGTGAAATCAAATCATTCGAGCATGACGTATATGTCGCGTATAAGACATTTGGAAAAATAGATACGTCTGAAATTATCAATGACAGTAATTTCAAAAGGGTGATTTCCGAGGCAGGTATTAAATATCTGGAACTTTTTGAAAGCGAGCCTACTTTGGAGAACTTCTTGTCATTTTCTAACAGATTTTCCCATGATATAAATTTAATGTCTGAGGAGGTTGAAAATATAATTGATTATTTTAATTCTTCTAGTGATATTTTAGGCAGTTCCATGGCCATGCTTGGAAATACTGCATTTGCTTTTGCATATAATGAAGATGCATTCAAAAACTTGGGCATCAAAGACTTACATATAGATAAACTCAACAACATTGGTATCGTTTATGATTAAACTTAGTTATGATATTGAAAATTATCGCAGAGATCTTCTTGATTTGGTAAATTCTGGAGATGATGTAATAGAACTCGGATGCCATCTTGGAGGCACTACCAAATTGCTTGCGGAGGACTGCAATATAATTGCCATTGATAATTCTCCTGAGGCAGTAGATGAAATGGTTAAATTTGATAATGTTAAGTTCATTTCCGGAGATGTGCGTTTGCATGAGGTTTTGGGCGAAACATTTAAAATTATCCAATCATGTGATGTGCTGGCAATTGATTTGGGAGGAGGATACCATCCTGACACTGTTTTTAAGGTATTTTATATATGGTCTTCAACATTCAAGCCAAAGCACACCGTAATACGCAACAGGGGGATTTTGGAATTTTTCAACTCGGCAAAAGGCAGCGGCGAGGAGATAATCTGTGAAGATGGTTATCTTGAAACTTATCATGATTCGGGAATTCCTCCTCTGATTAAGGAATTTGACCTGTGGACTCCATCCCTTAAAAAATAGTTGAATTAAAGCATCATTTTTCAAAAAGTCATTCAAATCATTATCACCACAATCAAGATTATCCAAATCATGCTTTTCACTTAATGTTTCAAAATAATAATTTTCTTTAATGTATTTGATTTCCATAAAAATCAATTTAAATTGTTAAATTATTTATTTTTAACTTATTTCATGTCTAAATATTAATTTAACTTAATTAAATTATTTTTTTAATCTAAATATTGATTTTAAAAATGTTTCATATATTATTTTTAAAAAAAATAGGTATTTTGTAGCAAATAGCCATATTTTGATATTAATTTTCATAAATTGTTTATTTTTTAATATAAAATTTTAATTATTTTAAGATTTTTAATGAATATTTTTTAAATGATTGTCTAGTTTTACACAATTAATATTATATATGTTAATAAAGAAAAATATAATTCATAAGTCTTAATGAGGTTAATATAATGATAGGTAAAAAGATTCGTTTAGAAAGAATCATCAACAGAAATACTGGAAGAACCGTTATTGCACCGATGGACCATGGTGTATCAAGCGGTCCTATTCCGGGAATTATTGATATGGATGAAACAGTAGAAGAAATCTCCCAAGGAGGAGCAGATGCAATCCTGATGCATAAAGGTATTGTAAAGCAAGGGCACCGTGGTTACGGTGATGACATAGGTTTGATTGTCCACTTGTCAGCAAGTACTTCCCTTGCACCTGATCCAAATGACAAAGTGACAGTAACAAGCGTTGAAAAGGCAATTCAGCTTGGTGCTGATGCAGTATCAATTCATGTAAACCTAGGTAGTGAAACTGAAAGTCAAATGCTGCAGGAATTGGGAGCAATAGCTGAAACCTGTGACTACTGGGGAATGCCTCTTTTGGCAATGATGTACCCAAGAGGTCAAAAAGTGGAAAACGAACATGATGTGGAATTCGTAAAACATGCTGCACGTGTAGGATCCGAACTTGGAGTGGATATTGTCAAAACCAATTACACAGGAGATCCTGATTCATTCAGGGAAGTTGTTGAAGGGGCAATTGTACCTGTTGTAATTGCAGGGGGTCCTAAAGTAGACACCGATGAAGACTTATTGAACATGGTAAAGGATTCACTTGAAGTCGGCGGTGCAGGTGTAGCGTTCGGACGTAACTTGTTCCAAGCTGAAAACCCAGGAAAAATTACAAGGGCAATTGCTGAAGTTGTCCACCATGACCTTGAAGTTGAAGAAGCTATGAAATTCTTGAAATAGGGTGATTTGATGCAGAATAAATTCGCTTGGATAAGCACTCCCGATGAATTGTGGGAAGATAAAAAGGAAATGATAACCACAGCATTGGAATCAGGCATTGACCACGTTCTTGATTTGGATGACATAGAGCAAATCAGAAAGCTAGGCAATGTAAAGATCATTGC
>NZ_JBGVOG010000046.1:0-7385 GCF_045126245.1 Methanobrevibacter sp. | reverse complement strand
GAAAAATTAGCTTTAAAGAATCTGGATATAACCAAAGAGCAGATTGTTCAAACAGGAAATTTCGTCGGCTTCATGTTTGAAGAGGCTGAAAAAAGAGGAATTAAGAAATTCACTTACTTTGGCCATATGGGTAAGTTAATTAAGGTTGCCGGCGGAATATTCGACACAAAACATGCCGTTGCTGATGGAAGGCGTGAAATAATGGTCACTCATGCGGCATTATGTGGTGTGGATAGGCAGCATCTACAGGAATTGTTCGATTCAAAGACAACTGATGACATGATGTCAATATTGGACGAATTAGACGTGTCTGTTGAAGTTTCAAACAGCATTGCCAAAGCTATTCATGATAGATGTAAACAGCGCTTTGATTTGGATTTAAATGTTATTTTGGTGGACATGGAAGGAAATTATTTAAACAATAATCATATGTTTTAAAAAAGAGTTCATTTTTATTGATTGATGAATCTTTTTCAATAATCTATCTTAATGTTTAAATATATTATTAAATAAAATATTTATTACAATTACATTTTATGGGGTTTGAGTTTGAAAATTGGTTTCAATGAGAAAGATTTAAACGATTTTCAAGAGGAAATCAAGTTTTTAATTAATTCTGAAATTCGTTTAAAGATTTTAGGATGTTTATATAACTCTTCTGCATCAATCAAAGAGATTGAAGAGAAAACTAATTACGGTTATAGTTCAATTTTAGATAACGTTAATAAGCTTGAGCAGCGGAAGATTATTTATAGTGTAAACGATAGGTTTTATTTGTTCAACAAAACAAAACTCAAACTAATCCATATGATTAATTTTGATAAGTCCGCTCGCATTTTAAGTGAAAACGTTAATTTCTTAAATGATTCCTTATTAGACATTTACGTTGATACAACTAAGGATTTATCTCCGCTTGAAGGTGCAAAATTAGTGGAGTCCAATAATATAGATTTATTTAAGGCTACTGAAATTTTTCAACGTTCTTTAATGGGATTTAAGTTTTTAAAAGGAATATTTCCTTATTTTCACCCAAGACATGATGATATTATTAGTTATTGGATTGATAATGAATGTACCGTTGAGCTGATACTTCCAGATGAAGTTTCAGAGGCAGTAAAGGATTTTATTAAGGAGTATGTCCCTAAAAGTAAAGGGATTAAAAATAAGTATGTCCGATTAATACCAAACGACATTCATGTTAAATTTGCTTTTACGGTATCCGATAAATGCCTGGTTTTGGCTTTTTTTCATAAATCCGGTGAATTCAATCAAAATGCGGTCATTGCATCCACTAGTAAAGACGCTATTCAATGGGGTTTAAAACTGTTTGACGAGTATCAGAAATTGTGCGGGGATTATGTTTCTTTGGAAAATATAATTTATCCTAAGAATAAGGGGGTATAATTATTAAATCTGAATTTTTCGATAGTCAAAGGGACTTGGAAGATTTTAATATATTGAAATTTTTAATGACTTCTGAAATAAGGTTAAAACTATTATTTAGTTTATATGAATCTTCAAAATCAATTAAAGAATTGGAATCAGAATTTAATAAAAAATCAGGTAATATATCTCGGGGATTAAATGAATTGAAAGAGTGCAAATTGATTACAAGATTATCCAATAAGCAGTTTGTAATTACTTCAGCCGGTTTTTTGGTTGCTCAGAATTTAGAAAATTTACTTGTCAATTTTAAAAATATTGATAATAATGGTAGCTTTTGGGAAAACCATTCAATCAAGTCTATTTCAAATAAATTTTTAAAAGAACTCTCATTTTTCAATGATTCTATTGTCGTCAAATCAACCATTACTGAATTCGCAAGACCCATAAATATATATTTGAAAAATATTAAGTTATCTAATGATATTTGTATGATTTTGCCGGTTTATTCCAAAATATTTATGGATGCCATTTATGATTCAATCATTTTGCATGATGGTCATTTGGATTTGATTACTACAAAAAACATCTTGGATTTAATAGTTAAATCCGATTCAGACAGATATTTTAAATCTTTGGTAAGAGATAAGAAAATAGATTATTATATTGTTGATGATCTTGCCAATATTTTCTTTACATCTACAAATACATTCACTTCATTATACTTATTTTTCGATGATGTAGTATTTGACAGTTCAGAAATGCTCTTTAGCAATGATGATGTTGTGTTAAGGGATGCTAGAAGTTTCTATGAATCATATAAGAATCATTTTATTGATTAATGTATATTTTTTTTAATCTTAAAATTTTCATCATCAATTTCATTTTTTATCATGAACATGTTTTTTTATCATGAACATATTTTTTAAATTATTTTTTTAGATTTTGAAATTCATTTTAATTTTTTTCCCCATACGATATGAAAAATACTTTCATTCGAAAAAAAATATTTGATTTAATTTTTTGAAATTATTTTCCGAAATAAATTTTTAATTGAAAAATCATTTTTAACTTGTAAAAATATTAAGTAATACTTATTTATTCTTTAATTTGAAAAATTTCTATTGAAAAATAGTTAATTTTATATAGTGCTAAAAATATAGAATTATTCACAGAAATATTTATTTAAACTTATTGTATGAAGAAATAGTTTATTTATATGCCAAATTTCTAAAAAATAATTGTTTAAAGGTTTTTTTCCTTTAATCATTTGATAGGTTTTTTAAATATTTTTAATAAAATGAGGTGAAAAAATGGCAACTTTTAAAGGATTTGCAATGAAAAGACTCAATGAAATCGGTTGGGTAGAAAAAGAAGTACCAGAATGTGGACCATATGACGCAATTATTAAACCAACTTGTGTATCTCCATGTACTTCAGATATTCACACTGTATGGGAAGGTGCAATCGGTGACAGAAAAGACATGGTTTTAGGTCACGAAGCTGTTGGTGAAGTTGTAGAAGTAGGTAGCCACGTAACCAAATTTAAACCTGGTGACAGAGTAATCGTACCAGCAATCACTCCTGACTGGGATGACGAAGCAGCTCAAAGAGGTTTCCCATCTCAAACAACCGAACCTCTCGGTGGTTGGAAATTCTCCAACTTCAAAGACGGTGTATTCGGAGAAAGATTCCACGTAAACATGGCAGACGCAAACTTAACATTCATCCCTGAAGGTTTATCCGATGAAGGTGCAGTAATGTTAACCGATATGTGGTCCACTGGTATGATGGGATCCGAAAACGCTGACATTCCATTAGGTGGATCAGTACTTGTTATCGGTATCGGTGCAGTAGGTCTTTCAGCTATTGCAGGTGCAAAATGTTTAGGTGCAGGAAGATTATTCGCAGCAGGTACCCGTCCAATTTCTGTTGAAGTTGCTAAAAAATACGGTGCAACAGACATAAT
Source organism: Methanobrevibacter sp. (assembly GCF_045126245.1). Lineage (GTDB taxonomy): Archaea > Methanobacteriota > Methanobacteria > Methanobacteriales > Methanobacteriaceae > Methanocatella. The sequence goes on along the minus strand of NZ_JBGVOG010000046.1, from coordinate 4,033 downwards.
TAACTACAGAGAAGGAGCAATCGACGAACAAGTCAGAGACTTGACTGACGGTGCAGGTGTAGACTCTGTAGTTATTGCTGGTGGTAACTTAGAAAACACATGGGCAGAAGCTATTAAATCAGCAAAAGCAGGTGGTACAGTATCCAACGTAAACTACTTAAGTGGTGCTGACAACGTATTAATTCCTCGTGTAGAATGGGGTTGCGGTATGTCCAACATCAACATTAAAAACGGATTATGTCCTGGTGGTGCTGTCAGAATGGAAAGACTTGCTGACTTAGCATTATGCGGCAGACAAGACCCTGAATTATTAGTTACCCACAAATTCAAAGGACTTGAAAAAATCGAAGATGCATTACTCTTGATGAAAGAAAAACCAAAAGACTTAATTAAACCTGTTGTAATGTTAGATCTTGACTAGTTCAAATCTGTTTTCTCAATTGGAAAAACTAAAGTAATGGAATTTTTTCCATTACTTTTTTTTTAAAAGTTTTTTAATAATCAGTCGAAATTTAATTTTAACATGTGGAGGATAACATGAAAGTTGCAGTAATTGGCGGAACCGGACCTCAAGGATTAGGTATCGCAAAAAGATTTGCTATTGAAGGCGTTGAGGTTATTGTAGGCTCCCGTAAAGAAGAAAAGGCTTTAACAATTGTTGAAGAAACAATAGAAGAACTCAAAGATTATGATTTAAATATTGTTGGTATGGCTAATGAAGATGCGGCAAAAGAAGGTGACATCCTAATTCTCACAGTACCTTTGGCAGCTCAAAAACCTACTCTTGAAGGCATTAAGGAATTCTGTAATGATAAAATTGTTTTAGATGCTACTGTACCATTAGAAACAGCTATTGGCGGTAAACCATTCCGTTTCATTGATTTAATGGAAGGTTCAGCAGCTGAAAGAACTGACAAAATCCTTGCCGGAACCGGTGCAAAGGTAATCTGTGCATTTTGTAATATCAGTAATTCTCATTTGGCCAATATCCCTAATGATATAGATTGTGATTGTCTAATTGCAGGTAATGACAACGAAGCAAAAGAAATTGCTACCGAACTCATTAATAAACTTCCAGGAGTTCAAGCTATTGACTGCGGAATTTTAGAAAAATCCCGTATCATTGAAAAAATTACTCCTCTCTTAATTGGGTTAAACATCAAATACAGATCCCATTATGGTGGTCTAAGAATTACAGGAATACCTCAATTTGAAATGAAGTAAAATTTTTTCATAAGATAAGTTAAATTTTTAGAAAGAATATTTCTAATTTTTTAACTTATATGTTTTTTTAAATAAAAAGGTGATTCTATGATATTTGTTTTAGCAAAAGCAATTCCTAAAGATGAGGATGCTGCAAATAAGATTGTCGAATTTGCACAAGACTTAATTGAAAATTCAAGAAAAGAAGATGGAAATGTAGATTATAATCTATATTGCCATACTGGAGATAGCTCTTTATTATTTGTTGAACAATGGGAATCCAAAGAAATTTTGGATGCACATTTGCAAACCGAACATTTCCTTAACTTTGGAGGAAATATTGCAGATTTAGTTGCACAAGATTTAATTATAAATGTTTATGAAGCGGATTCTATTGAACTTTAGATAGATTTCTCTAAATACTTGATGTTTTCATTTAAAATTTATTTAATTTTTTTCTTTTTTTATTTTAGTAATAATCTTATTTTCACATGTTATCATTGGGGATTATTTTTGTGATTTTTCAAAAACTTTCTAGATAATTTATTCCATTTATTTTTTGGGTAATTATTTAAATAATAATTTTAATAAATTAATTATAATTAATAGGGGTTTATTTTTATGAAAATAGCTATGGTTGGTCAGTTCCCGCCTCATTTTGGAGGGGTGGGTGTTCATATTCACACATTATCGAAAGAGCTTGTCAAGCAGGGTCATGAAGTTTATGTGATTACGTATCCCCATAAGGAAATTAAAGATATTGATGGAATTCACGTTATCGGGACAAAAGGTCTCAGTATTCCAGGTATTAGAGGTTTAATGTTCAAATTTAATGCTAAAAGGGCATTGAAAGAGCTTATCCAAAAAGAAGACATTGATATTATCCATGGGCATTACCTCTTTCCTGCCGGTGATGTTGCAGTGGAAGTTGGAAATAAGCATAACATAAAGACATATGTAACCGCACATGGTTCTGACATGTTTGAATTATATAAAAAGCAACCTTTCATGAGGTCACCTATTAAAAAAGTATTGAAAAATGCTGACGGTGTTTTTGCAGTAAGCAACGCATTGAAACATGAGATTATTGCAACAGGAGTCCGGGGAATTGCGAATAAAACAAAATTGTCCTGGAATTCTGTTGATATTGATAAATTTTCCAATAAAGAAAATGACTCATTTAAACAGGAATATAAACTCTTTGACAAACCGATTGTTCTTTTTGTAGGCAATTTGATTAAAAGAAAAAATGTCGATTCGCTCCTGGAAGCTAAAAAAATAGCAAACAGTGATTATTATCTTGTGATTGTTGGAGATGGTCCTCTATTTAAAAAACTTAAAAAGAAAGCTGAGGAAGAGGATATCCGTGATGTGATTTTCACCGGCTCAAGAAACGATGTTGAAGATATTATTCCAAGCTGTGATATTTTAATATTGCCTTCATTTTCAGAAAGCTTCGGATTGGTTTTGATAGAAGCGTTAGCCTGCGGGAAACCTGTAATCGGTAGTGATGTTGGTGGAATTAGTGAAATCATAAACGATGATGTTGGTTTGCTTGTAAATCCGAATAAAATATCATCTATTGCTGATGCTATTGATAATTTAGTAAACGATGATGATTTAAGATATGTATTATCTTTAAATGCAAGAAACAGGGCTCTTGATTTTTCCAAAGTGGATATTCCATATGATGAGGTTAAATAATGAAAAAAATTGTGAGATCACCGGGTTCCGCAACTATAATTAATGCAATAGCAACGGGCTTCGGTTCTGCATTCGGAATTGGATTGGATATTGTCTGTGAGGCTAAAACTTCCAGCAATTCAATCAAATGCAGTAATGATGTTGGAGCGGATAATTCTTTAATGGAATTGTGTGTTAAAAAAGTATTTGATTATTATAATGTCAGTGAAGATGAATTCGGGATTGATTTAAAAACAAATTCTTCCCTTCCAATGGCATCTGGACTTTCAAGCAGCAGTGCGTCGTCTAATGCTATTGTGAAAGTGACTTCTTCGATTGTTTCACAAGAATTTGATTTAAAACCTCTCGATGATTTGGAGATTATTAATATGGCTATTGACGCTTCGCTGGATGCTGGCGTTACAATTACCGGCTCATTTGATGATGCAACTGCTTCTTATTTTGGAGGGGTTGTCGTAACAGACAATAAAAATAGAGAGTTTATTATAAAGGAAAAAATGCAGGATTATCCAATTTTAATTTATATGCCTAATTTTTATTCAAAATCCGGAGATTCCAATCCCGAAAGAATGAAGTTGCTGGCACCATTGGTTGAAACTGCTTTTGAGTTTGCAAAACAAAAAGATTATTTCAAGGCTCTTAATTTGAACGGTTTAATTTATGCAGCAACTTTGGGTTTTGATTCGACAATTGCCGTTGATGCTCTTCAAGCGGGGGCAATCGCTTCAGGTTTGTCAGGTACTGGTTCTTCCTTTGTAGCTGTTGTAAGTGACGATTCCATTGATGATGTAGAACAGGCTTGGGCCAAATATGAAGGTAGGGTCATTAGAACAAAAGTGGATAATGATGGATGCATATTAAAATGAGTGCCTGTTATTCAATTAATTGTTTTTAAAGTAATTAATCATATAGTTTATATACTAGTATTATTATAAATTATATTATTATCATTATTATCAAGAATGGTGATTTTTTTGAGTGAGGATTATAAAATTAAATCTTTCAATAGCATTGAGGAAGCTGAAAATCTTCTAAAAGAATCCAGAAATCGCATTGATGAAATTGATAATGAATTATTTGATTTAATTTCTCAGAGGACCTCTATTGCAAAGGATGTTGTTCTTGC
>NZ_JBGVOG010000045.1:0-9886 GCF_045126245.1 Methanobrevibacter sp. | reverse complement strand
AGCCCCTCCTTGGGTAGTAAATGTAGACATTAGATTTGGATTATTACGAGTTCCACCAACAACCCTTACATTTCTGATACTTGATACCTGAGGTTGAGGATACCAAGCTACAGTATAGGTTTGATTATTCAGATAGACTGTACCTCCACCATCTTCACTACACAATCTAATTGCTTCAAAAACAGCTTGAATAGTATTTCCTTGTGGTTCACGGTCACCAAGAATAGGCTCATCATTACTAGCACCAAGAATATTTAAACCATTCCCAGCGCGAAGCATTTCTAAATCTTCATCTTTTTCATCATTACTAGAACGCAATAGTTGTGTTCCATTATTAGTCAAACAATCATCAGTTTCAATTTCATCTATATCATTTACATTATTCAAATTTGCATCGATTGGATCAATATCAGAAATAGATATCGAATTAAGTTCGCCTGTGTTTTGTTCGTATGTTCCAATTTCACTTGCACTCGCAAATGAAAGTGAAAAAATCGTCAGTAATAGTATTAAAGTTAAAAACATTTCTCGCTTAAAACGCATATAATTCTCCCTTTTAAACAATCAAATACTGTTTAACTTTAATATAATGAAAACTTTTTGCCATTCAATAATAGAAAATATGTGAAAAAAAACATCCGTTGTTTAACTTACAAATGAAAACTTTTTGCCTTTTAATAATATGAAATATTTTGAAAAAAAACCTGAATTTCGATACAATAAAATACTAAAATTAGCACCTTATAGTACCAATTGATAATATGATTTTCAACATATATAAATATTTATATTATAGTCCAAAATGAGATTGACAGATACAATGAAAAATCTATAAAAGTTATAAAAAAAATAAAGAAATAACTAAAATCAGCCATATAAAAACCAATAATGGGAATTGATTTAAAATAACTGACCTGACTAAAAGCCAGTACTATATGTGTATAGCAAATAGTTATTTATGATTACTTATTATAGGAAAGTAAATCCCTAATTCCTTTCTACTTAATCGTGTTGACCTGAAATTAAATAGAAAGTCAATTGATCTTTTTTTACTAGGTATATGTCCTACTTGTTTGATCTTTTTTTAATAGGTATATGTCCTATAACTGAACCATAATTGCTCATGGTTAAGACATGTGTCAAAAGCCTTTCGATAGTTCCCTAAACTTAATTAGAAAGCTACCTAATCTCTGTTTTTTCAAATATTTAATACTATTTTTCAACAAATTTTTTCATTAACATACATGTCCTAATCATATCTGCTATAATCCAAACATATATGCATAACTATATAAAATTTTCATTAAATATAAATTTTATTATTTAATGTTGGGTAAATGTTACAAAATTCTGTTCGATATTGAACAAACAATTATATAATTGAACGAACAAATTGGTTATTATGGGTACTTTAGAAAAGATGAAAATCCTAACTGATTCGGCGCAGTATGACTTATGTGACTATGTCAGCCATAACAAGAGTTCACAGGTTAATTTGCCCGGCATTTATGAAGCCACAGGCCATAACGGCTGCAAGATTCCTCTTTTCAAAACTCTTTTGACAAACAAGTGTAAAAACGATTGCAAATATTGCATTAACCAATCGAAAAGAGACTTTATGAGACTTGAACTTTCACCTGAAGAGCTTGCAAAAGCATTTCTTGGATACTACAATAGAGGTCTTGTAAACGGCTTGTTTTTAAGTTCCGGAATTTCGGGAGATGTCGATTCTACAATGGAAAAACAGATTGAAACTGTACATCTGCTGAGAAACAAGTACGGATATGATGACTACATTCACCTGAAAGTTGTACCTGGGGCCAGCAAGGATTCTATCAGAAGGGCAATGGCGCTTGCAAATAGAGTCAGCATCAATATTGAAGCAGCTACACCTTCAGGTCTTGCTGAACTGTCATCTACAAAGGATTACAATAAGGACATACTGAAAAGATTATCCTGGATCAACAGTCTACAGCACAAAAGCACAACATATCCAAATTCTACACATACCACACAGCTTATTGTCGGTGCAAATGATGAAAGTGACAGGGAAATTCTTGAGAGAATGGAAAAAATCTACAAAAAATCAGAGCTGAAAAGGACATATTTCTCAGCATTCACCCCAATTGAAGATACTGAATTTTCATCTAAAGAAGCCTGTTCAACAGACAGAACAGCAAAATTATATAACGCTGACAGTCTGCTGAATGATTATCACTACAAGGTCAAGGAATTGGTATTTGATGAAAACGATAAGCTGTCACTTACCCAGGATCCAAAAATTCTGGCTGCAAAAAATATGGATATCTTCCCTGTAGAAATCAACTCCGCACCGCTCTATGAGCTGATAAGGGTACCTGGAATTGGTGTGAAATCTGCAAGAAAAATAATTTCTATTAGGAAAAAAATGCCTTTTACATCAAAAGAACAGCTTAGAAATTTGGGTGTTGTAGTGGACAGGGCAGAGCCATATATCAAAATAAGCGGTGAATTTCAAACTACATTTGAATTCTAGAATAATCTGTTAATATTTTTAAAATTTATATTGTTATGATTAAAATAACTCATCAACAAATATAAAATAATACATTTAGACAATAGATTTTATAAAATATACAATAGAATAACTCAAGTGTAAAAAAACCATCAAATAAAATATATTAAAAAAAGTAGAATATATTAATAATCATCAAATAATGCCCATATTTCAGGGTATTTTTTGGAAACCGCTTCATCAATTAAAATTGAGGCTTCCTTTGAAATGCTGAATTCAGGTTCGGTTTTCCTTAAATATCTAAACACAGCAGATGACCTTGAGGACCACAGGGTGATTCTTGGATTCTTATCGACAATTTCCTTAACTTCAGCTACGTGTTCTTCCTGGATTTTGATTTCTTGTGATGCCTGTACGCTCTCTTCGCTAGGTATACCGCCAGATATGTCTTCGGATGAGATTTCATCCTCATTATCTTCCTGATCATCTTTTAAAACCTCTTCACCATCATTTAAAGATTCTTTTTCAGAATTTTCTTTTTCCAACTGTTCAAATATATTCTCACTAGCACCTTCAGAAGATTCACCATCCTGGTTACCCTTCTCGTTTAACATGTCCTCCAGTGATTGAGGTGAATTACTATCAAAATCTTCATTATAAAACTCTGGAATAAGTGAATCTAATCCTTTACCAAGTCCTTTTCTAGCCATTTAATCCCCCCCATCTCTTTTTAAAATTTCTTTAGCTAATTTCAAATAAGCTTTTGTACCAGTACTATCAGGATCATAAATTAAACAAGGTTTACCAAAACTAGGAGCTTCGGCCAATCTGATATTTCTTGGAATAATAGTTTTAAAGAGCAAATCAGTTTCACCAAAGTAATTTTTAAGTTCTTTATGAACATCCTTGCTGAGTCTAGTCCTTCTATCAAATAAAGTTAGGAGAATTCCTTTAATGGGAGTCGGACTTCTTAGTCTTTTTTCGACTAATTTTATTGTATTAATTAAATCAGCCACTCCTTCTAAAGCATAATACTCAGCTTGGATAGGAATTAAAACGCTATCGGAGGCTACTAATGCATTTACAGTAATTACGCCTAATGAAGGAGGTAAATCTATAAAAATATAGTCAAATAACGGAACAACATCTTTTAAGGTCTCTTTTAAAACAATATGGTAATTATCACGTTTAGAAAGTTCCATTCCAGCGCCGCTAAGGGATATATTACTTGGGATAATAAACAAATTTTTTATAAACGTAGGAATTGTTGCTTTTTTAATACTAATATCCCCCATTAAAGCATCGTAAATGGTATTTTCTATTTTAGTTTTATCAATCCCAAAACTAGTTGTGGCATTAGCTTGAGGATCCATATCTACAACCAAAACAGATTTACCCAATACTGCCAGAGATGTTGCAGTATTTACAACAGTTGTTGTTTTTCCACAACCTCCTTTCTGATTCATCACCGCTACGACTTCACTCATTTAAAGAATTCTCCTTTATCTGATAAGTTTTAAGTTATTAGTTATGAATTATAACTTAAAATTAAGGTTCGAAAGAATAACATTAAATTATTCAGTAAATGTTAAAAGGATTAAGTTATAAATTTCGAACCTATGGGATAATTCATCAATTTTAACTCTAAGGGATAGGAATTATATTGTAAGTTAAAACTTTTAAATTATAAAAAATAAGTTCTAATAAATAACTTATCATAACTAACTTTTAACAAATAAGTTATATTTTATAACTTCTCTCTTATAAAGTATTTGTTTTCACAAATAAGTTATTTGTTAACACTTGCAAGTTATTAGTTATAAGTTATAAGAAATAAGTTCGAAAAAAATAAAAAAAAGGAGAAGGATTATTTAGCGTTAAGCATAGTTCCTTCAAAATAGCTAGCATATCCTTTCAAATCCAACATTCCATGACCTGAGAAGTTAAATACAATAGTTTTCTCTTCACCGGTTTCCTTACATTTAATAGCTTCATCCATTGCAGCCTTGATTGCATGAGTGGTTTCTGGAGCTGGAAGAATACCTTCATTACGGGCAAAACAAATTCCCGCTTCAAAGACATCTTTTTGATGTACAGATCTAGGTTGTATATATCCTTCTTTAGTTAAAAGAGAAACTTGAGGGGACATTCCATGATACCTTAAACCACCAGCATGAACAGATGGAGCAACAAAATCATGGCCTAAAGTAAACATTTTAAGCATAGGAGTAAATCCGTTTACATCACCGAAATCGTATTCATAACTGCCTTCAGTCAATGTAGGGCATGCGCTAGGTTCAACGGCAATGAACTGGGTATCGCTATTGCCGTCAATCTTATCCTTAATGAATGGGAACAATGATCCGGCAAAGTTGCTTCCCCCACCTGCACAGGCAATCATTACATCAGGCTCTTCTTCAGCAATTTCAAGTTGAGTTTTGAGTTCCTGACCGATAATAGTTTGATGCAGCATTACATGGTTTAAAACACTTCCCAATGAATATTTGACTTCTTCATTAGCTAAAGCCTCTTCCATCGCTTCGGAAATAGCCACTCCCAAAGAGCCCGGATGGTCAGGATTTTCAGCCAATATTTGACGGCCGATTTCAGTGTTTTCACTAGGTGAAGCAAAAACATTTCCGTTGTAAATGTTCATGATATTTTTCCTGTCAGGCTTTTGATTGAATGAAACCTTAACCATGTAAACGGTACAATCCAAGCCAAGCAAGTTGCAAGCAAGTGAAAGTGCAGTACCCCATTGTCCGGCACCGGTTTCTGTAGTCAACCTTTCAACACCCTCTTTTTTAGCGAAATATGCTTGAGGAATAGCAGAATTTAACTTATGTGAACCCGTAGGCGATGTATCTTCACGCTTGTAATAAATCTTTGCGGGAGTATTCAAATATTCTTCAAGTCTGGTAGCCCTAAACAATGGAGAAGGCCTACCCATTTGCATATAGAGTTCTCTAACTTCGTTCGGAATCTTAATATACCTGTCAGTAGCAAATTCCTGCTCTAGACCAGCCTTAGTAAAGGCTTTCTGTAAAGATGCAATTTGATCTTTGCCTTCACTGTTTTTAGGCATAGGAAGTTCTACAGGCAAGTCAGCATTAATATTGTACCATTGTTTAGGCACATCTTCGGATGATAAAGTAATTTTGTAATTCATAATAATAATCACATCAATGTACTATTTAAATCTTTTGTGTACAAAAATGTACAGTTTAATTATTAATAATATAAAAAACAATTAAAAATCATGAGAATTTTAGCTATTGATGTTGGTACCGGAACACAAGACATGATGATTTATGATACAGAAAAAGAACTTGAAAACTCAATAAAATTGGTTCTTCCTTCCCCTCACCTTTACATTTCACAGCAAATGAGAGAAATTGAAAATGACATCTATTTTAAAGGAGAAATAATGGGCGGAGGAAAAATTAAAAGAAGTATCCTGGAGCATATGGAGAAGGGATATAAAGTTGTAATGGAACCTGTGTGTGCCAGGACAATCCGTGATGATTTAAGTCAGGTAAAGGCAATAGGAATTGAAATTGCAGATGATACTAAAGAATATAAGGACTATACAAAAATCACAATGGGTGATATTAACATCAGAAAGCTATCAGAATTCCTTTTAGGCTATGATTTGGAATTTGATTTTGACAAAATTGCAATAGCTGTCCAGGATCATGGATATAATGAAAACATGGGTGACAGGGACTTCAGGTTTGAAAAGATAAGGGAAAAAATAACCGAACCGATTTCCCCATTGGAATTTGGATTTACAGATAACTTGCCTGATTATTTTACAAGGATGCAGGCAGTAAGAAGAACAATTGAAAAAGAGGGCATTGAAGATACTCCGCTGATAATGGATACAAAATTCGCTTCAATAGCCGGTATGTGTTTTGACGAAGTAGCTAAAAAGTTAAACAGTTTTATTGTAATTGATATCGGGAACGGACACACTACCGCTGCATCAATAGAAAACGGTAAAATACAAGGAGTATTTGAACACCACACATCAAGCTTAACCGGAGAATCACTGGAAAGATACATCAAAAGATTGGCATCCGGAGAGATAACACACGAGGAAGTTCATGAAGACCATGGCCATGGAGCCCATGTATTGAATCCGATATCCGAAATTGAAAAGGTAATAGTGAGCGGACCGAAAAGAGAGCTGATCGAAAAAACAAATCTTGACTGGCATCATGCAGCTCCGGGCGGAGACGTTATGATGACCGGTACTGTAGGTTTAATAAAAACTGCAATGGAAAGATAAAATGCTTAAGATGGATTCTCATATTCACAGTGAATACTCACCCGACTCTTCGTCAAAAATAGATGACATTATAAAAAAGGCAAAAATTGAAAACATTGACGTTATAGCCATAAGCGATCACAATACTGTTGATGGAACTGATGAAGTTGTTAAAAAAACAAGAAATACTGATATATTGGCAATTCCATCTATAGAGATTTCTTCGACTGATGGTCATATTATTGGATTTGGGTGCGAGGAAAATGTAGCCTCCAACTTAACACCTGAAGAAACAATAGACAAAATTCACGATTTAGGTGGTATTGCAATAATACCCCATCCATACTGTTTTTACAGGCATGGCCTGCTGCATAAAAGGGATTATAAAGATTTGAAATTTGATGCAATAGAGACAAAAAATGCCCGATTCATTGTTGGGTACTGCAATAGAAAAGCAAAAAATCTCTCAAAAAAAGAAAATGTACCCTCCCTTGGTGCAAGTGATGCACATTACTGGAAATTTGTCGGTGATTGCTATAGCCTAGTTGATTCTCAAAAGGACATAGACAGCATTTTAAAGGCAATATTGAAAAATAAAGTAGAAGCTCATGGAAAGGGCACTTCAAATATCTTACTGTCAAAATATTTATTTGAAAAAAATATTCAAAAGAAATTTGATTAAAAATAGATCAATTACCTCTTTCAATTAGAATCTCTATAATAGAAACGTTGGTTTTTTCATTGTTGTGATTTTCTATTTCTTCGGTTGAAATTCTAATATCAGCAACTTCAGCTTCTGGAACAAAACGGTTTCTGACAATCTCTGCAGCGTCAACAGCACGACTGATAGCTTTTCCTCTAGCTCTTATAAGAACGCTGTCAGAACCCTCATTAAATTGAGTTACTACAGCTAGAACATAATTCATAACAGGTTTGCTACCAACGAAAATTGTATTGTTTTCCATCTTAACTCACCATGTAAATATTAGTAAGTAGATGTATATAAAATTTTACATATAAATTTATGATAAAATCTAAACAAAGTATAAATTAAATTAAAAAATTTATAGAAATAAATAATAAAAAAACATGAAAAAATTAACATGAATAAAAATAAATAAATTTGTTAAATTTAATTCAATAAAAATAAAATAAATAGTACAACAAACAACTAATATTGAACATTTTTTAAAAATCAATAATTATGATGCTTTTTGAATCAATAATAATTTATTTATTGAGTCAAGTACAGCCAAAATACTTGCCATTACTATATCTTGATTTGTGGACCTGCCGGTAGACCGGTTTCCGAATGAATCGGAACTTACTACAAACACTTCAGCCAACGCATCAGTTCCTCCGGTAATAGCTTCCAAATTATATTCTTCAAGTTCAATATCCATTGTATCGCGAATCAATTCACGAATAGCATTTAATGCCGCATCAACAGGACCCACTCCAGTGCTGGCGGTTTCTTTTTCAACACCGTCAATTTCCAATTTAACTGTAGCTGTAGGAGATACTCCTGTACCTGAAGATAAACCTAATCCCTTTAAAATAATTGGAGTTTCACGGGCTGAAGAAAGTTCTGTAACTGCAATAGCTACCAAATCATCATCTGTTACGCATTTGCCACTATCACCTAAACTTTTTATCTCATCAAAGACTTTACAAAATTGATCATTATTTAAATCAATGTGAAATTCTTTTAATTTTGATTTCAATGCATTTGCTCCGGTGTGCTTTCCCAAAACAATACGTCTGGAATGGCCAACCAGCTCAGGAGACATAGGTTCATAGGTAAATGAATTATTCAAAATTCCATGAACATGAATTCCGGACTCATGAGAAAAGGCATTGTCTCCAACAATAGGTTTATTGACGGGCATCTTAACACCTGTCAAACGTCCAACCAATTTGGATAAACTGTATAATCTTGAAGTGTCCAAACCCAGATCAATTCCATAGGCGACCTTAAGTGTAATTACCAATTCTTCCAGTGAACAGTTACCTGTTCTTTCACCTAAACCATTGACAGTTACATGAGCCTGATTGGCACCGCATTCAAGAGCGGTTAGGGTATTTGCAGTGGCCAGACCGAAATCATTGTGAAAATGAACACTAATCGGAACATTGAAATGATTTTTGATGTAGGTAACTAATTCATGGGTATAAACAGGAGTCAATACACCTACGGTATCGGGAACATCCAAAATATCTACACCGGCATCAATAACTTCACCAAATACCTCTAATAGAAAGTCCTTTTCGGTTCTGGTTGCATCCTCAGCGGAAAATTCAACAGTCAAACCATGGTCTTTGGCATATTCCACAGCATTAACGGCATTTTCAATTATTTTCTCTTTTGACATTTTAAGCTTAAATTCGCGATGCAGCGGGGAAGTTCCAATGAAGGTATGAACATAATCCAAATCAGCGTCAATAACCGCATCAATGTCATTGTTTAAAGATCGTGCCAGACCAGCAAGAGTGGAATCCAAACCCAATGAAGCAATCTTTTTGGCTGATTCAACTTCACCATTGGAAGAGGCCGGAAAACCGACTTCTATTTTATCAACGCCCAAATTGTTGAGTTTTTGAGCTATCTGAATTTTTTCATCGACAGTCAAGGCGACACCGGGTGTCTGTTCACCATCCCTTAAGGTTGTATCAAAAATATAAATTTCATCTGCAAAATTCATATATTCACTTACCAATATTTTACCATCATATTTAGTCATTGAATTACTTCCCTTTAATATTAATTAATTATATTAAAATAAAGAGTTTTTATAGTTATTGAAAAAATATATTATAATATGAAACTTGGTTTTACAACATTGGCTTTATTCATGCAACCGAACGATGACATCATCAATTTAGCTAAAAAACACGAATTCGAAATGATAGAAATACTGGGCGAAGGTCCTTTTTTTGAAAGGGAAAATCTTGAATATGCTGACTGCGGACTGGACGTTAGAATACATGCCGCAACGGTGGACATTAACATAGCAAGCCTAAACAAGGGGATTAGAGCTGAAAGTGTAAAACAAATGATTCAATGCGGTCAATATGCCGAAAAGATAGGTGCAAAAACAATAACTGTGCACCCCGGAATAATC
>NZ_JBGVOG010000044.1:0-5044 GCF_045126245.1 Methanobrevibacter sp. | reverse complement strand
GGAAATGTTACTAAAAGATTTTATGAATCTGATCTGATCATTCCGTCTGTTGGTGCTTTCTCTTTAACTCCTGGAAATGAAGGTATCGAAGAAGATAATTTAGCTATTTTCATTAAAGAAGTTCTTAAAACACTTTTATTTAATCATGGTTTGTTAAATTATGAGTTTGTTAGTGTAAATGATTAATTAATATGTTTATTTATAAATAACATTTATAACGCAAGCTGCCAAATATAAAATCATAAGGAGATTAACTTATGAAAACTTTAAATGTCGTTGCAGCCATTATCAAAAAGGACAATAAAATCCTTGCAACCAAAAGGGGCTATGGCGAGTTCATAAACATGTGGGAATTTCCGGGCGGAAAAATTGAACCTAACGAAAGCAAAGAGGAAGCCCTAATCAGAGAAATCAAGGAAGAACTGGATTGCACAATCAAACCCACAAAGTTCGCCCTAGACCTGGAATACCAATACCCTACTTTTTACTTAAAGATGTCCTGTTTTGAAGCAGAAATTACCAAAGGAACCCCAAAGCTTCTAGAGCACAACGACGCCAAATGGCTCTCCAAATCCCAATTGGACCAAGTAAACTGGATTCCTGCAGACCTTAAGATTATCGATTATCTAAAAGAAACCATGGAGGATTAAAATGTCTGACAAGAGATTAGAGTTAGCTTTAAATAAAAAAGCAGAACTTGAAAAAAAATTTGAAAAAGTCAAAGGTACTCCAAGAGAAGAGGAATTCAAACTCCAAATCGAAAAGCTTGATGAGCTCATCGCTCATCTAAAAGAGGACAATTAATGAACCCCGAAGATATCATTAAAGGCGCTGAAACCGCATTCATAAACCAGAAGGTCAGCTCCAGCTCCAGCTTCAGACCGAAGCTTCTCTACAACAACAAAGAAAACAAGGTCATAAACTCAATCAGGGACGAGCTTCAGGACTGTGACGAGTTCATCATATCATCCGCGTTCATCACCCTTGGAGGAATCACTCCACTTCTTGAGGAATTCAAAAAGCTGGAAGCAAACAATATTAAAGGAAAAATCCTCACCACAGATTACCTGACTTTTACAGAGCCGAAAGCGTTAAAAAAATTAAACGAATTCAAAAACCTGGAAATAAAACTCTACAGCCAGGAAAAGGAAGGCTTTCACACCAAAGGATATATCTTCAAAAAGGATGACATCTACAGGGGAATTGTCGGAAGCTCCAACTTGACCATGAATGCATTAACAGTCAACAAGGAGTGGAACGTCGAATTCACATCCCTGAAAGAAGGTGAAATGCTTTTAGAAATCAAAAGGGAATTCAATGACTTATGGCAAAAGGCAGATAATCTGGAAGACGTTTTGCCGAAATATGAAAAGATTTACAACGACAACAAAAGCTTTAAGGACATAAGAAAAATCACAGAAGAGCTTAAAGACCAAAACGTCAAGGACTTAACTCCAAATGTCATGCAGGAGGACTTCATAGCCAACTTAAGAAAGCTAATCAAAAGAGGCGAGTCCAGAGCCATTTTGGTCTCGGCAACAGGAACGGGAAAAACCTACGCATCAGCATTTGCCGTAAAGGATTTCAATCCAAAAAGATTCTTGTTTTTGGTTCACAGGGAACAGATTGCAAAGCAATCAATCAACGCCTATAAAAACGTTTTCAGCGATCATGAAAAATTCGGCCTGCTTACAGGCAATTCTAAAAATTATGACTCACCATACCTTTTTGCAACAATCCAGACAATGAGCAAGGATGACGTCTACACCAAATACCGCAAAGATCATTTTGACTATATCATCATCGATGAGGTTCACAAGGCCGGTGCATTGAGCTATCAAAAGATTTTCAATTATTTCGAGCCTAAGTTCTACCTTGGAATGACCGCTTCACCTGAAAGGACAGACGGCTTTAACATATATGATCTTTTCGACAACAACATCGCCCATGAAATCAGGCTTCAGGAAGCCATGGAGGAGGATTTGCTTTGTCCGTTCCATTATTTCGGCATTACTGACGTTGAGTTTGAAAATGACACAATCGATGACGATTTCAGGGACTTTAACTTGTTAGCGTCAGATAAAAGGGTAAGCTACCTTTTAGAAAAGTCCGAGTTTTACGGATACTCCGGAGACAGAATCAAGGCATTGGTATTCTGTTCAAGAAAAAGGGAAGCGGAACTTCTCTCAAAGGAATTCACAAAAAGGGGCCATCCCTCAGTAGTCTTGACAGGTGACGACTCACAGGAAAAACGTCTCGAAGCTATTGACAGGCTTACAAATGACGACAATCCGGACAAACTGGAATACATTTTCACTGTCGACATCTTCAACGAGGGTGTGGACATTCCGGAAATCAATCAGGTTTTACTGGTTAGGCCAACCGAGTCTCCAATCATTTTCATTCAGCAGTTGGGAAGGGGCCTGAGGAAATACAAAAACAAGGAGTTTGTCGTAATTTTGGATTTCATCGGAAACTACAAAAACAACTTCATGATTCCGATTGCGCTATCCGGTGACAGATCCTATGACAAGGATACAATCAGGAAGTATCTGATGGAAGGAAACAAAATCATTCCGGGCGCCTCATCCATCAACTTTGATGAAATATCTAAAAAGCGCATCTATGAATCAATCAACAATGCCTCATTTTCAAGGGTAGCACTTTTTAAGGAAAAATACAACAATCTGAAATACAAGCTTGGAAGAATGCCTATGCTTTGTGATTTTTATGAAAATGGGGACATGGATCCGTTGTTGATTTTAAATCATTCCAGTTTTGACTGTTATTCAATGTTTTTGGACAAGGTTGAAGAGGACTATTCAAATCCTTTTGATGCGGATGAAATCAATTCATTAAAGCTGATTTCTAAAAATCTGGCAAACGGAATGAGGCCTCATGAACTTTTGATTCTCAAGTGTTTGATGCATGCCAAATCCTTTAATGTAAATAAAATATCCGATTTATTAAATGAAATGTATGGTCTGGTTAATCAAGTTAAATCTATCGAAAGTGCAATCAACCTACTCAACATGAATTTCTTTACAAACAATGAGAAAGCAAGATATGGCCGCACCCAGTTTTTCGATGATAACTATAACATTTCAGGACAGTTCAGTAAATTTTTAGCAAAGGAGTCATATAGGATTCATCTTGAGGATTTGATTAACTTTGCACTTCTGAAATATGAAAATACATATCATTCAACTGGTGAGCTTAAATTATATGAAAAATACTCACGTAAGGATGTTTGCAGGCTCCTGAATTGGCCCCACGATGATTCCTCAACAATGTATGGATATAGAATAAAGCACAATACATGCCCAATCTTTGTTACGTATGAAAAGAACGATGATATTGCCGAGTCAACAAAATATGAGGATTGCTTTATAAATAAAGAGACCTTTTCATGGATGACAAGATCCAAAGTCAAACTGGAATCTAAAGAACCTCAAGCCATCATCAACCACGAAAAAACAGATTTGGGAATATATATGTTTGTCAAAAAATCGGATGATGAAGGAAAAGACTTCTACTATATTGGCCAAGTAACTCCGTTTGACTGGGAAGAAACCACAATAAGAAATGATAAGGGCCAAACATTACCGATTGTCAACTTCAAATACAAAATTGAAAATGAAGTTAAGGATGAGTTGTATTCCTATTTTGTCAATGACTAGTTTTAACTATCTGAATCCTCATGCATCCAGGCATACTCATCGGGATAAGCCTCAAAGAGTTTTTCATTTGCATATTCAGCACCTTCTCCTGACTGATAATAAGGATTTTGCGCACAGGCGGCGCATACTTTTCCCTGAGTATATTCATTGCTTGCTTCAGAATAGCTCAATGCTTTACCGCAAATTGCACAGTAACCATATTTTCCACTATCGGAAATTGTAGGTTCTGTCTGTTGCAATGTTGCATTTAATGTTGTATTTGATGTAGTATTGTTTGTTGTAACATTTTTTACATCATTTTGGGTATTATTTGTTTTAAACAATTCATAAGCTATTCCAACAGATAAAATGGCAATTATGATGATTAAGATTATGATTATTTGTTTATTCAGTTTCATGTTTTCTATTATTAATTATTAGGTATTTAGTATATAAATTGTAATTAACTCCATCAAATATATCAAAACCAAAAGCAAATATACTACCATGGCAAGTCCGATTGAAGTTATTCTGATTCCAGCACTGATGATGCTTTTGGGGTTTATCCTTAAATATGTTGGCTTTTTTGAAAAGTCAGACAGGGATTTAATCTCAAACATTGTATTATACATTGCCCTTCCCGCAATGATTTTTACAAACCTCAGAAGCGCAGATATAGCCCATGACATGCTGTTTCTGCCGGTTTTGGGAATCGTAACAAGCATCCTGCTTCTAGTCCCGGCATACATCTACTGCAGAATCAGAAGCTACGACAAGAAAACAACCTGGACAATACTCATCGCCTCATCAATCATGAACACAGGTTTCATAGGCTTTCCGGTCTGCATGGGTGTTTTCGGCCAGGCAGGATTTCTGAATGCTGTATTCTATGACCTTTCAACCTCGGCGATGGTTGTTGCCTACGGAGTGATTCTTGCAAGGAAATTTGCCGGAAACGCCAGGGAAGTGGTAATAAACACAGTAACGTTCATGCCGCTCTGGGCGGTGGTTTTCGGTTTGATTTTCAACGCTTTAAACATTCCTGTGGGATACGTTGCCGACACTATCCTCAACTACCTGAGCGGCGCCACAATTCCGATGATTATGCTTGCCCTTGGAATATCACTTGATTTCAGCAATGTGGCCGACAACATCACAGATTCGGCGGTTGTAGCCGCAATAAAACTGGTCATTTCTCCATTAATAGTTTTCGCTCTGCTGATGCTATTGAACATTAAAGGGCTTGTTTTCAACGTTGCAATCCTTGAGGCGGGAATGTCGACTGCGGGTAACGCGCTGGTTCTTGCAATAACATATGACCTTGACAAGGACCTTATGGGTTCGATAATATTTACCAATGTCGTGGCAAGCGTCATTACCCTGAC
>NZ_JBGVOG010000043.1:0-5015 GCF_045126245.1 Methanobrevibacter sp. | reverse complement strand
CATACCGATTTGGCCGGCACCGGTTAATATTAAAACATCTTTTTGCATTGTATCACATTAATTTTCCCATTGATTTAAAAACCATTTATCATCTATTTTTTTCATAAAAACCTCACTGTTCATTGTCCAATTTCCCTTGATTCCATATACTTTGGCATCCAGTTCCACATCGGCAATGAGTCTGGCATGAGTTTCATCAATAAATGATATTCGAGGATGAATTATTTTGGATTTATAATAGTTTAATGTGCCATCCATTATCTCAGTAATGTATTCCTCTTTTGTCTGTCTTTTCCCGGACATGTGGGTCAATATATAATTGTCATCCATAATTTCATATAGTTTTTCATCATCCTTTTCAATCATGGCCTCTAGAAATTCCTTAAATGTTTCAAGAACCTCTTCTTGGCTTGTGTTTAATTTTTTATCCAGTATTATTGATATATCAGACATTACAGTGCTCCTAAAACATATTTTGTGATTATCTTCTCTTTTGAATTTAATCGTTCTCATGAACATCATATGCTGAAAGTAAAAATTCAGCTACACCTTCAGCGTCAGGATCATGTCTGCCTTTTCCGGTATCAAGCGCTCTTATAGCATCCATTTCTCTGTCTGTTAATTTGAAATCAAATATTTCCATGTTTGACTTGATGCGTTCGGCTTTTGTTGATTTTGGAAATACGATTGTGCCTTCCTGGTTTTCAAATCTCAAAATGACCTGGCCTGCATTTTTACCGTATTTTTCAGCTATTTCACTGATTACAGGATTAGTAAGTAAATCATTGTTTCCCTGACCTAACGGACCCCAAGCCTGAAGTTTAACATCGTCTTTCGCCATTATTTCACGGATTTCCTTTTGCTGGAAATACGGGTTGAATTCTACTTGGTTTACGGAAGGAATTGTGTCAAATTCAGGAACAAACTGATTCCAGATTTTTGGTGTCATGTTACTTACACCTATGGATTTGATTTTACCATCATCTTTTGCCTCCTGCATAGCTCTCCATGCTTCATCAACCGGACCGTAAGGCTGGTGAATTAAATACAGGTCCATGTAATCGGTTTGAAGTTTTTCAAGTGACAAATCTATTGATTTTTTAGCATCTTCGTATTTGAAGTCCTGAAGCCACATTTTAGAGGTTATCCATATGTCTTCGCGGTCCACGTCACTGTCTTTTACAGCCTGACCCACTTCCTGTTCATTGAAATATGCAACAGCTGTGTCAATATGTCTGATGCCAAGTTCCAGTGCTTTTGTCACTGCTTTGTATGTACTTCCGTCGGCAGGAATTAAAAAGGTTCCATAGCCGATTGCAGGGATTTCATTTCCATCGTTTAATTTGAAAGTTTTCATAATATCATCTCCGATTTTTTTAATTTAATGTCCTCCGAAAACAGGGACATCCAGGTTATCCAATAGTTCATCAATTTCACTGATTTCATTTGAAGACATTTTCACGCTAGCTGCCTTTAAATTTGATTCCATGTTCTTTAGAGAAGTTGTTCCAGGAATCGGGATTATATAATCCTTTTTGCACATCATCCATGCAAGAGATATCTGTGCAGAGGTTGCATTTTTATCATCTGCAATGCTTTTTAACAGATCAGTTAACTTTTGAGCTGATTTAAAGCCTTCAGGTGTGTACTGTGCCATGTCATTTCTGTAATCACTCTTATCGAATGTGGAATTTTGATTATACATTCCGGTTAAAAACCCGTTTGCCATTGGGGAGAATGCAACAAATGTTATGTTCAGCTCTTCACAAACAGGGAACAAATTTTCATGCCATCTTGCAAGCATTGAATATCTGTTTTGGATTGCTGTTACTGAACACACATCATTTGCCTTTCTTAAATATTCCTCATTTGCTTCTGATATTCCCCATGCTTTAATTAAACCTTCATCAATTAGCTTCTGCATTTCACCTGCGACTGTTTCAGGTTCCACTTTGGGATCGATTCTGTGCTGATAATACAAATCCAGACAGTCAATGTTTAAGCGCTTCAGTGTTGCGTTTATTGATTTTCGGATGGTCTCAGGTGATGAGTCAGGCACCAGTGAATTTTCGCCAATACCTATTCCGAATTTGCTTGCTATTACAATGTCACCCCTGAAGGATTCAATAGCCAAACCCAACAGTTCCTCATTGTTGCTTATTTTTCCGTCAGAAGTTTTTCCAACATAGACTTCTGCAGTATCAAAGAAGTTATAACCGGTTTTAAGTGATTTTTTAAGAAATTCAATGGCTTCATCATGGGATACGGCATCACCATAAGCATGTGACAGACCCATGCATCCCAAACCAACAGGATTGACATATAAATCCGTTCTACCTAATCTTTTTTGATTCATGTAAACACTCCTTAATTTAGAATTTTGATTAAGTTATCAGTCTCAATTTAAATTATTGTAAAAATAATATATAAACCTTTTCCTTTGGAAACAGTTTTATAATGAAAAGTATTTATATTGATAAAGATAAATTATTAACCATGACATTGCCGAATCAGTTCAAAAATGAAAATATCCAAAATATCCTTATTTATCACTATGTGGAAGAATTAATCAGCGATTTTACAGATTATTCAAATGAAAATTTCTTTGACGAGGACATAACCCTGACAGAACTGCCTTTCCTTTTAAGAATACGCTTTGTTGATAAAAGTACACAAAAAGATCTTGTAAGGCTATTTAAGGTAAGTGACGGTTATGCATCAAAGATTTTAAGAAAATTTGAAGATAAAGGTTTTATTAAAAGAAAAGAAGACCCTCAAAGCAGAAGAAGGAAAATAGTTGAGTTAACAGATAAAGGAACTGAAAAAACAGATGAAATATTAAATCACATTAATGAGTGGGAAACACAGCACGCATACAAGATGAGTCCCGATGAAATGGATTCATTGAAAAATTTGTTGTTTAAGTTTTTAAACTGAATTGAAAAAATGAAGTGAAAAACATGCCAGTAGTTAGAATTACCGCAAATCCTAACATAAGTTTGGAAAACAAAAGAAAAATGACTGAAGAAGTTTGTAAAATAGTGGCAGATGCATATGATTTACCTATTGAAGCAATTACTATTATAATAGACCCAATCCCTGTTGAAAATATAGGATCGGGAGGCAAATTATTGGTTGATAAATTATAACCCCTAAAAAAGGTGAAAAAATGAACATCGCAATATTAGGTGCAACAGGAAAATTTGGAAAAAGATTAACATCAAAACTGCTTGAAAATGAAGATTACAAATTAACATTAATTTCAAAATCAGCAGGTGATGTTTTTGATGAAAATGAACAAATTACAGCAAAAAACATAGATGCAAGTAATTTAGAAGACTTAAAAGAAGCCTTAGAAAATCAGGATATAGTTTACTGTGCAATTTCAGGATCAGACTTGCCTTCAATTGCCGAAAACCTTGTTGAAATCAATCCGAAAAGACTGATTTTGATGGGTGCTGTGGGAATCTATAATGAACTTGCAGAGGGCAACGGTTCCGAATACAATGTGGACAATGAACCTCCTCAAATTCCAAACACAAAAGCGGTAAAAATCCTTGAGGATAGTGAATTGGACTATACCATTTTCAGACCGGGCTTTTTAAGGGACGGAGATGAAGATGATTATGTCATAACCCATAAGGGTGAAACTCCAAAAGGTTATTACACAACATTTCAGTCTGTTTTAAAAATAGCTTTAGAGATTATTGAAAATCCTGAACTGTATTTCCGTGAAAGCATCAGCATTACACGTGACATGACCTAAAATTTATTAATGCTCATGAAATAGATATGTTCTTAATTAATTTTAGAGATGATTAAAATGGATTTTGAAAGAGTCGATATGAGAGAAATTACGCCTGAAGAGATGGCAGAAGCAGGTAGAATGGCCGAAACAGTCTTTAAACTTAACCATACGATGCAAAATACTGATGAGTATAATAATCTTTTAAAGGAACTATTTGGTGACAATCTAGGTGAAAATTCCCGTATAATGCCACCTATTGCAGGTGCCGCATTTGACCATATTAAAATCGGAGACAATGTTTTCATTAATTCCAATTCACTTCTGATGGCCCGTGGAGGAATAACCATTGAAGATGATGTGATGTTTGCCGCAAACGTTCAGCTGCTTTCAAATAACCATGATGAATATGATAGACAGGTCTTAACATGCAAACCGATTCACATTAAAAAGGGAGCATGGATTGGAGCCGGCGCTAGCATTCTTCCTGGCGTGACAGTTGGAAAATATGCAATTGTCGGAGCTGGAGCGATTGTTACAAAAGATGTTGGTGACTATGAAGTGGCTGTTGGAGTTCCAGCAAAAGTAGTTAAAACATTGGATAAGGATAAATTCGACGATTAAACCATTAGTTAATATTAAAACTTTATTCGTCAATATGTTATGTTTCCAATTGAATTTTTTCTCAATAAATTTATATTATGTGTTTTATATATGTAACACTAATGTTACGGAAATGTAACTAATATTTTTGGTGATGATTATGTACATTTATTTATTTTTCATTCTTTTGGTAATTGACGTAGTTATCCTGATAGTTTTTGGTCCAAGATTAATCAAAGCCGTTAAACTGAAAAAGGATAAAATGAACACATATGCAATACGGAATAATGCAACAGGAAAATGCATCAGACCATACAATGCCAGCTTTAAAGAAGATGAAAAGGTGATTCTTTTCACTCACCATAACTGGGAGTGCATGACCTGGCAGATGATAAATATTGAAAGAGATATATTCCTATTGAAAAATCTATATTCAGAAAAGACTTTCGAACCCGTTTCAAGTCCTCAAACAGATGTTTCAATGCATCAAAAAACATTGCAGTCCAATACAAATCAGTACTGGCAATTTATAGCATCAGATGAAAACTACCTGATAAAACTAAGAGATTATGATTTGTATCTGACTGCGCAAAACAGTGACGAAAATGCAAATATCATCTTAAATGAATTGACAAATGAGGATAATCAGAAATGGAAACTCATCGAA
>NZ_JBGVOG010000042.1:0-15665 GCF_045126245.1 Methanobrevibacter sp. | reverse complement strand
ATCATCACTTCCCCATATGCTTTTAAAACAATGGATGGGTGATTCCTTTCGAATGAATGGACTGCTGAAGATGTTCCTAAAAATGTTATTTCCAGTAAATCACTTATTTTATATTATACAAATACTATATATTTTAATAATTATTAAATTTTAGGTGATTTTTTTGGATAAAATTATTGAATATATGCTGGCTGAAGATGAAGGTTTCGGTGATATTACCTCAAATGCAGTTGTAGAAGAAGGCAAAGATGTAAATGCATATATTATTTCAAAAGATGAAGGTATTCTAGCGGGGATTAATATTATCAGGGATTTATTTGAGGAATATGGTATTGAGGTAACATTCTGGTTAAAGGATGGTTCAGAAATTTCTAAAAACGATTTATTGATTTCACTTAAAGGAGATGCAAGAACAATTCTGCTTCTTGAGAGAACTGCACTGAATTTGCTTATGAGGATGAGTGGCGTAGCTAGTGCGACCAGAAAATATGTAAATCTGGTTAAGGATTATGATGTAAGGGTTGCAGGAACTCGCAAAACTTCTCCTGCAATCGGAAAATTTGACAAATATGCTTTGGGTGTTGGAGGTGCAGACACTCACAGATTTGGTCTGGATGACATGGTTTTAATTAAGGATAACCATATTGCGGCATGTGGAACGCCTCTTGAAGCACTGCTTAAAGCAAAATCCAATGTAAGTTTCTCTAAAAAGATAGAAATTGAAGTGGAAACCTTGGATGATGCGGTAGAATGTGTAAGGAATGGTGCGGATATTGTAATGCTTGATAATATGTCCCCTTCACAAGTCAGCGATGTACTCGATGAACTTGAAAAACTTGATATTCGTCAAAATTCTTTAATTGAAGTCTCCGGTGGCATAACTGAGGACACTATTTTGGATTATGCGGCTTTGGGTGTAGATATCATATCCATTGGAGCACTGACACATTCCTCAAGAAGCTTGAACTTTAGTCTGAAAATGGAATGATTGTACAGATTCATAATCTGAGTGATAAAACATTTTTCAGCTCTTCATCGCTCATTTCAGTAATGAAAGTCTCATCGTTAATGATGGCTTTCCCGGCCAGATCAGTTTTCCTTTTGCTTATGGCATCTATTTCTTCTTCAAGAGTTCCTTTTGTTATAAACCTGTAAACCATGACGTCCTTGTCTTGTCCGATTCTGTGGACTCTGTCTGTGGCCTGATTTTCAACGGCAGGATTCCACCATAAGTCATAATGGATTACGTTACTTGCGGCAGTCAAGTTCAAACCTGTTCCTCCGGTTTTAAGTGTGGCTACAAAAATCTTATAATTAGGATCTTCTTGGAAGGTATCAATGATTTCTGTTTTTTCTTTGAGTGTTTGTGAGCCGTGCAGGAATAAAACATCTGTTTTTA
Source organism: Methanobrevibacter sp. (assembly GCF_045126245.1). Taxonomy (GTDB): domain Archaea; phylum Methanobacteriota; class Methanobacteria; order Methanobacteriales; family Methanobacteriaceae; genus Methanocatella. The sequence goes on along the minus strand of NZ_JBGVOG010000042.1, from coordinate 14,266 downwards.
ATTTTTTAGACACAAGTTGCTGGATTAATTTGCCCATTTCAACGTACTGGGTGAATATTATTACCTTTTCATCCATATCCAGTATATTCTCTAAAATATTTATCAGCAGTTCCATTTTTCCTGATTCGGAAATTTTTGGATTTTTAATGTCTAGAAATTGTGCAGGGTGGTTGCATGTTTGTTTTAGTGCGGTCAATATTTTAAGAATTATTCCTTTTCTCTGTATTCCTTTTGAATTTTCTATATCGAAGAATATTTCTTCTAAAATTGCATTATACAGCTTGATTTGCTTTTTGGTTAAGCTGCAGTAAATGTCATTGACTAATTTGTCAGGCAATTCTTTTTTAATGTCCTCATCAGTTTTCAAACGCCTCATTACGAATGGTTTTGCAATTGTTTTAAGGTTTTCTAGAACTTGTTTGTCTTCTAACTTTTCAATGGGAACAACATAATTTCTTTTGAAATCATCTTTGGTGGACAAATATCCATGATTCACAAAGTCAAATATTGACCAGTAATCCATCAGCCTATTTTCAATAGGAGTTCCAGTCAAGGCGATTTTGGTTGATGCCTTAATGCTTTTAATCGCTTTTGTCTGTTCTGTATTGGGATTTTTGATATTTTGGGCTTCATCTATTACACATAAAAGCCAATTTTCATCTGAAAACATGTCCAAATCAAGCCTAACAACTCCATAGGAGGTTAATATTATGTCATATTCCTCCAGAGGAAATGTCCTGTTCGGTCCATGGTAAATGTAATAGGTTAATTTTGGTGTGAATTTTTTAATTTCGTTTTCCCAATTGGATATTAATGTTGGCGGAACAATTATTAATGTCGGCTCGTTATCAAATTTATTCTGTTCTTTAAAATAGAGGATTGCACTTAAGACCTGTATTGTTTTTCCAAGCCCCATATCATCAGCCAGAATTGACCCGAATCTCTGTTGGATATTTTGTATTAGCCAGGAATATCCAATCTTTTGATATGGTCGTAGCTCGCCAGTCAGTGATTTTGGAGAATCATAAAGTTTCGCCTCATTAACTAACTTTTTAAATTTCTTATAATCTTCTGGGACTTTTGGATTATTTGCGTTCATTTTCATGTCTCTTGCTTACTTTTTAAGTTATTATATACTTTAAAATTTTTAATAAATATTATTTTTCACTGGCATGTTGGAAATTTTTAAATCATATTCATTTTTAAATATTTTTTTTCAAATTATCTGAAAATTTCACTAAAAAACAAACTTTAATAATATATTAGAATAAAATATAATAAAGATAGTAAATTTTTATGTTTTATGATGGTGATTTAATGGTAAAAATAGCTAAATTAGCTTTAGAAGACGGTACTGTTTTAAAAGGTGAGGGTTTTGGTTATGAAACCACCAAATTGGGAGAACTAGTTTTTTCCACAGGTATGGGTGGTTACACCGAATCATTGACAGATCCTTCCTTTAAAGGAGAAATATTAATGTCCACTTATCCATTGGAAGGAAATCACGGGGTAAGTGAAGATTGGTATCAATCTGATAGTATTCAGGTTGAAGGTTTTGTTTGTCGTGAGGTTTGTCGTGAGGTTTCCAATTTCGGACCTCAAAAAACTTTGGATGAATTTTTAAAAGAGTTTGAAACTCCAGGAATTAGTGGAATTGACACTCGTGATTTGACACTTAAGATTCGTGAAAGAGGTTCACTTAAAGCTGCAATTACTACTGAAGATATTTCTGATGATGAATTGATTGAGATGGCACGCTCCCAACCAAGTATTGAAGATGTGGATGTTGTTCCATTAGTATCTACAAAAGAAATTAAAGTATTCAATGAGGATGCTGATAAAAAAGTGGCTTTGATTGACTGCGGTGTTAAAAAGAATATTATTAACTCATTTTTAGAAAGGGATATTGGTGTAGTTTTATTCCCGTATGATACAGACTATAAAACTGTTCTGGATTATTCTCCTTCCGGATTGATGATTACATCAGGGCCTGGAAATCCGGATAGGGTATCTGAAACCATTGAAACAATGAAAAAATTATCAAACAGATTACCTATCTTTGGAATTTGTATGGGTCAACAATTGATAGCCAAGTCTTTTGGAGCCAGATCTTATAAAATGAAATTTGGACATAGGGGTGAAAATCAACCAGTTAAAGATTTAAGCACAGGTAAAGTATTTATCACATCACAAAATCATGGATTTACAATTGATAAGGAATCTTTAAAAGAAACTGATTTAGTTTTAACCCAAATTAATTTGAATGATGGAACTCCTGAAGGTATTTCTCATAAAGAGTTGCCATTACACTGTATACAGTACCACCCTGAAGCAGGTCCTGGTCCAAACGATACAAGAAGTATTTTTGATGAATTTAATAAAATGATGGAAGATTATTAAAAAGTTTAATGAGGATTACATATGCCAGTTGATAAGGATATTAAAAAAGTATTAATTATTGGTTCCGGACCTATTCAAATCGGACAAGCAGCAGAATTCGATTATTCTGGTTCACAAGCATGTAAATCACTAAGAGAAGAAGGAATAGAAACAGTACTAGTTAACAGTAATCCAGCTACCATCCAAACAGACCTGGGCATGGCGGACACTGTTTATACAGAACCATTAACTCCGGAAGTTGTTGCTAAAATCATAAAAGAAGAACAAGTTGATGCGATATTGCCTACCATGGGTGGACAGACTGGACTGAATATTGCAACAGGTCTTGGAGATTTAGGATTATTGGAAGGAATTAAAGTCTTAGGATCCGATGTTCAAACCATTAAAGACGTGGAAGATAGGGATTTATTTGCCAACTTGATGGAAGAAATCAATGAGGAAATTCCAAAATGTCAGGCTGTCGAAAGTGTAGATGCGGCACTTGAAGCAGTAAAGGACATCGGTTATCCGGTTATTGTAAGGCCGGCTTTCACTTTAGGTGGAACTGGTGGTGGAATTGCACACAATGAAGAGGAATTAATTGAAATTGCTAATCATGGATTGGATATGAGTTTCATTAATCAAGTTCTTATCGATGAATCCGTTTTAGGATGGAAAGAAATAGAATTTGAAGTGATGAGGGATAAAGAGGATACCTGCATAATTGTATGTACCATGGAAAATATTGACCCAATGGGTATTCATACAGGCGACAGTGTCGTCGTGGCCCCTATACAGAATTTATGTGATGAGACCATTCAAAAAATGCGTGACGCTTCAATTAAAATCATAAGGGCATTGGGCATTCGCGGAGGATGTAACATTCAATTCGCACTCAACCCCGAAACAGATGAATATAAGGTCATTGAAGTAAACCCTCGTGTGTCAAGAAGTAGTGCACTCGCATCTAAGGCAACAGGTTATCCAATCGCTAAAATTTCATCAAAAGTTGCTTTAGGATTAACTTTAGATGAAATTAAAAATGACATTACCAAAGAAACCCCTGCTTCTTTTGAACCGGCAATTGATTATGTTGTTATTAAAATCCCAAGATGGCCGTTTGATAAGTTTAAAGGAATAGGTCGTGAAGTTGGAGTTCAAATGAAAGCTACTGGGGAAGTAATGGCCATTGGAAGAACTTTTGAAGAGGCATTCCAAAAAGCGTTAAGGTCTCTAGATATGGGCTTTGACGGATTTGAATATGTGGAATGGTCAGAAGAGGATCTCTCAAATCCAACCGATTTGATTTACTTCCAAATATATTCCGCTATTAAAGACGGAATGGACATTGATAAAATCAGAGAATTAACCAATATCGATAATTTCTTCTTATACAAAATCAGAAATATTGTAAACTTTGAAAACGATGTTACCGCCGATAAACTCGATGATGAAGCATACTTAAGAAAAGCAAAACAAATTGGTTGTTCAAATAAAAGATTGGCTGAGTTATCAGGCCAAACTGAAGAGTACATCAGAAACTTGCTTTCAAGATATAACATTAAACAATCATATAAAATGGTGGATACATGTGCTGCAGAATTTGAGGCTAAAACTCCTTATTACTACAGTAGCTATGATACCGGAAACGAACTTACCTCAACAACCAAGAAAAAAGTTGTTATTCTTGGAGCGGGGCCAATTAGGATTGGTCAAGGTATTGAATTTGATTACTGTTGTGTACATTCATCTTTAGCACTTAAAGAGGATGGAATCGAAACAATTTTAATCAACAACAACCCTGAAACCGTAAGTACTGATTATGACATTTCCGATAAATTATTCTTCGAACCACTTACCTTTGAAGATGTTATGGGTGTAATTGAACAAGAAAAACCTGATGGTGTAATAGTCCAGTTCGGTGGTCAAACTTCCATTAATCTTGCAGTCCCTCTCGCCAATGCCGGAGTTAAAATTTTAGGAACTCCATATGAGAGTATCGACAGGGTCGAAGACAGGGAACTGTTCGCAGAACTTTTAGAAAAATTACATATTCATCAAGCACCATACGGTACTGCTAATTCATTTGAAGAAGCTAAGGAAATTGCAGAGAAAATCACATTCCCAGTACTCGTACGTCCATCATATGTTATTGGTGGAAGGGCTATGGAAATTGTTTATGATACAAATGAGCTTGAAGAATATATGAAAGAAGCTGTTAAAGTTTCACCAGACCATCCTATTTTAGTGGATAAATTCTTAGAGGATGCCATTGAATTGGATGTTGATATATTGTGCGACGGTGAAGATGTATTTATTGCAGGAATTATGGAGCACATTGAAGAAGCAGGTGTTCACTCAGGGGACTCCGCATGTGTAATACCTCCTCAGACTATTCCGGCACATATATTGGACACCATTCGTGAAAACTCCACTAAACTGGCATTAGAACTTGATGTTAAAGGTCTGATGAACATCCAATATGCTGTAAAGCTTGATGAGGAAATGGTTTACATTATTGAAGCTAACCCTCGTGCAAGTAGGACAGTTCCGTTTGTAAGTAAAGCAATCGGCGTGCCTCTTGCTAAAGTAGCTACATGGATTATGAATGGCGCTAAATTGAAAGATTTCAATTTAACCAAAGAAATCAAGATTGACCATGTGGCTGTAAAGGAATCTGTATTCCCATTCTTAAAGCTTCCGGAATCTGACACAGTTTTAGGTCCTGAAATGAAATCCACTGGTGAAAGTATAGGTATTGACGAAAGCTATGGAATGGCATTCTACAAATCTCAACTTTCAGCAGGCATGGAATTGCCTAAGGAAGGTACAATATTTATCAGTGTAAAGGAAACTGACAAGAAAAAAATCAGGCCAATAGCAGAAAAAGCAGCTAATTTAGGATTTAAAATCATGGCAACTGATGGTACCGGTGATGCAACAGGTCTTAGTGATGTTGAAAAGGTATTGAAAGTGTCACAGGGTTCTCCTAACATTAGGGATGCTATCCTGAATAAGGAAGTTGATTTGATTATCAACACTTCTGAAGGAAAACAATCTGCAAAAGACGGTTACATTATCAGACGTCTTGCAATCGAGTTAGGCATTCCGTATGTTACAACTTTGGCAGGTGCAAGAGCAGCTTTAAACGCTATTCAAGCCGTACAAAATAGCGAAATTAATGTAAAATCTTTAAATAAATATACTGATGGAGAATAATTTCTCTATCTTTTTTTAATTATTGTTTGATAGGTATTCTTTAATATTAATACCGCATGAAGGGCATTCAATTGCATTAATGTCTAATCTGCTTCTGCATTTAGGACAGTAATTCAGTTGAACTTTATATTCTTTATTAGGGTCAATTTTGATATTGACTTCAATTCTTTCTGTAACATTTGTTTTTAAGGCATTTTTATCCCAATTGTTGTCCATCAATAGCTTTTTATAATAAAATGCTTCGGTCATTGTATCATAGTATCCGATGATTTCCTCACCTTTTTGAATGTAGAATTTACGGAGTTTATGATCAAAAAGAATTTCACCTTCTCTTTCCTTTTTGTTGACTTTCATTCCTTTAATACGGCCTTTTGGTCTTTTTTCAGGAAATGGGGGCAGGTTCATATGCTCATACTTGTTTTCCAGGTCGCATTCAACAAGCAGATCATAATCAAAATTACAAAAAAATAGTGCGTCCCGTTCATATAAAGCATCGGATAATTTTCTAAACTCTCCATAGTCTTTATTGTTATGTTTAACGCGGTAAACATTCCCTGTTTTTACAATATTTCTGTAAAAATAACGTATTTCCTGAGAGTTAATAGAAATCATCCCCTTAATTAAGATGATAATGGCGGGTAAAAAATGTATTGAAGTAATTAATTTGTTTGACCATTATTAGTTTTATATTATTTCTTTCGATTTAATAAACCTATTTGATAACAAAATTTATTAATAAAAAAAATTAGATTTTCCTTTAATGTTTACTATAACTAATGGAATCATATTAAAAGGCCGGGATTTAACATTAAAAAAAGAAAATATTGTTGTTGATGAAGGCAAAATTGTTGAAATTGGAAAAGAATCTCATGAAGGCAAGATTATTGATGTAGATGGTGCAATTGTATGTCCTTCATTTATCAATGGCCATATGCACATTGGAGATTCCATTATCAAAGATGAAGGTTATGGTTTGTCATTAAGTGAAATGGTTAAACCGCCCAATGGCGTAAAGCATAAGGCATTGGCCGATGCTGAAGATGAAGAGATTATTCAGGCAATGAAATCAACAATGTGGGAAATGGTTGAAAGCGGAACAACTCATTTCATTGATTATCGTGAAGGTGGAATTAAAGGAGTTGAATTATTAAAAGAGGCTTCAAAGGATATTCCAATCAAACCAGTAATTCTCGGCAGGGATGATAGTTTTTACGGTGGGGAACCTGATTTGGGGAAGGTTAAAATAGCCATTAGAAAACTTTTAAAAGTGGCCGATGGTATTGCACCGAGCGGTTTTGGTGAAATTACCGACGAAGTGGCTAATCTTATTGTTGAAGAGTGTGAAAAACGGGATAAGATTTCTTCAATACATGTTGCCGAATCACAATCCAATCAGATTGAATCTTTGGATAAATTTGGTAAAACTGAGATTGAAAGAGGTATTGATTCTAATTTTGGTCAATTGGTACATTTAACAAATCCCAAAAATGATGATTTGGATTTGGTGTCACGGTCAGATTCCAACGTTGTTGTATGTCCCAGAGCAAACGCGACTTTGAACGTTGGGGTTTCTCACTTAAATGAAATGTTGGGCAGCGGCATTAAACCGTTAATTGGTACAGATAATGTAATGCTTAACTCTCCAAACATGTTTAGGGAGTTGGAATTTACATTAAAGCTAATGTCTGTTTATTATAGGAATTATATTGATCCTAAAGACTTGTTGAAGATGGCAACTACAAACGTATGCGACAATAAAATAAATGATGTTGTCAAAAAATCAACTATTGATGTGGGTATGGATGCCGAACTTATAGTGCTAAATTCTTTTTCTAAAAATCCTTACTTAAATATAATAAATAGGTGTGAATCGAAAAATATATTATATACAATTAATAAAAAAGTTAATGTATAATATTATAGATGCTATCTATGTATTATAAAGGGGATTTAAATTATGTATAAAAAAATATTAGTCCCTACAGATGGGTCAGAATTTGCTAAAAAAGCGCAGAAACATGCATTATTTCTAGCCAACATTAGCGGTGCTGAAATTATTGCAGTAAGCGTTACTGAAAACAATTTTGTTAATGGACTCCCATTAGATGATGAAATTTATCAGTTGAATCAAATTTTAAATAAAAGATCTGAGGAAAACCTTAAAGAATTTGATAAATTAAATGAAAGTGATGTTAAAATCAATCATGTAATTAGAGAAGGTTCTCCTGCAAAAGTTATTTTGGAAGTGGCAAATGAAGAAAATGTTGATTTGATTGTTATGGGAAGTTCAGGTAAATCTGGCTTTGATCGATTTATTATGGGTAGTGTTGCAGATAAAGTTGTTAATTCTGCTAAGTGCGCTGTACTTGTAGTGCATTAGATGTCTACCTAGGTTTCATTAATTATTATTAGGTGTTTTTATGTTAGTCAAAAGAACCATGTCTAAAAATGTTGTAAGTGTTTCTGTTCCTGGAAACAGAGAAAAAGTTTTAGACTTAATGAGAAAAGAAAATGTAGCAGTGCTTCCAGTTGTAAAAGAAGACACTGATATATTAGTGGGTGTTATTACACGTTCAGATTTAATTAATAATCCTGATGAAGAACAAATTGCAATGTTAATGACCAGAAATTTAGTTACTATCAGTCCTGATGATGATGTGACTGATGCAGCTCGTGTAATGATTGAAAATGATGTAAGGAGAGTTCCTGTCATTAATGAAGATGGCGAATTGGTGGGAATTATTACTTCATTCGATTTAGTATCTAAAGCATTAACCAAAATCACTGTCGATGATGCTGTGGAAAATTACATGATTACCACTGTTCCGACAACTTGGGAAAAAGCTCCATTAAACGTTGCTTTTGAAACAATGAACCAGTTTGGTTTAAAATCCGTTTTGGCTTTAGACGATGATGCTAAATTATCCGGCATTTTAACTGAAACTGATTTTATTTCTGAAATTGAAATTATCTCCGAGAGAAGTGAACACAGTTCCACTGTCGGTACTGAAGGGGACAAATGGTCTTGGGACAGCACTTCTGTTTTATACATTGAAAAGAATCATTTGAAATTCACCGACAAAGTTGTTGCTGATGTTGCAATAGGTAATGTGGAAGTGGCTAACTCAAAAACCAAAGTTACTGACTGTGCTAAAAAAATGAAATCCTTAAACATTGAGCAAATTCCTGTAATCGGTGTTGAAGGAGATTTAGTTGGTCTTGTAAGAGCTAGCGATTTAATTAAAGCATTAGTAGAATAATTGTGGTATAATGGCTGTTAGTCCAGTATTGCTAATTAAAGTTAGTGATAGTGTTGTCAGTGTTCGTGCAAGGTTGTATGATGATTTTGCAGAACATGAAATAATTATTAACTCAGTAATTACATATTGGTGGGCTAATAATTTGCCCCCGGCCAAAAAATTTTTAGAACTTTTTGATTCAGTCATTAAAAGAACAATCAATGAGATAATGCCACATAAAATATTAAATTTGAAATATAATGTTAATGCTAATCAAACATTGGATGATGCTTCTGAAATTGAGATAGAACTGTGCAGTGTTGAGGCCGATGGGGTTGGCTTTAAAATTGAAGGGGACCACATTTCATTAAAAGGACTTAGAAACGTTTCGGATGATTTTGAATCAAAAGAATTTTCTTTGACTTTCAATCAAAGTATTGAAACTCCTGACATGGTTTTAAAAAAATATCAAGAAATGAAAAACTAACGTTTTACATTTCTTCTAATTTTGAATATTTTGACAAATATTTTCGCAGCGATATTTGTCTTGCAATTATCAACATTTGCGATGAATTTAATGATGGTTCGTTAATGTTTGCTGCTTTTAATTAACCGTTGATCTGTTTAAATTTAACATTTTTTATCAATTTGGCAAAATAAGTTACTTCACATATATTCACATTTTCAAAGTCCATAACTTTGGCAGTCTAGTCTATGCATTGTTTGAAGAAAATCAGCATTGCTATTTTATTCCAGCATATTTTTCACATGCTCAAGAAGATTTTTGGCATCCTCTTTTTTAATGTCAGGGGATTGTCTTATAAAATCAATTAGTTTATCCTTTTTTTCATTGTCCAGGTCCGATTCACTTAATGTCTGTGAATAATTTCTTTTTGGGTAATAAGTCTTTTTAGCTATCCTTAACAGTTCCTCTTTTTCACCTTCGGTTATGATTTCTTCATCAACCGCATTTGTAAAAATATATTTCATATTGATTAAAGGTTCTGAAAGTGCCTGTAAGCTTTCACTGTCAAGCATTACGGCAACATCATCATCAGATTCAACTTCCCCGCTTGCGTATTGGTTGTAGACATAACCCATTCCAATCATGCCTAATGTATCCAGTTCCGATGCTCTTAACGCACCCATGCTTGAAGCGCCGAATACTTTAACTCCAGAATTGATCACGGAAAGTATTTCCTTATGCCCCACCGCGGAGTTCTGGTGAAATACCCCGTCTATTATTACGATAATGTGGGGATGCTCTTTTAAAGCCAAACTTAAATCTCCTCTTTTGATGGGTCTTTTATAGATTACTTCAATATCATCAGTAGAATCTAGAATTTCTCGGGCTTCATCAAAAGGAATTGATAATCCTGCATAAACTATAATTTTAACCATATTAATCAGACTTTTAAGAATCTATAACCTGCCCTTGTCGGATCAATTGTGTAAACTTCCATTTCAGGTATAACGACACGCACAACGCTCACGTCAAGTTCGGGTCTTGTCAAATCAACATATAATATTTTTTCAATATCATTGTTCATCAATTCGGTTTTAACAATTTCAATATCTTTTGTAATGGAGGAAGTGCTTCTATTTTCAATATCTGATAATTTAATTTGGTTCTCTTCCTGTTTGAAATAATACTTATTGATTCTTTTCATTCGTTCATAACCCGCTTCACGTGAAAAATCTGCCCTTACGGTGTCTTCACGAGCGCCGTTGATTTGTGTTGCCCTGCTTTGAGCCACTTCTGTAAGTGCTCTTAAAATCGCGACTTCAGGGTCAAGGTGTGTTCCCATTCCCAATGTCAAAAGTCCAGCATCTTTTGTAACTGTATCATCGGCGGAAGCGGCTATTGTTGGAATCTTGATGTCTGCAGTAAAGTCCATTAATTTAATTTTAATGCCTTCACTTTCGAATTTGCCAATGATGTCATTAATGACCTCGCTTTCAATGCTGTCTAAGTCTATTTGGGCATAATTCTTATGGGTTAACTCAAAGATGCTCCACGCATCTCTTTCAATTACTTCAAACATCCCATGGAGAATTGCTTCCTCCAGAATATTTCCTGAAGCAAGTCCATTTGTATTTGACTTGAATAAACTGTTAACATCATTTTCATGATTGTAGGGGTGGAAAATTGCATTTGTAGGTATGTAATATTCATTTCCGGATATTATGTCCTTGGATTTACTCCATTCCAAGTTCAAATCACTAATATCTTTTTTTTCAAATTCTTTAGGTAAGTTTAATGATTTGGGATCAATATAGTCTCCGAGCTCTTCAATTTCAGACAATGTTGCAGTAACAGTTTCGTCATAATCTTTTCTCTCAGCGGAATATCTCTCGAAACCTTCCATCATTGCGGATGCTTTCGCATGGTCTTTTGAAATTCCCTTTCCGCCATAGATGCTTACTGCACCCTCTTCGGCTGTTGGTCTAATTGCTGTGTAGATTGGAAGGCCAATTCTATCTAAATCGGTAATGTCTGCAATACGTGTAATTCCAGCGGCCTTTAACTTGTCCTGATTTATTTCAATAGTTTCGCTTGGAGCTATTACCCTGTGTGTTCCTTTAAAATATTTAATTTCTTCATTCATTTTCTAAAATCCTGTTATTAATCTTACTATGTTTTCAACACCCATTGTCATAGAGAGCAATGTCATTATTCCGGCAATAGCCATAATAGCAATCCAAATTCCGATATTCCATCTCAACACTTTAGATCCATCCAAATTTCCAATAGGTAGCAAATTGAATGCTGCTAAAAAGCTGTTGATTGAATATCCGAGTGAGCATACGATGAAAATTAAAACGGAAATGCCTGAGTAAAATGCTGAAGGATACACCCATGTTGCAACAAGCAAAAATCCTAATGCTAGCAGGATGTTGACAATTGGTCCTGCAATGGATATCTTTCCATTTATCTCGTCGGTCATGTAATTTGCATAGGTATAGACTGCACCCGGTGCTGCAAATACAAAACCAAAAAAGGATGTGACAAGTGCAAACAGCAATCCTTGTGGCCATAATTTAAATTCTGCCCAGTATCCATATCTCATTGATACAAATTTATGTCCGAGCTCGTGTAAAATAAAACCTAGTCCGACACCAACCATGATCATGGGGAGTAAATTCATTAAGGCATTAATGTCCCTTCCGGTATTGGCAATTCCAAAACAGAGGGAAATAACGACAAATGCGATTATTAAATCTCTCACTTCACTACTTGTAAATTTAAACATAGTTTTAAAATATCTAATTTTATATATAAAGTTTTTTCTAATATTAATCATGGACTTACATTTAGATAATATTTTGAAAGACATGCAAAAAGATGATATTCAAGGTTATTTGCTTACTAATTTCACTAATGTGGAATATATTTCAGGTTACAGGCCTACCAGCTTTGCTTTTTGCATAATTAAAGAAAACCCCATAATTTATGCCTCAAAAATGGATATGGAGATAGCTAATACTAATTCTTCTATTGAAGTTAGGGAATATGAGTCAATGGAAGCGATGATTGGCGAGTTAAAAGATGAAGGAATTGCCAGTTTGGCTATTGAACCTAGCTTGTCTTATGGCACATATGAAAAGTTTCGGGATGATTTTTCTGTCGAATCAAAGACATACATTGACAAGCAAAGAATGATTAAAACACCTTCAGAAATTGAAAAAATCAGAAAGGCGACTGAAATTGCTCAAAAATCATTCTTGGAGTTGGATATTTTAAACAATAAAAACACGGAAAAGGCAATGGCTTTTGATCTTGTAAGGTTAATGATTGAAAACGGCGCGGATAAGGAATCTTTTGATACTATTTTAACTAGCGGCGCCAATTCAAGTCTTCCGCATGCGATTCCAATGGCTAAAAAATTGGAGCAACCTATTTTAGTTGATTGGGGAGCTATTTTTGAGGGGTATTGCTCTGATAACACTCGCACGATTGTATACAATGAATTTCAACATGAGATATGGGACATTGTAGCTGAAGCACATGACAAGGCCATCAAGGCAATAAAACCCGGAATGAAATGTTGCGAAATTGATGGAGTTGCACGGGATATCATTTCTGAATGCGGATACGGCGATAAATTCATTCACTCAACAGGACATAGTTTGGGTCTTGATATTCATGAAAACCCCGGATTTTCCATTAAGGATGAAACAGTAATTGAAAAAGGTATGGTAATGACAGTGGAGCCGGGAATATATTTGGAAGGCGAATTTGGAGTTCGTCTAGAGGATACGGTTGAGATTTCAAAAAGAGGAAAGGTCATTGGCGTTTTGCCGTTAAAGATTTGAGTAATTTTTTAAAAAAAGTTTTAATTAAAAAAAGAAAAAAGAGGGTTTATTTATACGTCAGAGTATAATAAACCTATTGCTCTGTTTGTGAAAAATGCCATATAAACAAAGAAGATACCCATTAAAATTCCACCAATGGTGGAATTCCAGTTTGTGATTGCTCCAATAATGAGCAATAAAATAAATGCAATAATGATTACTAAAACTGCTAATAAAATAATTTTTAAGATACCTACTCTGGATATGTCTCCAATAGCTTCCCCGATAGCTAAAGCTTCACCTAAGTCATCGGTTTTAGCTAATCTGCATCTTGCCATAAATGCAGCTATTGAAAATATAATTGTAATAAGTATAATGACAATTGAAGGTATAAGTCCATTACCTATAAGGAATCCGATTACCGCAGCGAGAATTACTGGGATAATGTAGTAAACGATATCTACAATAATCAATTTGATAGCATTTGAAACTTGTCTTACAATGTCAATACCTGGAGCGCCAGGGTCCCTTTTAATTCCGAATTTTACAATGTCTAATTCATATCCTGCAATCAACAAGAAAATGATGACTGATATGAGAACTCCAATAATTCCAAGTCCTCCAGCTAATGCACTATTATTTATAGCAGCGCCTGTTGCCACTCCAACAACAGTGCCTCCAACGGCAATTCCTGCAATGATGCCTAAAACAACATATATTACTAATGCTTTAATATTATTAATAGGATATACTAAAGCATCGATTATGATTTCCATAATTTCCATATTATACACCTTTTTTTTTTAAAATTTTAAATTAAATTAACTCCATTTAACGAGTCAAACTACTTTTTATTTATAATGTTATATAAATATTGTTGATATTTCTTTAAACAATCTTAAAACCATCATTAACACAATATTTTCAATTAAAAGTTAAATATGGCTTATTGGCATATATGAATAACAGTTCTATTGGATTATAATTGGGGTTAAAAATGAAAATTGTTGATGGCTTAAAGATGTATTTAACTGATTGGAAAAATCTTCTCACCCATGGGATTGTGGGTGTAATTCTTCTTTATTGTTTGCTTTTTGCTCCGGTGGCATGGTATTGGAGAGTTATATTGTTAA
>NZ_JBGVOG010000041.1:0-29084 GCF_045126245.1 Methanobrevibacter sp. | reverse complement strand
GTTCAACCTGCTGTAAATGTTTTAATGTTTCATCATCATATCGTTTTGTTCTCATCATGTAAATTTTCCTCTAGTTCTTATTCAATTTATCGGATAATTCTTTGAAAAATGTGTATTGGAAATTTTTAAATATTTCTTTTTTTAAATTATATTTTATAATAGATAATATAAATTTTTTTTTAATAATATAGGAAGTCATTTTATGTTAAATTTTACTGTTGGTCCTGTAATGAGTAGTGAGTCTGTTAGAAAAATAGGTGGAGAGCAGACTCCTTATTTTAGAAATGATGAATTTTCAGAAGTGATGTTTGAAAATGAAGAATTGATGAAAGAATTTGTTTATGCTAGTGAAGATTCAAGAGCCGTCTTTATCACAGGTTCAGGAACAGCCTCTATGGAAGCCACCATAATGAATGTTTTTACACAAAACGATAAGGTTTTGATTGTAAATGGCGGCGGATTCGGGCAACGTTTCGTTGAGTTGTGTGAACTTCATGAAGTTCCTTTTGAAGAGATAAAATTGGAATTCGGCCAGGATATTACTCAAGACATTTTAGATTCATATGACAATAAGGGCTTTACAGGATTTTTAGTCAATATATGTGAAACCAGCTCATGCGTTCACTATGATTTGGATTTAATATCAGAGTTCTGTTTAAAAAATGACATATTTCTCGTTGTGGATGCTATAAGTTCGTTTTTGGCAGATCCATTAAATATGGTTGAAAACAATATTGATGTGTTTATTACAGGTTCCCAAAAGGCACTAGCCTGTCCTCCAGGAATATCAATAATTGTTTTAGGTCCAAATGCATTAGAAAGAATTGAAAATAACGAATGCAAATCCATGTATTTTGATTTAAAGGACATGTTGAAAAATGGGGAAAGGGGCCAAACTCCTTTTACTCCTGCAGTTACAATTTTATTGCAAATTAATGAGAGGCTAAAGCAAATTAAAAAACAGGGTGGAGTTGAAGCGGAAATTGAAAGAACATCCATGATTGCTAATGATTTCAGGAACAGAATCAATGATTTGCCATTGGAAATTCACTGTAATTGTCTAGGAAATTCAGTAACTGGAGTTTATTGCATTAACTCAAATGCAAATGATATTGTTGATTGCTTAAAAAAGGAGTACGGAATTTGGGTCAATCCAAATGGTGGCGAAATTGGAGGTAAAATGTTTAGGGTAGGCCACATTGGAGACTTGACAATTGAGGATAATGATAAATTAATTGATGCTTTTAAAGATTTGGAAAAAAGAGGAATTTTAAAATGATTAAGGTAATTACATATGGAACATATGACCTATTTCATTATGGTCACCAAAGATTATTGGAAAGGGCTAAAGAACTTGGTGACTATTTGATTGTAGGTGTTACTGCAGACGATTTTGATAAACAGCGCGGTAAAATCAATGTCAAACAGTCATTGATGGAAAGAATAGAATCAGTCAGGGCAACAGGACTTGCTGATGAAATCATAATCGAGGAATATGAAGGTCAAAAGATTGATGATATTAAAAGATATGGTGTTGATATTTTTACTGTAGGTTCCGATTGGGTAGGTCATTTTGATTATCTTAAGGAATATTGTGATGTCGTTTATTTGGAGAGAACTGAAGGTGTTTCAAGTTCAGAAATCAGATCTAAAAATCGCAATGTTAATCTGGGTCTTATAGGTGAAGGAAACGTCTTGAAAAAGTTTTTCGATGAATCCAAATTTGTCAATGGGATTGAAGTTAATGCAATATGCATCGATAATGAAAATGAAGTAAAATGCTATGAAAATGAACAATTGACTTTGGTTGACAATTACAATGACTTACTGGATATTGTTGATGCAGTATTTATCATATCTCACCCTTCAAAACATTATTCTCAAATAAAGCAGGCATTGAATCAGGGAAAACATGTTCTATGTGAATCCCCATTTTCTTTAGATGAAAATGAATGCGTTGAACTGCAGCAATTGGCACTTGAAAATGACTTGATATTAATGGATTCCATTAAAACTGCCTATTCAACAGCATATAATCGATTATTGCTTTTACTTAAAGGCGGAAACATTGGAGACATTTATTCCATTGATGCTACATGTACCAGTATAAGGGATTATGACGACAATTCATGGAACAGTATAACTTCATGGGCTCCAACAGCTCTTTTACCGATTTTCCAAATTTTAGGTGTTGATTATAAGGATATTAATATAACTTCATTAATTCTTGAGGATAAGCCTAATTTTGATTTGTTCACAAAAATAGACTTCCAATATGAAAATGCAGTAGCTTCAATTAAAGTTGCAAACAGCGTCAAATCTGAAGGTGAACTGATAATTTCCGGGTCTGATGGATATGCTTATATTCCGGCTCCTTGGTGGAAAACAGATTACTTTGAATTGAGATATGAAAATCAGGAGGATAATCGAAAGTATTTCTACCAATTGGATGGTGAAGGAATAAGATATGAGCTTGTAGCTTTTGCAAAGGCAATTGAACTTAGTAAAAACAATGCATATATAGATTTCGATGTTTCAAAAGCAATCTGTAAGGTAATGGAAGATTTTGAAAACAATAATTTTAATAAAATTAATAAATATTAGTTAATGGCGATAGGATGAGCAATAATGATGAAGTGCTTCAACATATTCAGGATGTTGAACTTTTGATTTTAAAGGATTTTATTGAAATTTGTGATGAAAACAATTTGGATTATTATTTGATTTATGGAACAGAAATCGGTGCTGTCAGGCATCAGGGATTCATTCCATGGGATGATGACATTGATTTGATAATGTTTAGAGATGATTACGAGAAGTTTTTAAAGGTAATGGAAGAAAAGAACTGTGAAAAATACACTGTTTTTGATATAAGATATGATGAGAACTATTTCTTCCAATTCGGCAGATTGTCTTTAAACGGAACTTACTGGTCTGAATATTGGGATAAGCAGGTTCCATTCAAATTGGGAATTCACGTTGACCTGTTTATTCTCGACAAGGTCCCAAACAACAAAATCAAAAGATTCATATACATGCGCAGATGTTTATTGCTATCTAAATTATGCTCCATTTCTTCAATTAAAGTCGAATATGACGTTAGAGCGATTGAAGTAGTATCAAACCTGCTTCATTCTGTCATCAATAAAATAGGTTTGACTCCTAAGTATTTTCAAAAAAAGCTGCCTAATCTATTTAGAAAATATGAAAATCAGGAATGCAAATACTATGCGGATTTGACATTGAATACATTGTCCTGTTTTAAAATTGAAGACTTTAAACCAATCAAAAAAGCCAAATTTGAAGATATCTATGCCAATATTCCAAATAACCAGGAAGCTACCTTAGGTCAGGTTTTTGGAGATTATATGCAGCTTCCTCCTGAAGAGGAACGTATTGGCCATGGATTGAATGAGGTTGATTTCGGTAAATATTGATTAACCCATTGAAGATTGAAAATTTGCATAACTTTTTAGTATTAGTTTTAATAAACATACTTATATAGAGTTTAATATAGAAAATTTATATTAATCATTTATCAAAGCATTTAGGTGAAAAAATGTCAAGGTTATACGGTGATAAGGAAGATATCAATTCAGAAAAAGTAAAGGATTTCTTCAACAAAAGAGCAAATAAGGATTTTGACAGTGACCTGTCTATTGTCTTATTCCAAGATAAGGAAGTTTCCCAAAAAAGACACGAAGAAGAGAAAAAATTATTATTTGAAAGTATTGACGTTTCAGGCAAAAAAGTCATTGAAATCGGTTGTGGAATTGGACGTTGGGCAGAAGCATTCCATGATAAATGCGAGTCATTTTTAGGATTGGATTTCTCAGAAGACCTTATTGAAATTGCAAATAAATCACAAAATTATGACAATTGTAAGTTTCAGGTAATGTCCGCTACAGACATTAAAGTGGATGAGTTATTGATTGAACCTCCTTTTGATGTAATTGTATTCAGCGGATTTTTAATGTACATTAACGATGATGATATGGGAACTGTCATGGATGAGGTAAACAATATCGGTGCTGAAGACATGAAAGTATTTGCTATGGAGCCTGTTTCCTGTTTAGAAACTAGACTGACTCTTAAAGATTTCTATTCAGAAGGTTTAGAATCAGATTATAATGCGATTTATCGTACTGTAGATGAATATATGGAAATTTTCGCAAAACTAAAATGTGACAACATTTTTGTAGATGACATCTTTAAGGATTTAAGCGACCATAGTGAAACACAATATAAATATTTCATTGTCGGATAAACTTTATTTTCTTTTAAAATCTCAAATATCATTCAGCACATGAAACAAATGATTTGAAAGTGTTTTCATGTGCAATTTAAATTTTTAACACGCTTATTTTATCTTTTTTTAAATACAATTTTCAATCATTCATTTTCCATTAAAATCTAAACCTATTTATTGTATGGTGATAAAAGTATAAGACATATATTAAATAGGAAATGGGGGAATTATGGGAGATAAAAACGAATGGGGAAGTAACCTTTCATTCATATTAGCGATGATTGGTTCTGCAGTAGGACTTGGAAATATTTGGAGATATCCTTATGTGCTTTATTCTAATGGGGGAGGAGCATTTTATATCCCTTATATAGTGGCAATTTTGCTCATGGGAATACCTTTTTTAATTTTGGAATATGGTGTTGGATATAACTATAAATCTTCTTTTGCAAAGGCAATTGCAAAGATTAATTCCAAATTTGAATATTTGGGATGGCTGTTGCCCGTTGCCGTGTTCATGATTATGATTTATTACTCAGCTATTTTGGGTTGGGATGGAATCTATATTCTGTTGAGTTTCTTTAAAGGTTGGGGAGCAGATCCAAACGCTTTCTTTGCAAATACTCTTCTCCAGTCTTCCGATTCTTACTTGAGCTTAACTCATTTCATTCCATACATTGCCATTGCAATGCTTGTTGGTTGGGTGATAATCTGGTTCATCTCTCATAGGGACCTGGAAAAAGGATTAGGTAAGGTTTCAAAACTTTTAGTACCTTTATTGTTCATTATAATGGTGGTCATTGTAGTATTTTCACTGACCTTGCCGGGAGCTTCAATTGGGCTTGCCGAGTTATTCAATCCTGACTGGTCACTTTTAAGCCATTTTGAAATTTGGATGGCCGCATTTGGGCAAATAGTATTTTCACTGAGTTTGGGAATGTCAATCGCATTTACTTATGCAAGCTATACCAAGGACAATGCTGATTTAGTCACAAATACGATTTCAATAGCTCTTGCCAATTCATTATTTGAAAACTTTGCGGCTTTGGGGGTATTTTCAATTTTAGGTTACATGTCACTTCAATCAGGTACAGCGGTATCTGAATTGGTAACTCAAGGAACAGGACTTGTGTTTGTCGCTTATCCTACTGTATTCAATGTATTGGGTCAATGGGCTTATGTTTTAGGACCTCTGTTTTTCTTAACAGTTTATCTTGCAGGTCTTACAAGCATCCTATCAACAATCGAGCCGTTATCCTTTTCAATTCAAAATAAATTTGGCCTTACACGAAACAAGACAATGTCCATTTTGTGTGTCATCGGAGCTCTCATATCAATGATTTATGCGACTTCATACGGAGGGTCATTGCTGGGTTATGTGGATACATTCATCAATCAGATTGCATTGCTGTTTGGTGTAATCGTAGAGTGCATAATCTTTGCATGGGTATTCAAAGCTGAAAAATTAGTTGATTTCATGAATTCCAGAACCAGAACAATTAAGCTTGGAAAATGGTGGATTGTCATCGTCAAATATATACTTCCGATTTTCATTTCAATAGTTTGGATTGGAGGCCTGATTGATGTTATTAATTCATCCACTATTCATCAATTGAATTTCACAATCATCTCAGCGGCGATATTGCTAATATCTGCATTGGTATTTACTGTTCTTCCGTCTAAAAATGAGGATTGGACAAAAACAGAAGATAGAGTTTAATTATTCTATCTTTTTTTTTATTTGGAGTATAGTATTTCATTGATTAAATTAGGTTCATTATTTTGTTTTTCTAAATGAATGATGATTGATGGACTATCACTTTTTATACCCATTTCATTATCTTGACTCGCATCGCTACTTTCATCCACAGTATAGTGAACACCAATTATGAGTCCTAATATTGAAAGTAATAATATTAAAAGTATAACAGTATTTTTCATATCCATAGTCTATATTATAATTTTTGTTGTATATAAAAATTAATAGTAAAGTATTTTAATGGCCATACTCAAATTTTTAATGAAAGCTTTTAGGGAATATTAAAAGGATTAATATTCTCATAATTAATGTAGGTGATAATGTGAAGATAGTTAAAGAGGAAATCATCAAAAGCGGTCATGAGGAAGGCATGACCTATCGTGAAGTGACCTATGAGGATGGAGGCTTTCGTCAGTTTGACGTTGAATCCGGCAAGCTTATTGGCTCTTCTTATGAATCAGACCAAGACAAGCTTCCAAAAATGGATTGAGGTAAATGATTCTTAAAGAATTGTTAGATCATTTCAATATTGATGAATCATTTCCGGATTATCTTTTGGATGAATCTTTCAATGAAGTATTTTTAGAGGGGGATTTGTCTAAAACGGATAATTGTTATAAAATAGAAATTAAAACACGACAGGATGTTATTCATACGATGTATTTGAATCCAGATGATGATTTTCCAGTAAAAGTAATGTCTAAACTGCCGAACGGCAAATTGAATGGAATCAAATTTGGACAGACAAAAGATGATTTAACATTCGTTAACAGATTATAGCTATTTTTTCTTTTTTTTCTAATTAAAGTTATATAATATTTAGACCAAAAATTATATTATAATAATTTAAAATTTGTTTTGTTGATATCATGGACAAAAAAGAGTTAATTAACAATGGAAAAGTAAAAAGTGTATACGCTACTGATAATCCTGATGAGGTCATAATCGAGTTTAGAGATGATATGACTGCGGGTGATGGTGAAAAAAAAGAGGTTATGGCTAAAAAAGGTGCCTACAATGCTATAATTTCTACTAAAATATTCAAGGTCTTAGAGGAAAATGGTATTGAAACACAGTTCATCGATTTGCCGCAACCTAATGTCATGCTTGCAAAAAAACTTGAAATGATTCCAATTGAGGTCATTATAAGAAATATTGCAACAGGCAGTTTGATTCGCAAATACCCTTTTGCAGAAGGTACTAGATTGGAACCTCCTATTGTTCAAATGGATTTCAAAGCTGATGAATATCATGATCCTATGTTGAATGATTCTTTAATTAAGGCATTAGGAATAGCTACTCAAGAAGAAATCGAAATCTTAACCCAAAAAGCCTTAAAAATCAATGAAATTTTAACCAAATTCTTCGCCGATGCGGGAATTATTTTGGTTGATTTTAAAATTGAATTCGGTAAGGATAAGGATGGGAACATTCTTTTAGGGGATGAGATTTCTCCTGATGGATGCAGATTATGGGATAGTGAAACATTAGACATGTTGGATAAGGAGTTATTTAGAAAAGGAAAAGATTCAGAAGTTATGAATGCTTACATTGAAGTGTATAATAGAATTATTCCAGATTCAGAAAAGGTGATTTAAATGTTATTTGATATAGAAGTGAAAATTTCTCTTAAAAGCGGGATGTTAAATCCTGAAGCTACAACAATCGAAAGGTCTCTTGATTTGCTTGGATATGAAGTCAAAAATGTCAAAACTGTTGACATCATCAAATTCCAGATGGAAGGTGAAGACAGGGAAGTAATCAGAGAAAATGTTGTAGACATGTGTGAAAGGTTACTTTGTAATCCTGTAATTCATGATTATAAGATTAATGTTATCCCACAAAACATGGCATGTGGTAAATAGAGGGATTTAAATGAAAATTGGAGTAATTAGATTTCCGGGAACTAACTGTGACAGGGATGTTGCAAAAGCTATTGAGCTTGCAGGCCTCACTTCGGAATATGTGTGGTGGAGTGAAGAAAAGCTAACAGATTTCGATGGTATTGTTATTCCTGGAGGTTTCTCTTATGGAGATTACTTAAGAGCTGGTGCAATGGCTTCAATTACACCGGTAATTGATGGTATTAAAGAATTGGTGAAAGAAGAAAAACCGGTTTTAGGAATATGTAATGGAGCCCAAATTTTAGGTGAAATCGGTCTTGTTCCAGGTATTTTCATAACTAATGAAAATCCAAAATTCAACTGTGAATGGGTGGATTTAAAGGTTTCTACAAATAGGACTCCTTTCACTAAAGCTTTTAAGAATAATCAGATTATTGCTCTTCCGATTGCACATGCCGAAGGAAGATTTTATACTGAGGATATTGATTTATTGAAAGACCAAGACCAAATTGTTCTGCAATTTGAAGGCAAAAACCCTAACGGTTCAATGGAAGCAATTACAAGTGTTTGTGATGAATCTGGCCTTGTTTGCGCTATGATGCCTCACCCTGAAAGGGCTTGTGAAGAACTGTTTGGTTCTGATGACGGTTTAAACTTCTTTAAAGGATTTTTATAAAGTGATAAAATGGTAGTTTATTTAATTGGTGCAGGACCTGGAGATGCTGATTTAATAACTCTTAAAGCAGTAAAAGCATTGAATAAAGCTGATGTTGTTTTATATGATTATTTGGCTAATGAAGAGATATTGGCTCATGCTCCTGACGATGCAGAAAAAATTTATGTAGGCAAAAAAGCAGGGGAGCATTATAAAACACAAGACCAAATCAATGAATTGATTATTGAGCAAGCTCAAAATCATGAAAATGTAGTTAGGCTTAAAGGGGGAGACCCTTTTGTCTTCGGTCGTGGCGGTGAAGAGATTTTGGCTTTAATGGAACATGATATCAAATTTGAAGTAATTCCAGGTGTAACTTCAGCTATTGGAGCACCAACTTCACTAGGACTACCTGTAACTCACAGGGCAGTAGCCACTTCAGTGACCATTGTAACAGGTCATGAGGACCCAACCAAGGCCGAAAGCCAGGTTCATTGGGATTATACTGCAGATACTTTAATTATTTTAATGGGTATCGGTAATATCCGTGAAAATACTTCTGAAATTATGAAATATCGCTCTGCAGATACTCCAGTATGTGTCGTTGAAAGCGGAACATTGCCTGATGAGAATGTAGTATTTGGAACATTAGGCAACATTGCAGATAAAAAAATCAACACTCCTGCTATCTTAATAATTGGAGATGTTGTAAATCTTTATGAGGATATTTACAATTACCAGGGTGATTAGATGTGTGGAATTGTAGGTTGCATATTAAAGGAAGATAGGGATGTAGCGCCAATACTTTTTGATTGCATTTCAAAATTGGAATACAGAGGTTATGACTCTATAGGTCTGGCTACATTTGATGAAGGTAATTTGCACATTAAAAAGGATAAGGGCAAAATCGAAGAGGTGGACAAGAAGTTGGACTTGACTGACATGCCTGGAAAATTTGGTATTGCTCATGTTCGTTGGGCAACCCATGGTGATCCTTCAAAATTAAATTCACACCCTCATGTTGATGAAGACAATACTGTTGCCGTTGTCCACAACGGTATTATTGAAAATTATCTGGAAATTAAGGAGAAATTGACTCTTGAGGGACATGTTTTTAAATCAGACACTGACACTGAAGTCATTCCGCATTTGATTCAAAAGTTCATGGATGAAAAATTTGACCTCGAACATGCGGTCAGAAAAACCATCGATGTTATTGAGGGCGCTTATGCAATTGCGGCAATCAGTAAAAACGAACCTGATAAAATTGTTGCAACCCGTAAGGATTCTCCGTTGATTGTGGGCATTGGTGAAGATGGATATTATCTTGCATCTGATTCTCCGGCTATTTTGAAGTATGCCCGTGATATAATTTATCCAGAAAGGGGTGAAATTGTCATTTTGGACAAGGATGGTGTGGTTGTTCATGATGAATTTGATAATGTGGTCAATAAGGAAGTCGATACCATTAACTGGACTCCTGAAATGGCTGAAAAGGAAGGTTATGACCATTTCATGATTAAGGAAATCAATGAGCAGGCAGCTGCCGTTAGAAATACATTGACTCAAAAGGAAAATATCCAGGAAATCATTGAGGATATTGAGGATATTCAAAGGATATGCTTTGTTGCATGCGGAACATCTTATCATGCTTCATTAACTGGAAAATACTTGATTGAATCACTGGCAGGAATTCCAACTGATGTGATTCTTGCTTCCGAGTTCAAATATTCTGCAAATACCTTAAATGATCAAACTTTGGTTATTTTCATATCCCAATCAGGTGAGACTGCAGATTCCCTAAAGGCATTGGATGTTGCAAATCAGACTTCCAAAACTTTAGGTATTGTTAATGTGGCAGGTTCTTCCATTACAAGAAGGGCTCAATATGTAATTCAAACTCAGGCAGGGCCTGAAATAGGTGTTGCAGCAACAAAAACCTATGTTGCTCAGCTCACTGCAATATACCTGTTTGCCGCATTGATAGCCAAAAATATGGAATTGCTTAAAGAGATTGAAAAGGTACCTGAATTTATTGATGAGGCGCTTGAGGATGTTGAGTATATCAAGGACATATCAAAAAGATATAATTACGCACGCGATTTCTTCTATTTGGGTAGAGGATATTCCTATCCGACCGCTTTGGAAGGTGCTTTAAAACTTAAAGAGATTACATATATTCATGGTGAAGGCTATGCTGCTGGAGAACTTAAACATGGTCCTTTAGCATTGATTGATGAAGGAATTCCTGTTGTAGTTGTTATTCCTCCTGGAGATAATTACAGAAAAACCATGAGTAATCTGGAAGAGGTCAAGTCTCGTGGTGCTAATGTACTGGCTATCGGATCTGCTGATGACGAATCACTTAAGGTTAAAGCAAACGCGGTGATTACAATTAACTCTGAAGTCAAAGAGATTATTGCGCCATTGGTTTATGTGGTTCCTTTACAATTGATTGCATATTACATTACAATCGAGAAAGGCCACGACCCGGATAAGCCTAAAAACTTGGCTAAATGTGTAACTGTGGAATAAGTTATTCTTTCCAGTTACCAAATTTTACTTTTTTTAATCTTTTTTCCATATTTAAAATTCTATTTCTTGAATTATTTTCCACATCCTGTTTTGTGGAATAATTTTCTTCACATTCAACGATATAAAAGGCTTCAGGTGAGGTTGTTGATGGAATGTTCATTTTTGCCAGATTTCTTTCCACTCTTCTTTTTAATTTTTCATCATCCATTTCGGATGCTAAAAATATTGGTGTTTTAACAGCAGAAGATATTTTGGTGTTATGGCGGGCATCATGCCTTTCTTCTGTTCTTTTTTCTAAAATCCAATCGCTGGAATTATTTAAATTAGGGTCCCTGAATGGAATCCCCACATCAGAAAGCGCAATTCTTATCTCATCATTTTTCGGAAGTGATGTGTCAAGCATCAATGGGTTTGGGCTGGCAAGCGTTCCGCCCTGTTTTCTTCCGAATATGGGGCCTTGACCTATGTAAAATCCTGCTTCGATAAATGCAGCTCTGATTGGAGCGGATGATGTATAGGTTGCCACAATTCCGTCATCTTTTATTATTCTTCTGAATTCTTTGAAAAATTCGACTGAAAACAATTCCGGAGCCATATTCTGTGAAAACGGGTCCAAAAATATTGAATCATAAGTGTCATCATCTAGGTTTTGGACGGTTTGTCTTGCATCCTCAATGTAAACATTGATATCAAAATTTTCCGGAATTTCACATTCTTCCAGACTTAAAGTAGCATAATCCTGAGCTATTAATTCATTTTCAATGGCTTTTCGGGTAATGTTGTGGGCTTTTATTGGTGAGGGAACTAAAAGGCCGCAGGCAAGTGTCGCATGAGATATTTCAACCATATCGATCTTTAGATTTGACCCGTTGCTGTTTTCAATGAAATCGGATATCGCGGCTGAGGTGTTGTATCCGATACCTGCGCAGATGTCGAGGATTGCAATGTCGCTTTCATAGTCAAACTTCATAGGTTTGATAAACTTTTCAAATGACTCACTTATTGCACCTGTAGATGTATGGAGTGTTTCAATTTTGTTGTTTATTTCTTTTGAATTAATAGAATAGGATCCATCATCTGTTAAAACAAAATAATCTTTGTAAGTATCAAAAAAATTAACCCTTCCTTCATTATTTCGACTATTTTTTTCTTCATCGAAACAGGAGTTAACCAAATCGAATATATCATCATTTATTATTCTTGCATTTTCTTCATAGCTCATTGTATCTATTAAAAATTTGTTTTTTTTAATATTTATATGGAGATATTTTTCTCAAAAACAAAAAAATATCACTATTTAATTTCAATTGAATGTCATAACTATTTTTTAATATGGTAATCCTACTTTTTTATTGGCGGATAAGCAAAATTTATATAATTTCTAATTTAAACTTTATTTAGATATTATTGATACTTCAAATTTTTCTTGAAGTGATTTTTTTTGTATTATTTATTTCAATAAATGATGAGTAAGGTAGTTAAATGTTTGAAATTAAAGCTAAAGATAATATGGGGCGTGTTGGTGTTTTGAAAACCAATCATGGTGATGTAAAAACTCCAGCATTGATGCCGGTCATTCATCCGCGCAAGCAGGCAATAGATGTGGGCAAATACGGTGCGGATATTGTAATTACTAATGCATATTTAATCTATAAGGATGAGGAACTTAAAAGGGAAGCTGTTGAAAAGGGTTTGCATGAACTGATTCACTTTGATGGGCCTATAATGACAGATTCAGGGTCTTTCCAGCTTTCAGTTTATGGTGATGTGGAAATAACTAACAAAGAAGTAATTGAATTTCAGGAACTGATTAAAACAGACATTGGAACAAGTTTGGACATTCCGACAGCGCCTTTTGTTGAAAGAGAAAAAGCTGAAAGTGATTTGGAAATTACCTTGGAGCGTGCAAAAGAAGCGGTTGAATATAAAAAGTCTCAAAATATGGAAATGCTATTGAATTCTGTTGTTCAGGGTTCAACATTCCTTGATTTAAGGCGTGAATGCGCTCGTGAGCTATCAAAGCTTGATGCAGATTTGTATCCTATTGGTGCAGTTGTTCCCTTGATGGAATCATATCACTACAAGGATCTTGTGGATGTTGTAATGAATTCCATGAAGGAATTGCCTGATGACACCGCCCGCCACCTGATGGGTGCAGGCCATCCAATGATATTTGCTTTATGTGTTGCAATGGGCTGTGACTTGTTTGACTCAGCGGCATATATCCTATATGCGGAAGATGACAGGCTCCTATCAACAAGGGGAACCTATAAACTGGAAAACCTCCAGGAGATGCCTTGTTCATGTGAAGTATGTACCAAATACACTCCCGATGATTTAAGGGCAATGCCTAAAGAACGAAGGAGAGACTTGATAGCCCAGCACAACTTGCATGTTTCATTTGCAGAGTTAAGGTTAATCAGGCAGGCCATTTATGACGGTAATCTGATGGAACTTGTAGAAGAAAGGTGCAGAGCCCACCCTGCACTTCTTGAAGCTGTAAGGCAACTTGGAAATTACTCACAAGATTTGGAAAAATATGACCCGAGAAGTAAAAAATCAGCATTTTTCTACACTGGTCCAGAGTCATTATGCCGTGCCGAAGTGTTAAGGCATATGCAAAAATTACGTGAATTGCCTAAAAAAAGGGATTTGGTTATTCTACCCCCAACAAGAAAACCTTACTCAAAATTCATTTCAGGAAAACTTGGAGAGTTTTACATTTACGGTGCCGAACAGGAAATTGACTTGGACAATACAGATTTCATGGTATTGGACGTTCCGTTCGGATTGATACCTCTTGAAATCGATGAGGTATATCCGTTAAGTCAAAATGACGCTCCAAAAACCCGTGACGTTGACAGCATTGAATTCGTAGAGGATTTCATCAATGAATTTGTTGAATATTATGAACAGGTATTGATTCATTCAAGAATTATAAAAGACCTGGAAATAGGATTATACAACAAATGCATAGATTCTGATGAAATAAGATATAAAAAGGATGACATCAAAAAGATTAAGGCCATTGCAGATTATCAGTTTGGCGTTGGTGCGGGAGATGCATTATTTACTGGAAATATCAACATTGAAAAAAGTAAAAAGACAGGCAAAATCAGACACATTTATGATGGCAAAGTATTAATCGTTAATATGAGAGCATCTGATTCATATTTGATTTTATCAAAAGAAGGTGCAAAAAGACTGCACAATGCAATGCCTTACCCTGAAAACAGGGTTGTTGTAAATAAGGATTCAGAACCTTTTGCTCTTGATGGAAAAAGTGTATTCTGTAAATTTGTAGTTGACTGTGATGATAATATCAGATCAAAGGATGAGGTTTTAATAGTTAATGAGGAAGATAAGCTGCTGGCTTATGGTAAGTCATTGCTTGGAGCATGTGAGATTAAGCAGTTCCAGACAGGTCAAGCTATTAAAACTAGAAAAGGAATGAAAAAATAGGCGATTATTATGAGTGATGATAACAAAGTAAATACAGGCCACAATATTGAAGATAAGGAACTTATAAAAAATGCAAGAAAGCCTGTTGGAGATTTAGGCCATAAAATATTGGATAGAATGAACAGGTCTCATGAAAACATGGCTCAGTGGGGCGTAAGTCATTTTGAAATTAGCGAAGATAGTAAAATCCTAGATATCGGCTGTGGAGGAGGAAGGAATATCCAAAGATTCGCAAGCCAGATTTCCCAAAATGGAAGGGTTGTCGGAATAGATTATTCCGAAGTAAGTGTAGAAAAATCTATTAAACTTAACCAAGAATATATTGATAGAGGAATTGTCAATGTTCTTGAGGGGTCTGTTTCAGACATGCCTTTTTATGATGAGACCTTTGATATTGTAACCGGTTTTGAGACAATTTATTTCTGGCCGGATTTCATCAATGATTTAAAAGAAGTTAATAGGGTCCTAAAAAAGGGCGGTTTAGTGTTTTTCTGTAATGAGGCAGTCTATAGGGAAGGCAAAATGGAAAAATATGAAGATTTGATTGAACTTTTAGACATGAAAATATATTCAGAGGATGTTTTAAAAGAATCTTTAGAAAAAACAGGCTTTAAAGACTTTGAAGCATATATTGATGAGGATAATGATTGGATTTGTGTAAAGGCATATAAAATTTAAGGTTAAAATATGGCTAATAAAGTAAAAACAATATTTGCAAATATGAGCTGGCTGATGGTTTCACAAATACTTACAAGTGTTTTAGCTTTTGTTTGGACCATCTTGATGGCAAGATACCTGGGACCTACTAATTATGGTATTTTTGGATCTGCAGTATCTCTTACTTCATTATTTGGGGTTTTTGCTAGTTTAGGCATATTCTCATATTTGGTAAGGGCCATATCAACGGATTTTGAAAATGAAGCCAAATATGTTAATAATACGTTAGGCCTTAAGATATTTCTATCATTCTTTTACATGGCCATAGTTTTCATTGTTCTGATTGTTCTGGGATGGGAACGATATGTAGTCGGAATAAGTATGTTATATGCTTTTGAATATCTAATTAAGACATTTCAGGATGTTATGTATGCTTCATTCCAAGCTCATGAAGAGATTAAATATCAGGCTATTACTTATACGATTGTGACTCTGCTGACTTTCATTTTCATTTTATTTGTCATTTTTACGGATTTAGGTTTGCTTGGAATTACATTTGCATATATTTTTGCAAATTTCATTGCATTGTGTTATGCCGTATTTGCAATGCGCAAACATTTTGTCAAACCTAGCTTTTCATTTGATTTTTCATTTTATAAAGTTCTAATCAAAGCAGGTATTCCTTTTGCCTTAACAGGATTCTTCTATACTATTTATTATTCAATTGATATAGTAATGATTACCCAATTTTTAAGTACATATTCTACAGGGCTTTATAACTCTGCATATAAATTGATTAGTGTTTTAGCATTATTTTATACAATTTATTCCGCAGTCATTTTTCCTGTGATGAGCAAATTATTTGTTGATGAGAAGAATCTGTTGAATCTGAGTTTTGTCAAATCAATTAAATATTTATCATTTGTTACAATCCCCATAGCAGTATTCACAGTTATGTATGGCTATGATATAATTGGAATTTATGGTGCGGAGTTTATAGAGGCCGGAGGGGTCATGAAAATATTAATTTGGACTGTATGTTTCCTATTTATAAACGGAGCCTGTTCATTAATTTTAAATGCATCCCATCAGGAATATTCCGTTACAAAAATTTATACAATTGCTGCATTTTTCAATGTGATTCTGAATTTATTTTTAATCCCTACTTATGATGTTTATGGCGCGGCAATCGCTACGGTTTTAAGTGAAATATTAATCTTGTTCTTACAAATGTATATGGTGCATAAGATTGATCAACTTCCGGATAGGCATCTGTTATATGATATCTTAAAGATTTGTTTTGCATCTGGAGTTCTGGGAGTTGTGTTATATGTTCTTGATTTGAATATGTGGTTTGCTATGCCTGTTTCAATTGTTGTTTACTTTACTGCAATATTGCTTGTCAGATTTATTGATTCTGATGATAAACTAATAATTAAGCAAATAATTGGTAAATGATACAAACATTTATATAACATTAAAACATAAGTTTACTTGTTGTTAGTTTTTATGCGGTGTTAGTCCAGCCTGGTTAAGACTCTAGCCTGCCACGTTAGAGACCCGGGTTCAAATCCCGGACGCCGCATTTTTTATGCAGTCGTGGTATAGTCTGGTTATTACTTGGGCCTTCCAAGCCTACAACCCGGGCTCGAATCCCGGCGACTGCATCCTGAACAAAATCTTTTTTTAAAATTCTTTTTTTCTTAAAAAAATAGCTATTTTTTAGTTAATTATATATAATAATATTAATATAATATAAATAGTTAAATTAATTTTTAATGTCTTTAAATATTATGATTTAAGGTGATTTAATGGTAGGAATAGTAGGATATGGGGCGCATGTACCCTCATATAGAATTAAGGTAGAAGAGATTGCAAAAGTATGGGGTGATGACCCTGTAGCTTTGTCAAATGGATTGGTCGTTAATGAAAAATCCGTTCCTTCTGCTGATGAAGATACTGCAACTATTGCAGTAACCGCTGCTAGATATGCTCTAGCAAGAGCTCAGATTGATCCAAGTAAGATTGGTGCTGTTTATGTTGGTTCTGAATCACATCCTTATGCAGTAAAACCGACTGCTTCCATTGTTGCTGAAGCGGTTTGTGCAACTCCAAAATTGACTGCAGCTGATTTGGAATTTGCTTGTAAAGCAGGAACTGCTGGTATTCAAATGTCCATGGGTCTTGTAGAATCTGGAATGGTAGAATATGCATTGGCTATTGGTGCTGACACTTCCCAAGGTGCGCCGGGTGATGCTTTAGAATATACTGCATCCGCTGGAGGAGCAGCTTATATTATCGGTAGCGAAAATACCTTGGCTGATATTAATCATACTTGCAGTTTTACAACTGATACTCCTGATTTCTACAGAAGAGAAGGTCAAAACTATCCATCACACGGTGGTAGGTTTACAGGAGAGCCAGCTTACTTCAAGCATGTTTTAAGTGCAGCTAAAATGTTATTTGAAGAAACTGACTCAAAACCTGAAGATTATGATTATGCATGTTTCCACCAGCCTAACGGTAAATTTTACTTAAGGGCAGGTAAAAAATTAGGTTTCACTTCAGAACAAATAAAACAAGGTCTCTTAACTCCAAATATTGGAAATACCTATTCTGGAGCAGTGCCTTTAGCATTATCCAATATCTTGGATGTGGCTGAACCTGGAGATAACATATTCGTTATTTCATATGGATCAGGTGCAGGAAGTGATGGATTCACAATTACAGTAAAAGATGAAATTGTTGAGAGAAGAGAATTAGCTCCAAAAACACAGGATATAATCGATGATAAGACTTATGTTGATTATGCTGTTTATGCTAAATTCAAAGGCAAAATTAAAATGTAAGGGGGCTTAAATATGAGAGATGTCGCGATTATCGGAGTTTCACAAACAAAATTTGGTGAATTATGGGATTCCTCATTTAGGGATTTAATTGCTGAAGCGGGTGTAAAAGCTTTAGTGGATGCAAGTATTGATGGAGATGATATCGAAGCAATGTTTGTTGGAAATATGTCCTCAGGACTATTTGTAGAACAGGAACACATTGCAGCACTTATTTCAGACCATGTAGGTCTTAATCCAGTTCCAACCACAAGAGTTGAAGCTGCTTGTGCATCTGGTGGATTGGCTTTAAGACAAGGAATCATGGCTGTCGCATCTGGTTTTCATGATGTTGTAATTTCTGCGGGTGTGGAAAAAATGACTGATGTAGTTGATGCTACTCCAGCTATTGCTACTGCATCAGACCAGGAATGGGAAGCGCAGCAAGGTGCAACCTTCCCGTCATTATATGCAATGATTGCAAAAAGGCATATGCATGAATATGGAACCACCCGTGAACAGTTAGCACAATTTTCCGTAGTTAACCATAAAAACGCATCCAAAAACCCTAATGCACAATTCCCATTTGAAATCAGTGTTGATAAAGTAATCAATTCCACTATGGTGGCAGACCCATTAACTCTCCTTGACTGCTCTCCGGTAAGTGACGGAGCAGCGGCAATTGTTATGGTACCTGCCGAAGATGCTAAAAAGTATACTGATACTCCAATTTATGTAAAGGCTTCCGCACAAGCTTCTGGAACACTTACTTTACATGACAGAAAAGACATTACTACTATTGAATCTACCAAAGTAGCTTCCAGAAAAGCTTATGAAATGGCAGGAGTCACAGTTAAAGACATTGATGTAACTGAAGTCCACGATTGTTTCTCAATCAATGGTTTATTGGCAGTAGAGGACTTAGGTTTTGCTGAGAAAGGTAAAGGTGGAATAGCTATTGAAGAAGGACAAACTGAAATCGATGGTGACTTCCCAATCAACTCTTCCGGAGGACTTAAGGCACGTGGACACCCATTAGGGGCTACCGGTATTGCTCAGGCTGCTGAAATCGTATGGCAACTTAGAGGGGAAGCTGGTGGAAGACAAGTTGACGGTGCAGAAATCGGTATGACTCACAACATTGGAGGAACCGGCGGTACTGCAGCTGTACACATATTTGGAAGAGATTTATAAATCTCTTTTATTTTTCTTTTTTTATGATAATAAATACTGGTTCAAGAACCGATATTCCCGCTTTTTTTCATAAATGGTTTTTGAATAGAATCGATGCAGGTTTTGTTTGCACCAGAAATCCGTATAATGGTGATATCTACAGATATCCTTTGGATTCAAAAATCATTGATTGTCTGTGCTTTTGTACGAAAAATCCCAAGCCACTTCTTAAAAACATTGATAAATTGGATGATTTCAATCAGTTCTGGTTTGTAACAATCAATCCGTATGAAAAAGACATTGAAGTTAATGTTCCTGATTTCAGAAAGGTCATAAAATCTTTTAAGGAGCTATCTGAACATTTGGGAATAAATAAAATTTCCTGGAGATATGATCCGATTTTCATCACTGAAAAATACTCTCTTGATTTTCATATGGATATGTTTGAGCTGATGGCATCAGAGCTTGCAGATTATACCAATGACTGCACGATAAGCTTCATTGATTTATATCAGAAGGTATTGAGAAATTTTTCCGAGGCAAAAGAAGTAACAAAGTCTGAACAATTGGTGATTGGCGAGAATTTCTCAAAAATAGCTAATGAATATGGAATTCAAATGAAAACCTGTGTTGAAGGAACTCTGCTTGACCAATTCGGATTTGACTCAAGCGGATGTATGACTCAAAGCGTAATAGAAAAGGCTATTGGCAATAATTTAAAAATCCCTAAAGGAAAATATAGGATTCGCGAATGTGATTGTATTTTTGGAAGGGATATTGGAGCATATAACACTTGTTTGCATGGATGTAAATATTGCTATGCAAATTATAGTCAAAAACTAGTTAAAAGGAATCAGAAGTTGCACAATCCGAATTCTCCACTTTTAATTGGTGATGTTAAAGATGGTGATGCTGTAAATGAAATTTCAGAGCCAAGCTATATTGATGCACAAACTAGATTATTCTAATATATTTTTTTAATGAAAATATTGCATTCAATTTAATCATGACTTCATTAATCTAATAAAAATTGAATGTTTTGATTGAAACATGCATTTCAATCAAGATTGGTCATAACTAGTTACTCCACTTTCTGGATAAGTCTTTATCATTGAACACTGTTTTTTCTTGGCATTCAGTTACTTCACTTATGTTTTCCCTGAAGAATTTCAGGCAATAATCTTTTTTTGGACTGAAGTTGTCACAGTTCAAGTGAATGTTTTCTTTGCAGTTATCGCAGTTTATGTCGTTGCCTGTTTTGTTCTTACAGTATAATTCATTGTTTTCAGTGAAACGATATTCACAATCTTTAAACACTATGTTATCCATTATTTTACCTCTTCAAATGTGTTTTGAATAATTTTCCTATAAAACATCTTTTATTTATTATGTATTTTATAAAATATGTACTTTAACAATTTGAAGCTTCATTTAGATATATTTGAAAAAATTATTTCAATTGAATGAAGTACTATATAGCAAATACTACTGTTAAAGTCAATAAAGCAGTTCCAAAAGATCTTATTGTTGTTACACAAGACGTAAGCTACGGTGAAGATTTAATTGTTAATGTATTCTTAAGTGATCCTGTTGCATATCGTATTAATGTTACTGTTGGTGATCAATCTAAGCTTTTAAGATTGAAAGATGGTAAAGGAACTCTTAAATTTAGCGGTTTGGCAGCTGGAACATACACTGTAGTTGCACTTTATAAAGGTGATGCCAACTATGCAGCCGTATCTGCCGATACATTTGTAGAAGTTAAAAAAGCCACTCCTAATATAACAGTTTCCGCTAAAACTTCCTGTAAATATGTTGTAGTTGATGTGTCTTCAGCCGATGAAGTTGCCAACCTTATCAATGTCACTGTTGACAATCAGTCTAAACTCGTTAGTTTAAGCGAAGGCCAAGGAACTGTCAATTTCACTGACTTTGAAGCCGGAACTTATACAGTCACTGCAACCTATAAAGGGGATAATAACTACTCTGCAGTATCTGTCGATACTACAGTAGAAGTTAAATGATGTTGTTATGAACAAAGTAATTGAAATAAAAAATTAAACATAATAATTGAGAAGTAATTCTTACTTCTCTAAATTTCTTTTTTAGCATTTTAATCGTTTAAATAGTATATTTTTTTGTTATTATTTTATTTTGTTAATTCTGACTTTGCATATTTCTTAGTATAATACTTAAATAAAATTAATATAATTATTAAATATTACTTTAACATTTTGAAGTACTTCATTAGATGTAGTTAAAAATATTACTTCAAATAAATGAAGTACTATAAAAAAATGAAAAATATATTTCAACTCAAGATGAATGAAGTGATAAATTCAGTAATAAATTGATGAAAATGGGTTGCTTCTTTACTGTTGATTCTATATCCTATTGATATGATTGCATCAAGATTATACCATTTTTGGGGTCTTCCTCCTTTTTTAGAGATTATCAACTCTGAGTTGATAAATTCATTTTGGTTTTTAAACAATTTTTTAGAGGATATGGATACTTCGTTTTCTTTTAGCTCTTTATCTTCAATTATTTTAATGAAATATTTTGATATATTTTGACAACTGGTTCCAAAAATCTCCGCTACAGCTTTTTGACTTGCTCACAATGTAAAAAACATCACAACATAGACTTGTGAAATTTCAGTTTCATTAAATATATTCCTATCTTAAATTTTATAATGAATGTTAAATATACCTTAAATTAATATAAAGATTAATGGTTTGGTAAAATGAGCAACAACACAAAAGTTTTCAATGAATACCTTTCAAAATTATGGGCAGATTTTGATGAATCATCTTTAATTTCTCCAAATAGGAACGGCGAAAAAGAAAGGGGAATCATTGAAAAATCAGAATATGAACTAAAAAAAGACGGGTTAGTTGAGTTTGTCAGGTACAATTCAATTTCTATTAATGAAATTTTATTGGCGGGTTTAACTTTAACCCTCAATAAATTCAATTTTTCAAATGAAACCTTAATTTTCAATCTGAATAATGTTCCATTTGCCACTAAATTTGAAAGCAGGCAAATATCTATTAAGGAATTTTTAGAAAAAATCCATAAAACCTATAGGGAAACTTTGGCATTTGACGGATATGTAAATGATGATGATTTTCTTTTAAAACCCGAATTTTATTATAGCTTTAATGAAGATTTAAAATCAGATTTTAAGTATTCAAATTATTTAAGCATTGTTGAAGATGATAAAACTGTTTCATTGTCCTTATTTTACAATAATGAATTATATACAAAAGAATTCATTGATCTATTTTTATCAAGCCTCGAAAATATTATAAAACAAATTATCTGTGCAGATATTGAAAAGACAAATATTTGTGATATTGCCATTTTAGATGAAAAAGCAAATGCTGCCTTCAGTGAAGTTGAAATGCCTTTGCTTCACAAACGCTTTGAAAAGCAAGTTATTGATAAAGGTGATGAAATTGCCCTTTTTGCAACTGATGCAACATTAACCTACAGGCAGTTGAATGAAAAAGCAAATGTTATTGCCAATGCATTAATTGATCGGGGAGTCAAACCCAAAAGCAATGTTTTACTCATGCTTCCAAGAGACAGCAATCTTATTGCTGCTATTTTAGGTGTCCTGAAGGCAGGATGCGCATTCATTCCAATGGACATAAATTACCCTAAAGGCAGAATCGATTATATTTTTGAAAACAGCCAAGCGGATTATCTGGTTGCGGATGGTACTGTTGAAAAGTCAATCGACGTTAATGAATTGCTTGAAGGGGAAAACATTGATAATCCTCAAGTTGATGTTGATTCTGATGATTTGGCCTATATGATTTATACTTCAGGTTCCACAGGAAATCCTAAGGGAGTAATGATTACTCATAAAAACATTACAAATTTATTCTCCAGAAGTGAAGATAATGTAATTTATAATGCTTATTCAAAAATGAAAAAGACGCTTGCACTTTCAACAGTGTCTTTTGATGCATTTTTACTTGATTTCATGCCCCTGACCTTTGGTTTGAAAATGGTTCTGGCCAATGATAGTGAGATAAAAAATATTATTGAACTGGTCGAATTAATTGAAAGGGAAAAACCGGATTCCCTTACATTTACTGCACCATCAAGATTTAAACAATATTTGGAATATGATGAATTCAGTAATCTGGTGCCTAATTTCAGATATATTGCTGTTGGCGGGGAAATGGTTCCTAAAGACTTGATTTCAATGCTCTTAAAATATCCTGATTTGGAGGTTTATAACATTTATGGGCCGACAGAAACAACAGTAACCTGCAATGCTCATAAGATTGTCAGTGCGGAAAATATAACTGTTGGAAAGGCACTGCACAATTGCATAACTGAAGTCAGGGACATTGATGGAAAATTACTGCCTCCCGGCATTATGGGTGAACTGTACATTGGTGGTAATGGAGTATCCAAAGGATATTACAATATGGAAAGTAAAACAAAGGAAGTATTCATAACCATTAATGATATTCCATATTACAGAAGTGGGGACTATGCTATTGAACTTCCAAATGGGGATTTGGTAATTAAAGGAAGAATCGACAATCAGATTAAATTGAGAGGATTGAGAATAGAAATTGGTGAAATTGAATCAAATATTGCAAGATTCCCACGCATCAATCATGTTGCTGTTGTAATTAAGAAAATTAATGATGTTGAACATTTATGCGCTTATTTTACAGCCGATGAGGAGATAGACAAAAATCTATTGAAGAGAAATCTGGCAAACAAATTAACGGAATACATGGTTCCAACAGTATTTATGCAGATTGATGAGATGCCGATATCTCCAAATGGTAAAACTGATATCAGAAGACTTCCTAAGCCAAAATTGAATTTGGAGTATGTTAAAGCAGAAAATAAGACTGAAGAAATGTTGATGGGTCTTGTTGCTTCCATAGCCAATACGGACAAATTTGGAACAACTGATGATTTATATGAATTAGGTTTCTCTTCTTTAAAATTGATGAAATTAAACTCAATGATTTTCAATGAAACAGATGTAAACATTGATATTACTTCATTGTTCACAAATCCAACAATCAAATCACTTGCAGACATAATTGACAGCAACATCGAATCTGAAATAGATGTGGAAGGAATCCTTGAAACCGCAAAGGATATGGAATGCTTCCCATTAACTGAAAATCAATTGGGAATTTATTATGAGTGCATGCAAACCGATAAGATCAAATATACTCTGCCTATTGCAGTAAGGTTTGACAGCACTGTTGATTCAAATAAACTTAAAGAATCCATTATTCAAGTTGTAGAAGCACATCCGTATCTTAAAACAAGAATCATCAATACTGATGATGGTAAATTAATGCAAAAGAGATGTGATGATGTTGAAATTGAAGAAATTGATATTGTTGAAATTGATTCCATCAGCAATAATGAAATAATGGCAAATGACGTTAAGCCGATTCCATTGAATGACAATCAGCTATTCAGATTTAAGATGTATAAAACACCTCATGAAACCATTCTCTTCAGTGATTTCCACCACATTATTACAGACGGAGTATCTCAGGATAATTTCTTCAATGAGGTAACCAGAGCGTATAATGGTGAAGAAATAGAAACGGAGAAGATTAACGGTTATGTATATAGTCTTATTGAAGAGAAAACTTCCCTTAGTGAAACATCTAAAAAATTCTTCGAAAATCAATTTGCACAAGGAATAGAATCAACTGTCTTAACTCCAAATATAAACGGCAATCCTGATATGGGAAACATTAAGCTTGTTTCAGACCAAGTGAATTCCACTTTTGTTAGACACTTCTGTAAGGACCACTCAATTAGCCCAAATGTTTTATTCATGGCGGCAATACTTTTGAGCCTTAATAAATTCACATTCACGGATAAATCATTAATTACAACAATCTTTAATGGCAGGGCAAACTCAAATTACTTCAACACACAAGGAATGTTAGTTAAGACATTGCCTGTTATTGTAAATAGTGAAAATCGTAACATGATGGTTGAAGATTATATAAGAACAGTTGATAAATCCTGGAAGGATGCGGTAATCCACAGCGATTATCCATACACAAAACTTGCAGAGGAATATCAGTTAAAGCCAGAATTCTTCTATTCTTATCGTGAATTTCTTATAGATAAAATTGAACTAAATGATAAGAACTATAAGATAATCGATCTTGACGGTACCGTTTCAACAGATTATAAAATAAACTTCGATGTCTTTGATGATGGGGAAAAGATAACATTGTATCTTGAATATAATGACCAGATTTATACTAAGGAGTATGTTAATTTATTCCTGCGTTCAATCAAATACATTTTATTCCAATTCTTTATATATGATATGGATAAATTAAGAATAAAGGATATTGAACTCGAGGAAGGCAAAACTCCAGAATTTGAAGAGATAGACACTCCAATTTTACATAAACGTTTTGAAAAGCAAGCTATTGAAAAAGCAAATGATGTGGCATTGGTTGCAAGCGATGCTACTTTAACCTACGGGGAACTGAATGAGAAGAGTAACAGGATTGCAAATGCATTAATAAAAAAAGGTGTAAAGCCAAAAAGCAATATTCTTATCATGCTTAACCGGAATAGCAATTTAATTGCTTCTATTTTAGGTGTCCTGAAGGCAGGCTGTACATATGTTCCTATTGATTTGGAATATCCTCTCGAAAGGATTAATTACATTTACGAAAACAGCCTGGCGGACTATATAATAAGCAATGAAACTTCTGATAATTCATTAAATGTTAGTCAACTTCTTAAGGAAGTAAATACCACTAATCCTTCAGTTGATGTCAGTCCTGATGATTTGGCATACATGATTTACACTTCAGGGTCTACAGGCAATCCTAAAGGAGTAATGATAAGCCATAAAAACATTTGTAATCAAGCTCAAAACCCAAAATCCACTTACGGAAGTTTGCTTTGCATTACAACAATCTCTTTTGACGTGTCCGTTGATGATATATTGACATCTCTTTCAAATGGATTGAAATTGATATTGGCTGATGATTCTCAAATCAAGAATATTCATGAGCTAATTGAATTGATTGATGAAAATAAACCGGAAGTTTTAGAAATCACTCCTTCAAGACTTGCATCATATCTTGAACTGGATGAATTTTGCAATGTGGTTTCATGTTTGAAATGTGTTTTTCTTGGAGGGGAGCAGTTTTCAGCAAAAGTCTATGAAGATTTAAGAAAATACTGTGATGCTGTTGTTTATAACAGTTACGGTCCAACAGAAACGACAATAACTTCAAACAACAAGAAAATAAATGATATTAACGATATAACTGTAGGACCTCCTTTAACCAATTATGTAACTGATGTTCGTGACATTGATGGCAAGTTGGTTCCTAATGGCGTAATGGGTGAATTATACATTGGGGGCATGGGTGTTGGAAAAGGATACTACAACATGCCTGAAAAAACAAAAGAGACATTCTTAACTATCAACGGTATTCCATATTATAGGAGTGGGGATTATGCAATTGAACTTCAGAATGGTGAAATTGACATCAAGGGAAGAATAGATAATCAAATCAAACTAAGAGGTTTGAGAATTGAAATTGGTGAAATCGAAACTAACATAAACCAGTATCCGAATATAAAACAAGCGGTTGTAGTCATCAAAGAAATCAACAATATGGATCATTTGTGCGCATATTATACTGCATCAGATGTAATTGACAGCAATGACTTAAAAGAGTTTTTAGAAAACCGCCTTACCCGTTATATGGTGCCAACAGCATTTATGCAGCTTGATGAAATGCCGCAAACACCAAATGGCAAGACTGACATTAAAAGACTTCCCCAACCAAAAGTGCAGCTGCATTATGTAGCGCCTAGGACAAAGCTCGAACAGGAGATTTGTGCAATATTTTCGTCCATATTGAATATAGAACCTGTTGGTGCAGAGGATGATTTCTTTGAAATCGGGGGAACATCACTAGTTGCATCTAAATTAATCATTGAAATGCTTAAACGAGATTATAATGTAAAATATGAAGATATATTCAATAATAAGACTCCTGAAGCATTGGCAAAATTCCTGTCTGGTGAAAATGATTCTCAAGAGGACTCAAACATAGAAAATGATATCATAAAAAACTACAATTATGGAAAGATTAATAAACTTCTTGAAGAAAATACCCTTGAAAACTTCATTGGGGGAGAGAAATCAAAATTGGGCAATGTATTATTGACTGGAGCTACAGGATTTTTAGGAATCCATATTCTTTATGAATTCATCAGGAATGAGAAAGGAAAAATATATTGTATGTTGAGAAAAGGCAATTTCGCTTCATGCGAAGAACGTTTCATCGCTTTGATGGATTATTATTTTGATGGGGATTGCACTGACCTAATTGGGTCACGTATTATCCTAATTGAAGGGGACATAACGGACATCGATGATTTCAAAAAGCTTGAAGATGAAGAAATTGATACAATAATTAATGCAGCAGCTATTGTAAAACACTATACAGCCGATGACTATATCTTCAAGGTGAATGTTGACGGGGTAATCAATGGAATTAAATTCGCACAGACTAGAAATGACTTAAAATATGTACAAATATCCACAATCAGTGTCCTTTCATCATATTCTCTAAATGAGGAGACATATCCAAATCAGGATTATGACGAAAAAACATTTTACTATGAACAGGATTTAACAAACAAATACATAAAAAGTAAATTTTTAGCCGAAAGGATAGTTTTAGAGGCGGCGGTAAATGGGCTTCCTGTAAAGATAATAAGGGTTGGAAACCTGATGAGCCGTTATTCAGACGGTTTGTTCCAGAAAAACTATGACACAAATGCATTTTTAAATAACATTAAGGCTATTAAAAAACTAAAAGCAATAACTCCTATGATGGCTGATGAAGAAATGGACATGAGCCAAATAGATTATGTTGCAAAAGGAATACTTGCACTTTGTAAAACTCCAGAAAAATCCAGACTATTCCATTGCATGAATGACCAGTATATATCCTGTAGGGATATTGTCGATGCATTGAATAGGCAGGGTTATGGAATTGCCGAAGTGGCTTTCGATATGTTTAAAAAAATCTATCAGCAGAATATGGGTGAGAATATACAGGGCATGATCACTTCAGATATTTCAATCGAGGAGTTCGATAAAAGAGATAACTTCGAAGAAAACGTTAAAATCGAACAGACTATTGAAATTCTTCATTCATTAGGATTCAAGTGGCCTAAACCAGATAAGAATTATCTTAAACGATTGATAGATTATCTAAATAAATTTGATTATTTTGAATAGGATGTAAAATGAAATTGTGAACTCGAATTAGAGTTGTTATGGTGAAATGGCTGTTAATATGGAATATGTTATGAGGATATTGACAGGAAATTTTTATCTTAATAGTGTGAGAATACTTTGACTTCTTTAGGTCGAGGATGAATTCACAAGTTTAATCGATTAGTTTCTAATGATATTTAATATTTTATCAAGGCCGGCCATCTCAAAAATGTCCTTGTTGATGTCATTAACTTTAATGATGAATGGAATATTTTGGGGGTTTAATTTTCCTTTGACGGTAAATAAAACTCTTAAACCCGCACTTGAAATGTATTCTAATTCTGTAAAATCAATTATTAATGAATTAAAGTTGCCTATTTCATCAATTATCTCATTTTCAAAGTCGGGGGCTGTAGTTGTGTCGATTTTATCTTTAACTTTTATTGTTAATTCCTTTTCATTATATTCTTTTATTAAATCCATATCAATTCCTTCATTTTTTCTTGTCAATAGTTATGTTTGTTTAGAATTTAAATTTTTTTAATGTTTATGGATAACTTTGTTCTAGGATTTTTCTTTGCAAATTTTGGAATTTAAGACTGTCAGGTTTATAAGGACTCTTCAGGACCTATCAGCAAATCAATA